>NZ_JBVHDS010000032.1:0-52721 GCF_055563255.1 Streptomyces sp. NPDC002958 | reverse complement strand
CGCACGTCGGCGCAGCTCAAGCGGGTAACGGGAAGGTCGTGCCATGACTCGATCCTTTCATGAAATCGAGCCTCCACCTGACCCGGGGCGGTTCACGCACCCCCTTGTCATCACGGTGGTACTGCTCGGCCCAGGCCCGGCCAAGGACCTGAACCGTGGGGATCTCCCGCAGCCACCGCGGCGCACCGGGCGCGTGAATGGCGTCCAGGATCGTGAAGCCGTCCCGGCCAACCTGTTCGGCCCACTCGGTGCGGACGTTGTCCCCTTTGGGGAAGCGGTAGGAGTCGATCCGCGCCCCGTAGCGCTTGATCCAGTCTGCGGTGACCAAGGGCGACAGCCACTGTGGTGCCGCTGCCGCCATGGCTTCGAGGGCAGCGCGCAGACTCTCGCCACGAACTCCATCCGGTTCAACGTCCGCACTGCGGCCAGAACATGAGTGGAATCGGTCCGCTGCCGACCGCCGAGCGCAGCAACCCCAGTTCGGAGCATCGGGCCAGGACCAGCTCCAGGACTCTCTCCTCCAGGCCGTGCCCGACCAGACGGGAGCGGAAGTCACTCAGTACCGAGAAATCGAACCCCGGGTCGTCCAGTTCAAGGCCCAGCAGGAACTTCCAGTCCATCCGGGCCCGGACCTGCTCGGCGGCCTGGCGGTCGGTGAGCCCTTCGGCGTACTGCAGCACCGACACCAACGCCAGCGCACCCGGGGATATCGCCGGCCGGCCTCGCTTGGGGAACGCCTCGGCGAAGGACTCGTCCTCGAACAGCGGACCGAGTGCCTCTCGGATGCGGACCGCCATCGTGCCCTTCGGGAAGGACGCCCGTACCACGCGCGCCGTCAGCTCCGGCACACCACGGTCATCCCGCGACTCCAGCGACACCCAGCCCCCATCCGCCTGCCCGACCATCGGAATGATCACGCCAGTCCGACCGCCACCAGACAGCCGGTTTACGGATTTCCCAACGGAGTCGTACAGGGCCGGGAGTCCCGCGGGTTCACGCAAAAGGGTTCTTGGTGGGAACCCAAGGGTCGGTCGCCGTGCTTCACGGTGCTGGTTCCGCGAGTTTGACCCCAACTCACGACCACGCCGCTGCCTGGCTCTCTGGGCGGCCGAGAGGGTAAGCGGGTTAACCAATAGGGTGGCCGTAGCGCAGCTTGTTGAGAGCGGCCCCGCCGGTGGTGTCCACCACTGCCGCGCCGCCGGGGCGCCAACCGGCGGCCTCGTAGAAGCGCCGGGCTCGTTCGTTGTCTTCGAGTACCCACAGGACGGCCTGTGCGTAGTCCGCCTGTCCGAGAGTCGTCAAGGCTGCCGCCATCAACTGCTTTCCGATCCCAGCGCCCCAGACCTCGGGCATTGCGTAGAGCGTGCCGATTTCCGCGATGGCAGAGCTCTCCTCAGACGCGCTGAAACTTGCGAACCCGACGATCCCCGCCTCAGTTTCGGCTACCAGCACCCCCGACGATGGCCACTGTGTAGCTGCGATACGTGACTTCCAGCCGGACTCTTCGTGGCTTGGGTCCATGGCGTGGAGGTAGTCCTGCGGAACAAGACCGGCAAAGGCCACCTGCCAGGAGCGCACGTGGACACCAGCGACCGCCGAGGCATCATCAGGCCCTGCCTGTCGAATCCGCATGGCCGTCATTCTTCAAGGCTCCGCGCTCCGGGCCAAGTTCTTTTGCCGAGGGCACTGTCGAGTGCTCGGCTGCCTGTTCCAGCAGTGCTCGCGCAGAGTCCGCGTAGCGGATGGCAGTCTTCTCGTCGATGCCGAAGACGAGCGCGAGGTGGAGCGGGTCGGCGCCGTGGGTGAGGGCCTCTTCAAGCTGACGGTCGACGCGGAGCCGTTCAAGGGTGGCGGTGAGGGTGGCCCGGGTGGTCCAGAGCTTGCCGGCTGGGCCGAGTTCGACGGCTGTCTTCTGGGTGATCAGCAGGTGGGGGTTGGCCGTGTTCGGCCAGCGGCTGCGACGGTAGTCCAGCCAGTCCAGGACCGCGCGGTGGGTGAGGTCGTCGAGTGGGCGGAGGTGGCCGCCGACGGTGATGCGCCGGTTGCCCAGGTCGACGTCCTCCAGCTGCATGGTGCGGATCGTCTTCGGCCGTGCCGCGTGGACGGCGGCCAGGGCGATGATGAGCCGGATGTCTGGGGTGGTGGCGGTGGCGATGGCCTCGTCGATGTCCACCTGGACAAGAGCCTGGAGGACGCCGCCGGTCTGCCGGGGGACACGGATGCGGATCGTGGGGTTGCGGAAGATCTGGCCGTTCTTCTTCGTGTGCCGGAACAGTGATCGCAGCGCGACGATCCGGCTTTCGCGCTGTTTGCCGGTGACAGCGTCCCGGGCCGCGATGATGTCCTCCCGGGTGACGTCTCGCAGGTGGTCGTAGCGCCTGGACCACTCCAGCAGCACCGGCTGGATCTCACCCAGGTAGGCCAAGTCGTGTGCCGGGAGCGAGGTTCGGACCGCAGGCCGCCGTCGAGGAGAGTGCGAACCCAGGCTTCGACGGCGCGATGGATGCCCGGGGCCATCCCGTCTAGTTTTCGCTCCAACCACCGGTCGACGGCGGGGGCCCGGTCGTCGACGAACAGGCCGAGACGGTCGAGGACTTCGGCGGTCCGCACGACGGGAAGCCCACGGACTCGCAGGGCCGGGAAGAGCTCGGAGTATCGGATCGACTCACCTTCGCGGAAGCCGGACAGCACGATGACCAGGGCTGGGTTCACGTCGCTGGTGATCCAGCGGTTCCAGCCGCGGGCCTCGCCCAGGGCCCGAGCGGCCTGCTGGGCCCGGACCAGCCAGGGGTTGGCCAGGTCGGCGTGGAGTTTGCGGTCGAACCGGCGGAAGTCCCGAGTGGCAGTGAACAGCGTCAGTTGCGTTGATGTCGTGATCACGCGATACGGTTCGGGAAGCGGCGACGGCTTCAGCACGCGCCGCCCGGGCTTGCCGACTCGCGGCCCGCCGTTCTTGGGCCGCTGGAGGTTCGCGAAGAACAGCTGCTGACAGGCCACCTGCCGTAGGTACGGCTCGATCACCGAAGCCTTGCCGCTGGCCTTGATCGCCCAGGTCGCCTGAGCCCGGCATAGCCGGCAGTAGCCGTGCTTGTTATCGACCGGGACCTGTCGCCGGCAGCCGACGCATTCGCCGACGGCGTGTTGCTGGCCGTAGGTGTAGCAGCCTCGGCAGAACCGGCCGGGCAACTATCCCCAGGCGAATCAGCCTGAGCAGGAGGCCGCCGGCTTGTTCTCGCTGATCTTCCCCATGGTGATGGTGACCAGGTCACATCGGCGGCAGGGAACGGCCGTCGCGGCGCTTGGGCACGACGGCCGGGGCCACCACCGAGCCGGTCGTGGCCTCCTGAACGCCAGCCTGCTGACCTGGGCGGCTGACCTTCCCGGGGTCGGGAATCAGCAGATCGCCGATCTCGCAGCCGAGCACGACGCAGATCACGTCCAGGTCCTCCAGCTTGAGGGAGACCGGCTGGCCTGACCACAGACCGGACATCTTCCCGGCCGAGATCACCAAGCCGTGCTCGGTCAGGCTCCGCTGGAGTTCGGACGCCTTCCAGATGCCTTTGTTCGCGGCGGTCAGCCGCAGGTTCCACTTCATCCCATCAGTCCTTCCAGCCGCTTCGCGGCCCGCTGCTGCCCGGACACCCAGGCGTCCTCGACCCGGGTCTGCTGAACGTGGATGTACCGCATCGTGGTGGCGATCCAGGAGTGTCCGAGGACCGCTTGGATCCCAAGCAGATCAAGACCTCCTAGGTAGAGCTCGGACGCGCAGAAATGCCGCAGGACGTGCGGCGTCAGCGTGTCGGCCCAGCCGGGCAGATGGGTCTTCGCTGCGGCGGCCAGGCCGTTGCGCAAGGCGTCGTCGCCGACGCGGCGCGAGGAGCCGTCGGTGTTCTTGCGCTCGGAGGGGAACAGCGGGGCTCCGGGTCGGGTGTGGTCGTCGTCGAACTGGCCCCAGACGTCCTCGATGAACCATCGCAGTGTGCGGTCGGCGCCGTTGATCAGCGGCACCATCCGCTCGCGCGGGCCTGAGCCGCGGGCGCCTTTGCCGTGGCGGACGTGGAGCTTGCCGAAGCGGCCCAGGTCCCACTTGATGTCGGCCAGGTCGAGCTTGCACGCCTCACTCACCCTGAGTCCGACCTGGGACATCAGTTTCGCCGCGGTGTAGTTCCGCGCGGTCGGGGCGAACTTGCGGCAGGTCGCCAGCTCGCCGCCCCAGCCGGTGAACAACGTCTTGATCTCCGGCTCGGTCGGCGGGATCCGCAAGGCCGCGTCCTTGGATCCCCGCGGCCGGTTCATCTCGTCGATCGGGCACTCGACGACCCGCCCGGTCATCCGATGGATCTCGACCTTGTGCCGCAGCTCCAGGAACAGGAAGTACGTGGTCAACGCCTGCGCGCGGGCCAGCCGGTGCCACTCGGCGAACCCCGCAGCACCTTCCCGAAGTACCCGTCGGCGTCAGCCGGCTCCATATCCCACAGCGGCCGGCCGAACCAGGCCCGCATCTGGTCCAGGTGCCCGACGTCCCCGCGGATGGTGCCGTCCGCAAGCCCCGCCGAAGCCCGCGCGAGAACGAACCCGGCGAGCACATCGGTCTCGAACTGCTCCAGTACCTCCGCCGAGACCGGATCGCGGAACTCGCGCAGGTCGCGTACGGCTGCCAGCGCCAACCCAAGCCTCCTCGCCTTCATCCCGATCACAGATCGATCGGACGAAGTGAGAACGCTTCAAGAATCCTGAAGTTACGTCACCAACTCGAAGAACACGCCAAGGAGATAGAACGCCCTGGCCACGGGGACAATTAGCGGGGCTCACAGAAACTCACGGGATGTCGCACACTCTGGTATGTGGATGAGGAATGACGACACTGCGTAGATGCGATCGTGGGGACGGCCAGCCACCCGCGGGTGGCTGGCCGTCGAGCCAGGTAGCGGCAGTGAGAGGAGCAGCCGCTGATGTTCGCGCGGTTTCGACCGGCGTTTTTAATCACTTGACCCGGTCCGTACGGTGTTCGAGTGAAGGACACTCTGATCAACGAACTTTGCACCGCGTATGACGCCCAACTCCGTGGTGTCACCCCGCCTGGCGGCAGCGCCCGCGTCGAAAAGGACGGCCCATTGACCCGTGTCGTCGGTTGGCACCGTGGCTTCGTCACGGGCCCACGCGACCTCGGTGTGTGCGGGGCAGAACTCGACACGCTCATTGCGCGGCAGCGTGACTTCTACGCTGCCCGTGGTGAGTCGGTCGAATGGAAGACTCGCGCCCGTGATCTCCCCGCCGACCTCACCGACCGACTCACGGCGGCTGGCTTCGTCGCGGAGGACAGCGAGACCGTTCTCATCGGGCAGTCCGCAGACCTTGCTGCCGACCCCGTCCTGCCCGACGGCGTGACCCTCCGCCGTGTCACCGCCAGATCAGACCTCCAGCGCATCGCCGCTATGGAGAGCACCGTTTGGGACGAGGACTGGAGTTGGCTCGCCGACGACCTGACCGCCCGGATCGAGAACGCCCCAGAGAACACCATCGTCCTCGTCGCCGAGGCACGCACCGAAGTCGTCTGCGCCGCCTGGCTGGTGTTCAAGGACGGCGTCGACTTCGGCGGGCTCTGGGGCGGCTCAACGCTCAAGGAATGGCGTGGCCAGGGCATCTACCGGGCCATGGTCGCCCACCGAGCCCAACTCGCTGCTGCCCGCGACGTCCCCTACGTCTACGTCGACGCCTCAGCCGACAGCGCCCCGATCCTCACCCGCCTTGGCCTAGACGCGGTCACCACGACGACACCGTATGTCTGGTCGCCCTGAGCTCAGCCGGCCTTCACCGGATCCTCAGCTCGTGCCCGGGTGCTGGCGAGGCGGTAGGAGTCCGTGCCGGTCTCGATGATGGTGCCGTTGAAGGGTGAGGCGGTCGACGATGGCCGCGCAGAGCCGGGGGCGGTGAAGGCGTGCTCCTGGTGGACATGGACTTGCAGCCGTCCACCGCGGGCTGGATCGACCCCCACCAGCCCGCCCTCATTGCCATGCCCGGCGCTCAGCGTTGACCCCGCAGCGCCGGGCCGGTCCGTCAGACGACCGTTGCAACGAGGAGCATGTGGGCGGACAGGTCGGCGGTGTCCGGGTGCGGGTCGGCGAGGTGCGCTGCTTCGAGCGCGGTGACGAGCAGGTCGCCGAGGGGTTCGCCGGTGTGCCGCTCGATCCCCTTGAGGATCGCCCAGGCCGGGCCTTCGACTCCGTACAGCACAGCACCGGTCAGACCTGCGTCGGTGGCTTCGGCAAGGAGTTCGCCGCTGGTGTGGAAGTAGGCGGCGGTGAAAAGTCCGGTGGGGCCGGCGTCGGGCTCGGGGTGGTAGCCGCTGGCGAGACGTGCACCGAGGCGTCGACGTACGTCCTTGCTGGTCAGGCTGGTGACGGTGCCGTGGTCCTGGAGGAGCGAGTACCGGCTGATAGCGGCGGCGGCGATCAGGCCGCCGGGGCGTACGACGCGCTGCGCCTCGCGCAGTGCCGTGATGCGGTCGTGCCGGTCGGGCAGGTGGTAGAGGGGGCCCAGGAGGAGGGCGGCGTCGTGCGAGTCGTCGGGGGCGGTGAGCGTGCGGGCGTCGCCGAGTTCGGTGGTGCACACCGTGTGGGAGCTGGCTTGGGTGAGGTGGTGGGGACGGGGGCGATGAGGTGGACGGTGTACCCGTCGTTGGCCAGCCATCGGGCGTGGATGCCGGGTCCGCCGCCGACGTCGAGGACGCGGGCTGGGGCGGGCGGCAGGTGGCGGCGCAGGAGGTGCTGTGTGCGGGCGAGTTCGAGGCTGCCGGTCGCGGTGGCGTGCAGGCGGTCGGTCTGGTCGTGGGTCTCGTAGTGGGCGACGACGCGGGGGTCCATGCGGTGCATGTGGAGGGGGCCTTCCGTTGTGGTCAGGGTGTGGGGAGGAGCTCGAGGAGGTCGCAGTACAGGCCGGCTTCGGTGAGGTGGCGGATGAGGGAGGCGTCGGTGTTGCCGTCGGCGTCGATCTCGGGGGCCTGGCTGTCGATGGGCAGACGGATGAGGCGGGCGCCGGGCAGCAGCTCGTGCAGGGTCTCGCCGGCTGTTCCGGGGAACGGCGGCCAGGAGTGGGCGCAGGAAGGGCAGATGGCTTCGGCGAGGTCTTCCACGATGGCGACGACCGGTACGGATGCTTCTTCGAGCATCCGCAGGGACCGGCGGACGTCGAGGAGGGCCAGTTCGTGGGGGGTGACGATGACGGCCCCGGCGACGTCGAGTTCGTCCAGCACGGCGAGCTGCGGTTCACCGGTGCCCGGGGGCAGGTCCACCACGAGGGCGTCCAGGAGGCCCCAGTCGGTGTCGTGGAGGAGCTGGACATGGCGCCGCGCAGGAGAGGACCGTGCCAGATGAAGGGCCGGTCGGCGTCGGCGAGGAGTCCGGTGGACACCACGGGGATGCCTGCGCTGATCGCGGGCTGGATGCGCTGGCCGGCCACGCGCAGGCGGCCGTCGACGCCGAAGAGGGCGGGGGCGGAGGGGCCGGTGAGGTCGGCGTCGAAGTGACCGGCTCGGATGCCCTGGGCCTTGAGGCCGCGGGAGACGGCCTTGGCCACGGTGCTCTTGCCCACGCCTCCCTTGCCGCTCCACACGATGATGGCCCGGGGCGCGAAGGGCGGGTCAGATGCCATCGGTTCGGTCCCTTCTGGGGATGACGGCCGGTTGGGTGATCGTCAGGGTGGTGGTGTCGAGGGTGGCGGCAACGCCGAGGGGATAGGTCGGCATTGGGTCGACGTGACCGCCTTCCATACCGGCCACTACGGGGTAGGAGCCGCCGCGGGTGTGCGTACGCAGGACATCCGCGTACGCGGTGGCGTCCTGGCCGGCCGGGGTACGCAGCATGACGACGGCGGCCGGGTCACGGATCAGCCCGGTCTGCCGCAGGTGGGTGAGGTCGGCGTCGAAGTCCTCGGGACCGTAGGTGTGATCGCTGATGTCCAGGAGCAGGATGTGGCCGGTCAGGACCGGCTGCCACGGCGTACCGGCGAGGAGCCTCAGGGACGGCGGGCAGAACGGGGCGAGCGGGCCATGAGCGCGGCCGGACGGGTGTTCCGGGCCCTGCGGGCGGCTTGGGCGGTGCGGTGGTCCTCGTGGACGAGGTAGCCGGAGACCGGGACCGGGCCGGGGCCGGTGGTGCTCGTGGTGACCGTGTGGAAGTGGCGGGTGGTGTAGAGGAAGGGGCGCCCGTGCTCGCCCCACTGCGGGATGACTGCTGGCCCGTAGAGGGTGACCATGCCGGTCATGTGGTGGATGGCGTGGTGGAGGACGGCCCTTGGGGTTGGCTGCGATCGTCTCCCAGTCCAGGTACGGCAGAAGCTGCGCGGAGTGGTTGCCGCCGATGGTGGTGACGATCCCGCCGATCGCGGGTTCGGCGAAGGCGGCGTTGAGGTCTTCGGCGCGCTGGCGGGGGGTTCCGCTCGTCCAACCGGCGCGGCCGGTCGTGGTGTGGTCACCGTGCGGAAGCCCGCGGCGTTCAGGTGGGCGATGCCCCGGGCGTAGGCGTCGGGGTAGTCGGCCGGGCCCGGTGAGGAGAGCGTGACCACCGCAAGGGTGTCGCCGGGAGCGAGGGCGCCCGGTCGCAGGAGGGCCATCACGGGCACACCTTCGCCAGCAGGCGGGTCATGTCGTCGGGGACGCCGGCGGCCCACATCGCGAGGTCGTGCGCGCGGTCGTGCGGGTAATCGCCGCGCATGAGGCCGAGGCAGACCAGGCCCACGGCGACGGCACCCCCGGCCAGCGGCAGGCATGCTCGTTCTGCCGGTGCGAGGGCGCGCACCTGGGTGTAGGCGGTGAGGATGTCGGCGGCCTGGTCGCGGTCGATCCGGCCGGGCACGGAGGGGGCGAAGTTCGTGGTGTCCTGGCGGTATCGGACTGAGCAGAAGGAGAGAGCGGCCTCGGCGACACCACGGAGGCTGGGGCCCCGGTGAGCGTTGTCGAAGTCGATCAGGGCGGCGGCGTCGTCGGTGTAGATGAGGTTCCAGGGGTTGGTGTCGCCATGGGTGAGCTGTCCGGCCAGCGATCCCCAGCCCGAAACCGCTGCCTGGGCCGCCCAGGAGCGGACCGCGTGCCGCATGAGGTCGAGCGCGGCCGCCGGCGCGGGCCTGATGTCGGGAGCCAGAGCGATGTGCTGCAGCGCGCCGGCGAAAGCGTCCTCGGCAGGACCGGTGGGGACCTCTGCGGGGGTGGAATGCAGCAGTGCCATCGTTTGTCCGGCCTGGGCGCGGTCGCGGGGAGCGCCGGTGTAGCGGCGGCCGGGCACGAACTCGGTGAGGGTGAAGGACGATCCGCCGATGTCGTACCAGGCGCTGCCCCCGGTAGTGCGCAGGATGCGGGGCACGGGGAGCCCGGCGGCGGTGGCCTGTGTCTGCCAGGCGGTGGCCAGCGCGAGCGTGTCCGGCTCGCAGTACCAGGGGATCTGTTTGAGGAAGAGGCGGGAGCCGTCGGTGGCTTCGATGACCATCTTCCGGCTGGTCTGGGACCGGATGTCGATGAGCGTGACGTGGTCTCCGTCGAGCAGGACCGGCCGGAACCCGGTCAGGGGCCCCAGGCCATAGGCATCCGAGAGCTGATGGAGCAAACCCCCATCGAAAGCGAAGAAGCCGTACCGGTCCGGCTTGGCTGAGATCGGCATATTTGTGCACCTCCAGGACTGGCCCCGCCACTACCATCGGGCCCTCATGCGGGACCGGTTGAAGGAGGAGCCGTGAGGTATTCGGTCAACGTGGACGTGGCGCTGCGCCGTGGTGGGAAGTGGCTGCTGATCGTGCGCGGACTGAAAGAGGAGCACGCGGCGGGAACACTGTCCCTGGAGCTGGATGCCACGTGTCCGCCGTGGACGCTGCGCAGTGTGCAGCAGGCCGCGGCGGCAGTCGGCCGGGCGAGCGCGGCCGCTTAGGGCACGCAGTCCACCCCGTTGACGCGGGTCAGGATCTGGAGGTCGCGGATGTCGTGGTGGTCGAGCGCCCACATCAGGAACCGCTCGACCCCCATCCCGAACCCGGAGGTGTGCAGGGGCCGCCGCTCGCGCATCGCCAGGTACCAGCCATAGGGATCCTCGCTGACCTGGTGCAGGGCAAGCGCGGCCCGCACCTGCTCGGCGCTGGTGTGCCGTTCGCCCGTGCCGACGATCTCACCGAGGCCGAACAGCAAGTCGGCGTTGAGCGCGGCCTGCCGGCTCTCGTCGGCGACGAGCTCGCGCTCAAGCACTTCAGCCGCTACTACGGAGCGCCGAAGCGGCCCAAGGACCAGCGCACGGAGGTGGTCCGGGTGGACTTCTGCGCCTGCGAGGCGCCGGAGCTGGTCGCGAAGATCGAGGGCAGAGAGTTCCCGGCCCGGCCCAGCGACACCCTCGGGGCAGCCGCCGCCCTCTACCTTGCGCAGTGCCGGACCTGCGGCGGCGCGTACAAACTGCCCTGGCGCCGGGTCATCCCAAAGGGGCCGGACACTGCGGCGGCGTCGGGGTGAGCGTGGGCCTCAGGTAGCCCTCAGGCGGTCCGGAGTCGTTCGAGGAACTCGGGGACGCCGTCCACCTTCTGGTAGGGCTTGAAGGCGGGGGCGAGTTCGCGGACCACGGTGACGCATCGGTCGGCGCCGATGCGGGTGGCGAGGTCGAGTGACTCCGTGCTGACGAGGAGGGCCTGTTCGACCTCGCGGGCTTGGAGGAGGCTGCGTGCCTCGTAGGTCCGGAAGACCCCGCGTGTCTTGTCCCGGCCCGTGGCAGCAGGGTCAGGCCCTCGTCGATGCGGGCTCGGGCCTCGTCGGTACGGCCGAGGTCAGGAGGCATTGGCCGGAGTCCACAGCCAGATCCGCGGTGCTCATCCACCGGCACCAGCCCGGTGCGGGGTCGGATGCGGCGGTCAGCAGGGCGGTCTCGGCGGCGGCGAGGTCGCGGTGGCAGTCGCCAGCGGCCCCCAGGGCGGCGTGGGCTCGGGCCCGGCGCAGGTGCAGCAGCGAGCGGGCCGTGGGGTGCCTCGTGGGGATCAGGGCCTGGCTGAGGGGTTCCACGGCGGATCCGGGCTGGCTGAGCCAGATCGACTGGTAGGCGAAGTCCGACAGGACCCCGGCCCCCTGGTCCCTGTCGCGGGCGGTGTACGCGTTGGTCAGGGCGGCATTCCACAGCTTGCCGTCGAAGCGGTACCAGCCGCACGTGCTGGACAGGGATGCGGCCAGTAGGTGCAGGCGCCGGCCGGTGGCCTCGCTGTAGCGGGCGCCTTCGAGGAGGTCGGTCACGGTGGTGAGGTGGGCGTCCATCAGCTTGATGGTGTGCTGGCGCTGCTCGGTCGGCAGGGCGGTCAGCTGGGTGCTGGTGTCGTCCAGCCAGTCCACGAGCTCGTCATCGACGCGGCGCCCGCCGAGTGCGGTGGCCAGGCGTTCGGGTTCGAGCGCGGCCCACTGGGAGGCCAGCCCTGCCAGGGCGAGCGCGCTGTAGGTCAGGAAGGTACGGCGTTCGCGGTTCATCGCGGCTCTCTGTGCGTCTCGAAGTGCTTCGACGGTGTACGCCGCCCCGAGCGGGGCAGGGTCGTCCCGGCCCGGGAGCCAGTGGGGCCACGGGTACCGTTCCAGGTCGGAGATCGGCACGTCGAAGGCGTCTGCGATCAGGAGCTGGGATTCGATGTTCGGCGTCTTGCGGCCGTTCTCCCACTTGCTGACGGCCGCCTTGTCGGTGCCGGATCGGAGACCTTCCGGCCGCCCCGCGGCAGCGCGGTGCAAGCGCCCTACGAGGTCGCTCTGGGACCAGCCGCGTAAGACGCGGGCGTAGGCGAGGGGGTGCCGGATCGGGTCGTCCACGGGAGTAATTCCATCATCGACGGTGACGGCCAGGCTACCGCGCGTACGGTCCCTGTCACGTTCCTCCCCGAAGTGGATGGAGAACGCGCATGAAACGACGTGCTGCGGTCATCGGCCTGGGCCATCAGGCGGCCGAGGATCACCTGCCTGGCGTGCTCGGCTCCAGCCGGGCCGAACTCGTCGCGGTCTGCGACAGCAACCCGGACGTCCTGCATGAGCGGGCGGACACCCTGGCAGTGCCCGGGTTCACCCGGGCCGGTGACCTCCTGGCCGAGACGTCCCCGGACTTCGTGATCGTCGCCGTCCCTCACCACGCCGGGCGTGCGGTGATCGAGGAGTGCGCCGCCGCCGGCGTCCACGTCCTCAAGGAGAAGCCGTTCGCCACCTCCGTCGCCGAGGCCCGCGACCTGGCCGGGATCTGCTACAAGGGCCAGGTGGAGCTGATGGTGACGCTCCAGCGCCGGTTCAACCCGATCTACGCCAGCGTGGCCGGGATGCTGGACCAGATCGGCACCCCGTTCCTGGTCGGCGGGCACTACTCGTTCCACACGCCCAACCCCGGCGCCGGATGGCGCGGGGACCTCAAGCAGGCCGGTGGCGGCTGCATCCTCGACATGGGCTACCACCTGATCGACCTGCTGCTGTGGTACTTCGGGCTGCCCAGCCGGGTCATCGCGGAGTTCTCCACCACGGCCCTGCCCGAAGGCGGATACGACGCGGAGGACACCGCTGTCGTCCAGCTCGGCTACGACTGCGGCCTGTACGGATCGCTCGTCCTGTCGCGGTGGATGGCACCGAAGACGGAATTCATGCGGGTCGTCGACACGGCCGGCTCGGTGGTGCTGACAACGGGCGCCGTCCAGCGACTCGCCCTGGACGGGACGGTCGTCGAAGAACTGACCCGCCCGCACGCCCCCAGCGTCGCCACCGCCCAGATCGACTACTTCTGCCGGGTCCTGGACGGAGAGAGGCCCAACGTCTCCGGCCCCGAACAGCACCTGGCCCACGCCGCGTTCATCGCGTCCTGCTACCAGTCCAAGAGGGCAGGCCGCTACATCGATCCCAAGGAGATGCTGTGACCAGCCCCCTCGCCCTCCTCGGCGGCACCCCGACCGTCACCACCGACGGCCCCCACTTCACCTGGCCCCCGATCGACGACATCACCCGCGCGAAAGTGCTCGCCCAGCTGGACTCGGCCGTCTCCATCCCCGGCCGATCCGGGATCGTCGCCGACCTGGAGAACGCCCTCCAGGACTACTTCGGCGCCCGGCACGCGATCACCACCAGCTCCGGCACCGCCGCCCTCCACGCCACCTACTGGGCCGCCCGCATCCAGCCCGGCAACGAGGTCATCGTCCCCGCCTGGACCTTCCACGCCACCGCCTCCCCGCTGTTCCAGCTCGGCGCGGTCCCGGTCCTGTGCGAGACACTGCCCGACGGCAACATCGACCCCACCCGGGTGGCCGAGCTGATAACCCCCCGCACCCGCGCGATCATGGTCACCCACCTGTGGGGCAAGCCCGCCGACATGACCGACCTAGCCGCCATCGCGAAGGACCGGGACCTGTGGAGGACGGCTCACACGCCCACGGGGCCAGCCACGGCGGGCAGAAGGTCGGCACGTTCGGCCTGGCCGGGGCCTTCTCCCTCAACGGCCCCAAGCCCCTGTCCGGCGGTGAGGGCGGCTTCGTCCTCACCGACGACGACGACACCTACTACCGGATCCTGACCTTCGCGCACTACAACAAGCCGAAGGCCATCCGCTGGCGCGGTACGCGGTCACCGGGGCCGGTCTCAAACTCCGCATCCACCCCCTGGCCGCCGCCCTCGCCCACGACCAGCTCGCCAGCCTGGACGCCTACCTTCTCGGCCGCGACGAGATCGCCGCCTACCTGACCCGTGAGCTCGGCCAGATACCCGGACTGGAGGTCACCCCCGTGCCCGAGGGTGTGAAGTCGTCCTGGTACGCGTTGACGGCCACCTACCGGCCCGACCACCTCGGCGGCCTGCCCTCGACCGCTTCCACCAGGCCCTCGCAGCGGAGGGCGCAACCGAGTTCGACCTGCCCGGCTCCACCCGCCCCCTCAACCAGCTCCCGCTCTACCAGCACCCCTCTCACCTCTTCCCCGGCTACCCGAACACCCGCAGCCGCTACCGGCCCGGCGACTTCCCCATCGCCGAGAAAGCCCACACGCACACGATCAAGCTGCCGGTCTGGCACCGTGAACAGGATCTGAAACTGGCCGAGCAGTACGTCAGCGCGGCCAGGAAGGTCAGCGAACACCACAAGGAGCTTCTGTGACCGTGACCTCCGACCTCGCCCTGTCCCTGGCCAAGAAGGCCGAAGCCGAGGGCATCACCAGCTTCGTGGCCGCCGCCGTGGTCACCGACGCCGGCCGTGTCCTGCTTGTCCGGCGCAACCCTGACGACTACATGGGAGGCCTGTGGGAGATCCCGTCGGGGACGGTCGATCCGGGCGAGACGCTCGTGGACACGGCCCGCCGCGAGACGCGGGAGGAGACCGGCCTGACCGTCTCCTCCGTGGACCGCTACCTCGGGCACTTCGACTACGAGAACAGCCGCGGCACCACCACCCGCCAGTTCAACTTCGCCGTCACCGTCACCGAAACCGGCCCGGTCGTCCTGACCGAGCACGACGCACACCAGTGGACCGCCCTCACCGGCGACCTGCCGGGCGTCACCGACGGCGTACGGAAGGTCCTGACCAGCGCGTAGGACCAGAACGGCCGACCGGGGCCGCGTGGTGTGCGGCTCCGGACGGCCCGCCCGGCCCGGAGGCTACTCCTCTGACGCGTTCGACGGTGTCGCGGCCGTCTGTTCGAGCTTCGTCATCAGGAGTGAGTGGTTCAAGCGGCTGGAACCCCCTCGTCCTCCAGCGTGGTGAAGTCGATGTCGAGGCGGGTGTCGTAGTCCTCCGGGGTGATACCGATCTCGTGCGTGGAGTACACGCCGAACCGGTTGATGTGCTCGGTCAGGTACGGCGAGATCTCGGCCAGGTCCAGCGGGTCGATCTCCCAGCCCTCGGCTTGCAGCTGGCGCACCACGTCTGCGATGTCCAGGGTGTTGTGGAAGATCACCAGGTTGGCCAGCAGCGAGGTGAACTTCACGTCCTTCTCCTGCTCGACCGGGTCGTTGTGCGCGACCGTGCCGCGCTGCCCGAACCGCACCCAGTCGCTGAAGCCGTTGAACGCCTCCACCTTGTTGGTCGCGGCCGTCACCCGGCCGCGCAGCGGCGCGTCCGAGAGGTAGCGCAGCAGCTGGACGGTGCGGATCACCCGCCCGACCTCCCGAAAGGCCGTGTAGGTGGCGTTCTTGTGGGAGCCGGAGCGCAGCCGCTTGAGCAGCAGCGTCGGGGAGATCGTGCCCTCACGGACCGAGACCGTGACCCGCATCAGGTCCTTGAAGTGGGTCTCGATCAGGTCCCAGTCGATCACGTTGCGCCCCGCTTCGCCGAACACGGCGTCAATGTGCTCGTAGACGGCGCTGCGCGACGGGCGGAAGAACAGGCAGTCGGCCTGTCGGTTCGGGAAGGCACCGTATCCTCCGTCACCCTCCTGCGGCGCCTGAACAACCACTCCCGCAAGAACCAGATCACCGGCGCTGCCGGCCGGCCCACCACGGCCTGACCACAGGCCCGAAGCGCAAGCCCACCACGCCCCGACGCGCCATCAGGCACTCACACACCCAACAACGTGACAGCGCCTCCTGCTGGGATCCGTAAGCCAGCAGTGCGCGCTGCACGCCCCGTGCCCCGTGGTCATCGTCAGAGAGAGCCAGTACGGGTGAGGGCACCAGTGCAGGCGGGTGACGGTCGACAGCCGGGAGCGGTAGGGCAGGCGCTAATCAGGTTCTGGGAGGACAGCACGCAGGCCGGGCACCACGTCGACCGCGCGGAGGGAGCGGTGTATTCGGCGGTCATCGCGCCGTCGCTCTCTGGCGGGGGCCGGTTTCGCAATGTAGCGTCACTGTCAGATGTCGTGGTTCGCAGTACCTGCCCGCGCTCCGGTGCGGGCCTTTTGCTGTGCAGCGCGGACCAGGACACCTCCGGGACCGCGCGGTGCGGACCCGGATATCAACGGGAAGGCACCAGCATGGCCAGCGGAACCGTCAAGTGGTTCAACGCCGAAAAGGGCTTCGGCTTCATCCAGCAGGACGCCGGCGGGCCGGACGTCTTCGCGCACTACTCCAACATCAACGCCACCGGCTTCCGCGAGCTCCAGGAAGGCCAGGCCGTCACCTTCGACATCACCCAGGGCCAGAAGGGCCCCCAGGCGGAGAACATCACGCCTGCCTGATCCAGTAGGCGAGATCACCCAGGCCCTCGGAGCCCGCTCCGAGGGCCTGGCGTATCAGCGGCCCGTCTGTACTGAACGCCGCCCGCGGGAATCCGGTACCCGCGGGCGAGGCTGCGAGCACACCGCGCAGCCCCCGCCGGAGATCGGCGGGCAGGGCACGGTAAGGGCGTCGAGAACCGGCAGGCGGCACCGGCGGTTGGGCAGCCAGGCACAGCCCCGCAACGGGAGTTGTCTGCGATGGCTGTCTTCGCGATGGGGGAGGGGGCGTCCGCTGCCGTTTCGGTCAGCCGTCGTCGTGGGTGGAGTCCTGCGCGTCGTCCGGCCGGGTGGTTGCGGGCCCGGTGCCCTTGATCTCGGTCCAGTTCGGGGAGTGCGGTCCGGATGACAGCTGGGTGTGGGTGACCTCGGCGGGCCAGCGGGTCCGGGAGTCGAGGACCAGGGTGACGGCGCCCTTCAGCAGGAGTGCTTCGCCGCCGGGTGCGGTCAGCCGGGCCGTCCACGGCCGGTCCGTCTCTGCCTGGCTGTGCTCCTGGGCGACGGTGACCTCGGCCCACACGCGGACCAGGGTCCCGTCCGTGCGCTCCACCGTGGCCAGCCCCTCGTAGGGGTTCATACTCCCCAGTCTGCTCCGGCGCCGGGCTGTCGCGCAGCGGTGGGAGTGATCGAGTTCGACTGGGCGGCGTAGGGGGATCCGGGATGTGGAGTGCTGAAGACCTTGCCCGGGGCGTTGCTGTTCGACCTCGCCGAGGGCGGCTACGCGACTGTGCCCGATCTTGTCAGCGCCCTCAGGGTTTCCGGGGCCCTCGCTGTCGTCGCTCAATCGCCGGACGTCTGCTCCCGGCCCGGCAGCTGGCGCGTCCTCGCGGCCTCGGCCTCGGCCTTGGCGTCGCTCACTACGGCGGCGGCCTGCTTCGCGACCTCATCAGCAGCCGCGGCGGCATCGAGCGAAAGCGTCGAGCCTGCCTCGAGCTCCGCAGTCCCGCCTTCGTCCGACGCATCGTCAGCGTCGGCAGTGGTTGATTGCGCAGATTCGGGAAGACCCATCGTTGACTGATCGCCGAAAGCGCTGGTGACGGCGCGAACTGCCTCGGTCAGCTCCCCCGGGATCACCCAGAATGTGTTGTTGTCGCTCTTGGCCAAGTGCGGAAGCGTTTCGAGGTACTTGTAGGCCAGGATCTTCGGGTCGGCATTGTTGCGGTGGACGGCCTGGAAGACGCGCTCCACCGCCTTCGCCTCACCGTCAGCCCGCAGGATCATGGCTTGTTGCGTGCCCTGCGCTTCCAGGATGTCCTTCTGCTTCGTGCCCTCCGCGGTAAGGATCTTGGCTTGCCGCTCCCCTTCGGCGTGCAGGATGGCCGCGCGCTTGTCACGCTCGGCCCGCATCTGCTTCTCCATCGCCTCTTTGATGGTGTGCGGTGGATCGATCGCCTTGATCTCGACACGGTTGACCCGGATGCCCCACTTGCCGGTGGCGTCGTCGAGGACGGTGCGGAGGCGGGTGTTGATCTCCTCACGGGAGGTGAGCGTCTGCTCCAGATCCATGCTGCCGATAACGTTCCGCAGCGTGGTCACGGTGAGCTGATCGATCGCCTGCAGGTAGTCAGCGACCTCGTAGGCCGCCGCCCGCGGGTCGGTGATCTGGTAGTAGAGCACGGTGTCGATGTTCACCACGAGGTTGTCCTCGGTGATCACCGGCTTGGGGTCGGACGAATACACCTGCTCGCGCACGTCGAGTTTGGTGTTGACGCGGTCCGCCACCGGCAGGACGAAGTTCAGGCCGGGTTGCAGCGTCCGGCGATATCGGCCGAACCGCTCGATGTTGTAGCGGCGCGCCTGCGGCACGATCCGCACAGTGGCGGCCACGAGGAAGACAACAACAATCGCCGCCACAAGAATCGGGATGACAACCGGATCCACACTTCCTCCCGTGTTCAGCCGTTCATGGAAGGAGTTCGCGGGGGTAGACGACAGCTGTAGCGCCCTCGATCGCCATGACATCCACCAGCGCTCCCACCGGGATCACATGGCTTTCGTCGAGGGCCCGAGCGGACCATTCCTCACCGGCGATCTTGATCAGGCCGCGGGTTGCGGTGACCTCCTGCATGACCTCGGCCCGCTTGCCGATCAGCGCATCGCTGCCCTCATGTGTGAGGGGTGACTGTGCCATATGCCGCAGCGCGACAGGACGGACGATGGCGAGACCCGCTGCCGCTGCCACTGCGAGCGCCACAAGCTGGCCGAGAATGCCGATGCCCACACCAGCGACTACAGCGGCAACCAATGCAGCGCCCGCCAGCAACCCGAAAACCAGCGTCAGGGTGAAAAACTCCGCGACGCCAAGCGCCGCGGCGGCGAGCAGCCATACGAACCACGGCATCGCATCGGCCTCCCTGATGGGACTTATCCACCAACCTACTCCCTCAAACCGGACAGAACGGACTTGTCCCGCCTCCGCGATCAGGACGCCCGGACGGCGAGGCCCCACCTGCGTCGCCGGTGCTGGTCGACGCCCTCCACGCACGACCGCCCGCTTGTCTGGCCGCTCCCTGGAGCGGTACGCCCGCCCCGGCGTCGACGCGGTCGCCCGGCACGTCGCCGAACGGGACCCCGCCGCCCGCCGCGCCGAGGCTGAACAGGCTGGGGTGCACTGGGTCTGGCAGGGCTGCGACGGATAGTGTGTAAAGAACGCGTCAAGAGATGCGGGGTGTGCCGGGAAGTCTGGTCGGCGTCGAAGGGGCCCATGTGCCCGCACGTCGATGCCCCGGAGGTTTCCCCGGATGTGTGCTGCCCCGCGTGAGCGTTCCGTCTTCCTCGGCCTGCTGCCCTGGCCGGAGCGCGTGCAGGTGGCCCGGGCCCTGCGCACGGAGACGGTCGGCGGACTGGTGCTGCTGGCGGCGGCCGTGGTGGCACTGGTGTGGGCGAACACCCCGTTCAGCGGAGCGTATGAGCAGATACGCAAGGTCCACTTCGGGATCCCCGCGCTCGGCCTGGACCTGTCGGTGGGGCACTGGACCGCGGACGGACTGCTGACCCTCTTCTTCCTGGTCGCCGGGATCGAGCTGAAACGCGAACTGGTGGTCGGCGAACTGCGCACCCCCGCCACCGCGGCCCTGCCGGTGGTCGCCGCCGTGTGCGGCATGGCGGTGCCGGCCGCCCTCTATCTGGCCGCCACCGGCATCGGCGGAGGCAGCGGGGCAGGTTGGGCGGTGCCGATGGCCAGCGACATCGCCTTCGCTCTCGCCGTCCTCGCAGTGCTCTCCACCCACCTGCCCTCCGCCCTGCGGGCCTTCCTGCTGACCCTGGCCGTCGTCGACGACCTGGGCGCGATCCTGGTGATCGCCGTCTTCTTCACCGCCGACCTGAACCCGCTGGCACTCGGCGGCGCGCTGGCCGGGCTGGTCGTCTTCTACCTGCTCCAGCGGTACCGGGTACGCGGCTGGTGGTGGTACGTGCCGCTCGGGATCACGATCTGGGCGCTGATGTACAACGGCGGGGTACACGCCACGGTGGCCGGCGTGGCGATGGGCCTGATCCTGCGCACCACCCGCGACGCGGGGGAGAAGGCGTCGCCCGGGGAGCGGACCGAGCATCTGCTGCGGCCGGTCTCGGCCGGAGTGGCGGTGCCGCTGTTCGCCCTGTTCGCCGCCGGGGTGAGTATCTCGGGCGGGGCGGTGGGCGAGGTGTTCACCCGCCCTGAGCCGCTGGGCGTGGTGCTGGGGCTGGTCGTGGGCAAGACGGTGGGGATCTTCGCCGGCGCCTATCTGGCGGCCCGGTTCACCCGGGCCCGCCTGAACCCGGATCTGGCCTGGGCGGACGTGTTCGCCCTCGCGGTGCTGGCCGGGATCGGCTTCACCGTTGCCCTGCTGATCGGTGAGCTCGCCTTCCCCGATCCGGCCGACGCCGGGCACATCAAGGCCGCCGTCCTGCTCGGCTCGCTGATCGCCGCCGCTGTGGCCGCGCTGCTGGTCAAGCGTCGCAACGGGATGTACCGCCGCTTGTGGGAGGCGGAGACGCTCGATGAGGACGCCAACGGCGTCCCCGACATCTACTCCGGCTCCGGCCACGGTGCCGGTGGTGAAAGCTGAAAGAGGCGGTCATGCGTGCACGGGATCTCGCCGAGCCCTACCCCACCCGCTGGTCGGCGCGGCCCGTGCCGTCCGAGACGGCCCGCAGCCGCGGGTCGACCAGCCCCAGCACCCGCTCATCCTCGAAACGGCGCCTCATCCTCTGAATCAGCGCCGGTGACGCCTTGTGCCCGGCCGCGGCCAGTTCGGCGGCCTTGGCCAACTCCTCATCGACCTCACCGCCGGGTCGTACTCGGCCCACACCGGTCCGTGCGGATCAGACCGGAACTCTCCAGAACATGCCTACACATGACCGGGACCCGGCCGTACATGCCTACACATGACCGGGACCCGGCCGTACATGCCTACAGAAGAGCGGGACTGCCTACAGATCGCAGAGACTGGCTACGTTGATCTCTAGGAACAGCGTTTCTTGATGGGTTCCGGAGTCAGTTGGTGATCATCCGGTGTGGGAATGTCGAGCAGAAATGACGGCGTTGCCGTGGGGTGGCGAGAAAAAGTGAAGGCGGAAGCCAACTGGCCGTTGGCAGGATGTCCCCGCTCAACATCCGATGGGAAAGGACCCGACAACCGTGGCTCGTGCCATCACTTTGATCCGCTCCGCCTCCCTGTCCGACGTCGCCGAGTACGCCTACGCGGCCACTGCGCCCGCCGAGTCACGCCTGATCTTCCTCGCTGGGGCGTGTCCGCTGAACGATGACGGCTCCAGAGCAGCGATCGGGGATTACGCGGGCCAGGCAGCGAAAGCCATGGAGAACATGCAGGCCGCTCTCTCTGCCTCAGGGGCGTCACTGCAGGACGTCATCAGTACCCGGGTCCTCGTCGCATCGGCCCGGCGGGAGGACCTGGTGGCTGCCATGCAGGTAGTCCGGGACTTGTTCGCTGACCATGACGTCCCCAGCACCTTGATGGGCGTCACCGTGCTCGGCTACAAGGACCAACTCGTCGAGATCGAGGGCGTCGCCGCCGTGCTCGATTCTTGAGACCTTTTCCAAGGACACCGCGAACGCGGGACGGCCAGCCGTCCGCCAGGACGGCTGGCCGCCGAGGAACGTAGGCTGCGGTCAGCCGGCCTTGGCGGGCTGCTCAGCTCGTGCTCGGGTACTGGCGAGGCTGTAGGAGTCTGTGCCGGTCTCGATGATGATGCCGTTGAAGGTGAGACGGTCGACGATGGCCGCGCAAAGTCGGGGATCCGTGAACGTCTTAAAGATCGACGCGTCCGTAACGGGCGATGGTCTTGTTCAGCTGCTTCTCGTCGGCGGCCTCGACCAGCTCGTTCACCAGCTTCGTGGCGAGCGTGTAGCGGACGCGGTAGCCCTTCATCGCGGCCTCGGTGCCCAGGGCGATGAGCACGTGGGACTTGCTGCCGGAGTCCCCGATCAGGCAGAGCGGCACTGTCACGTTGTTGGGTGGGTGTCTGACGGCGCGGCAGGGTGTGGTGCGGTCGGGTTCCGGCTGTGTGCTCAGGGTGTGGTGGGCAGGCCGGTGGCGCCGGTGATCTGCTCCCAGATGGTGAAGCGGACGGTCATTTCGGCGCGGTAGTCGGGTGCGGCCATGAGGTGGCGGCGGGGTCGGAAGTGGGGTGAGATGCCGCTGAACGCGGACAGGAAGCGTTGTGCTCCGCCGGCGGAGCGGAAGCCTTTCATCGCGCGTTCACGCTGTCTGGTGGGCTGGTGACTGTTCTCGGCCCGGTTGTTCAGGCCCTTGTGGGAGCGGTGCTCGACGGAGGGCATGATTTCGCGGTGAGCGGCAGCGTAGGAGCGAAGCTTGTCCGTGACGACCACTCGCGGTACCGCACCGGTCTTGGGGGTCGAGTAGGAACCATGCGGAGAGTGCAGTTTGCTGTCACATGATTTGACACCCAGGTTGAACTGGCTGTTCGCTGTGCCGCGTGGATGAGGTGAGTGACCCGCGGGTGGGATTCCTGCGCTCGGATGTAGAGCGTTTCTGCCAGCAGCTGGACGGGCTGGCCCCGGCGTTGCGGATGCGGCTGCTGGAGGAGCTGCGGAGCGCGCTGGTGGGCGCGTTGGACGAGGCCCGGGTGGAGGCGATGACCGCGGCCTCGGATGAGGGGTGGGGGCTGCGGCGGATCGGGGCGGTCTTCGGGGTCTCGCACGAGCAGGTGCGGCGGCTGCTTGCCGAGCGGCAGGCCGGGGGCGGCCCGCCGGTCAGCTGACGACCGTCTCGCGCGTGGTGGTGCGCAGGGGGCGGAGCTTGCCGGCGGCGAGTTCGGGCGAGAGCCGGAAGTGATAGCGGCCGATCATGCGGATGTGGTCGTGACCGAGCGGGGAGAGCCGGGCCAGGTCGGCGTCGGAGACGTGGTGGCCCTCGGCGCGGAGCTGGTTGACCGCCTCCTGGATATACACCGAATTCCACAGAACGCAGGCATTCAGGACGAGTCCGAATGCCGACAGTTGATCTTCCTGCCCCTCCTTGTACTTCTGCCGCAGTTCGCCCTTCTGTCCGTAGAAGATGCGGCGGGCGAGTTCGTGGCGGGACTCCTGCCGGTTGAGCTGGGTGTTGATCTTCCGGCGGAAGAGTTCGCTGTGGTAGTAGCGGGCGAGGAAGGCGGAGCGGTCCAGGCGGCCGATCTGCATGACCGCGCGGCCGAGCGGGCTGGGGCGGCCCTGGCCGGCGAGGACGGGCAGGATCTGGGAGGCGCGGACCGTGCCCTCGCGCAGCGAGCCCGCCAGGCACAGCAGGTCGTCCCAGTTCTCGATGATCGTCCGCTTGCGGATGCGGCCGGTGGTCAGCGGGTTGAGCGGGCCGTAGTCGGCGGCCGGGTCGGCGCGGTAGAGCAGGGTGTGCCCGGCATCCGCGAGCCGCGGTGAGAACTGGTAGCCCAGCAGCCGGAACAACCCGAAGATCATTTCGGAGGCGCCTGCGGTGTCCGTGGCGATCTCGGTGGGGTTCAGCGAGGTGGGCTGGTCGAGGATGCCGTCGAGCAGGTAGAGGCTGTCGCGGCGGGTGCCGGGGATGACGATGTGGTTGAAGCCGCTGTACTGGTCCGACAGGTAATTGTAGAGCGTGATGCCCCGTGCGGCGAAGTACTTCGGGTTCGGACCGGAGTTGAGGACTCGCAGCGGGGTGGCGAAGCGCAGGCCGTCGGCGGAGGCGAGTTCGCCGCCGCCCCAGTGCCCGACGATGGGCAAGGTGGCCTGGTAGTCGACCAGGACCGCGTTGGCGAGACGCAGGGTTTCGGCGCGCAGGTAGTTCTGCTCGACCCAGAACAGCTGGTCGCGGGAGCGGCCGGTCTCGTCCTCGGAGACCATCGCCGGGATCCCGATATTGCACGCCTCGGCCACCAGCACCGCTGCGAGCGATACGACGAGGTGTTCGGCGCGGCTGCCCGCCTCGGAGACGTGGTGGAAGTGGTTCAGGAACCCGGTCCAGGCGTGGACTTCGAGGAGGAGTTCCGGGAGGTCGACGGTGGGGATGCGGGCGTCGACCGCCTTGCGCAGGTCGGTGAGGCTGGCGGGTTCGGTGAGCTTGTCCAGTCCGGTGAGGACGAGGTGGTCTCGCATCTTCCCGTTCTCGGTGCGCTGCTCGATGCGTACGTGAGGGTTGTCGGCAAGCCCGGCGCGCAGGCGCCGGTAGTCGTCGTCGAGTTCGCGGCACCAGCGGTCCAGGTCGACCCCGGGCTTCGCGGACAGGCCGAGGCTGCGGCACACCCGGGGGCGGGCGTTCTCCCAGGCGTCGCCCTGGAGCAGGGCCTTGCGGGGGTCGCCCCACTTGTCCAGGCCGGGCACGAACACGTCGTGGCGGCGCAGGGCGCCGCGCAGGGCTTCGGCAGTGCCGACGATCCAGGCGTGCTTGTCGACGCCGCCCGCGTGCTCGCCCTCGGTGGGGAACACCTTCGTCTGCCAGGTGGGGCCGAGGTGCTTGACGGGGACGGAGGGGAACAGCTCGCTCTGACGGCTCTTGGCCAGGGTCCGCTCCAACTTCGGCAGGAACTTCAGCGCCTCCATCAGGGGGCCGGCCTCTTCGACGCCGTCCAGGCCGAGGTGCTTGGCCAGGCGCCGCAGTGGCTGGTTGATGGTGCGGTAGCGGGCGGTCAGCTCGGCGGCGATGGTTTCGGCCTCGGGCCGGGCCAGTTCGCCGACGGTGCGGGCGGCCTGGTGCATGGCGGTGATGTCGAGCAGGTCGAAGGCGCCGCGGATGTCGGGTTGGTCAGGGTCGGCGGCAGCGTGGGCGAGGGTGATCCACGCCTCGCGCAGCATCAGGGCTGAGGAGTCCAGGTCGCCCAGGGTGCGCATGCGGTGCTTGGCGGCCAGGTTCGCCGAGGAGCGGGCCAGGTCGGACATCAGCATGTCGAAGACCTCGATCGCCTCGTCTGCGGCCCGGTTGCGCATCGCGGCGGCGAACGCCACCAGGGTGGCCATCCGCCGCGGCTCGGCGAGATCGGCGACCGCGCGGGCACGCACCGAGGAGGCGTAGCGGGACAGTGCGTGCAGACGGCCGGCGGGGACGGCGGACAGGTCCCAGGTGGAGGCGCCGAGCTTGTTCAGCTCGATGAACCGGTCGATGGCCTTGCCCGCACCGGGGCCGGTGATGTCACGCGGCGAGCGGCGCAGCCGGTCCAGCTTGGAGGTACGGCGGCTGTCCTCGACCGGCAGCAGCCCCGTCAGGGCGGTCCGCTGCTCGGCGGTGGGCTTGGCGGCCAGGGTGCGCCAGGTCTTGCGGTTGGTGTGCTCGCGGATGGAAGTGACCATGCGTTCGAGGACGGTGGCGCCGGGCAGCAGCACCTTGTTCTCGACCAGGTGCAGTGTGGCGAGGTCGAACAGGGCGATGGGGCGCTCGTTGCCCGACCAGCAGCGGTCCCACAGCCAGCGGGCCAGCTTCCACCAGGCATCGCCCTTCAGGTCCCGGTAGCCGTAGGCGTCCTTGATGGCGTTCTGGTGGTCCCAGCGGGTTCGCTCGGCGCCGTACCCGGCCAGCACCGACGGGGAGTGGCCGAGCTGGTCGGCGACGTACTCCACGACCTCGGCGGGCGCGTGTTCGGGGTTGTCCAGGAAGGTGCCGAGGAACCGCACGGTGCCGAGCTGGACGGCGTAGCCGAGCTGCGACCTCGCGCCCCGGCAGGCCGTCGCCCGGCGCCGAGCGTCGCGGTCCAGCAGGAAGTAGCCGGCCAGCTGCCCGTCGTCCGGCACGGCGGTGAACGTGCCGTAGTTGCGGCGCTGCTCGTCGGTCAGGAACGCCACCCGTCCCGCCCCTCCCCATTGCTTCCGGTGCTGTGACGGCGCTCACCATAAGTCACATGATCGGCAGAGGTGGAACCCGGGTCAGCGAGGGGCCGACGGTCACCGGTCACCGCCCGGCGTAGCGGGTGGTGAAGCCGCCCGCTGTGTCGCGGGTGAGCAGCAGCGGTTCGGCGGCCGGCGGCAGCCCGGCCACCGCCGATCTGGCAGGTCGATCGATCTGGAGGTCATGGGGTGACGGCTCGCCACGCGGGATGCAATGCGGGATAGAGGCTGACGAGGAGATAACCAGCCGCGATGACGAGCAAAGCCGTGGTGAGGCTGGTCATGGCGACCAGCAGGCCAGCGCCGAAGATGCCCAGCGGCACCGCGGCCACAACTGCGGCCATGATCGCGCCGGACACGCGTCCCCGGAGCTCGGCGGGAATACGGCTGAACTGGACAGCGGTCAACAGCGGGTTCACAGGTCCAGCAGCGATGCCGGCGAGAGCCATAGTGACGACAAGCGTGGGAGTTCCGGGCATCGCAGCGATGACGAAGAACTTCGGGGCCCCGGAAATCAGCAATGCGCCGGTCAGGA
Organism: Streptomyces sp. NPDC002958; assembly: GCF_055563255.1. Lineage (NCBI taxonomy): Bacteria > Bacillati > Actinomycetota > Actinomycetes > Kitasatosporales > Streptomycetaceae > Streptomyces > Streptomyces sp. NPDC002958. The sequence continues at coordinate 26,736 of NZ_JBVHDS010000032.1, read as the reverse complement.
TTACGTGCCGGGGGAACCGATGCCCAACTGCACCAAACAAGACTGCGCCCACCAGGGCGCCGGCGCCGAAGGCAGCGACCGAAAGCCCCAGGGCGAGCGGGTTGTCGAGCACCTGCTCGGCCAAGGTGGGCAGCAGCACGGTGAACAGGGCGTTGTCGGCCATGTTGGCGAACATGAACACCACGAGGATCCGGGGCAGCAACGTGTCCTCGCGGATGAACCGCAGTCCTTCCCTGAGCTCCGCGAAGTACCGTGACGTGCCTTTCGACAGGTGCGGAGACTTGCGAGGCAACGCTCGGGGCACAGCCAGTCCCACGAGCAAGGCCGATACCAGGAAGCTGGCCGCATCCATGTACAGCACAAGGATTGGCCCGAGAGCTGCGAGGAGCACGCCGCCGAGTAATCCGCCGGTGAGCTGGGCGACACGCATCACTGTCTCGTGCGCGCTCATCGCCCGTTCCAGCCGCATACCGCCGGCTTCGGCCAGGTCGGGCATGAGGGAGCGGCGGGCGGTTGTGCCTGGAACGTCGAGCATCGAGCCAGCAAACGTGAGGACCAGCAACAGCCAGAACGACAGGTGGCCCAGCATGTGCAGGACCGGGATCGCGGCCACCGTCACGCCGCTGGCCAGGTCGGCCAGGATACTGCTGCGGATGAACCCCATGCGGTCCACCAGGGGGCCGCCGAAGAGCCCGGCCAGCACCACGGGAGCGAAGTAGGCGACCCCGCTCAGCCCGGCCCGTGCGGGATCACCGGTGGTCTCCAGCACGAACCAGGGAATCGCGATCAGGGCGATCCGGTTTCCCGCGGCCGAAACCGCCTCGGCTGCCAGGACAGCGCCAAGCGCTCGCCGTGCCGCAGCCGTTGGCGTGGCTGAAGAAGTCACCTGGTTGCCTGCTCCCCGCCCATGATGGTGGCCTGGTCAGCCGGAAAGTACCAGTCCATGGGGTCGGGCTGCCTACCGAAGTGCCCGCAGATACGCCGCTGCCGCCCGGTCATCCTGGCGACGGTGTGCTCGGCCATCCGATCGTGGTCGTTCGGCCTGATCCACAGTTGGCCGAACCGCAGGATCACCGACTTGCGCACGTTGCCGCCGTTGTTGGGCGCCACGCCGTGCCACAGGCTCCAAGGGAAGATCGCCGCGTCGCCTGCTTTGGCCAGCAGTTGCCTGGTGCGGCTGTGGACGACGTCCTGCGGAAATGTGACGTCGTCGTCGGTGATCGCGGCCGGTCGCATCCGGTGGCTACCTTCGACGTACATGAAGTTGCCGTTGTCCGGGGTGTCGACGTCGGTCAGGAAGAACTGCACCTTCAGGGTGAGGCATAGTCCGCTCGGGTCATACGGGAATCGCCAGAGCGCTGGGCCGCCGTCGAGGTGGAGATCGTGGATCACACCGGCATTGGCCCTGCGCGCGTACACCTCGCTGCCCAGCAACACCATGTGTGCGCCAAGGAACCGCATGACCAGGGGAAAGACCGCAGGGTGGTCCAGCAGGCCGTCGAAGGTGTCGGTCAGACCGATCACATTGGTCAGCCGCACCGAGGTCCCGTCGTTTGCGTCCCTGCTCGTCAGCGAGTCGACAGTGGCCAGTAGCGATCCGACCTCGGCCGAGGACAAGGCGCCGCGGATGTGGGCGACGCCTTCGCGTTCCCACCGGTCGATGGCGACGTCGAGAGATTCGTCGATCATGCCGGTGCTCCGTCCCGCCAGTCGTGGCTGGCGCGGTCGTCCACGAACGGCATCAGCTCGGTGGCATGCGAGGGAAGCCCTTCCAACATGGTCGGCAGGTAGTCGGGACTGGCAGGCAGATAGTAGGTCGCGGGCACCGCATCCGGGATTCCGCCGAGTAGCAAGCGCCTTCGTGGGGTCATCCGGTCGAGCACGTCAGCGGCGATTCGGTCGTAGTCCACGGGCCTGGCCCAGAGCTGGGAGTACCAGACCACGGCGCTTACCCTGGTGGTGTCACTGCCGTTGGCGCCCACCGAGTGCCAGAGGTTCCACGGGAACAGCACCACGTCACCGGCATCCAGCAGTAGCTCGCATTCGCGCGCCCTGGCCGGGTGGTTGGTGATCTCGTCCCCGGTGGCGGGCAACGGGATGCGGTGCGAGCCGGGCACCACGAGCATGTTGCCTGAGTTGGGTTCCGACGTACCGGTCAGGAAGTACAGGGCTTTCACGTGGGACAACGGCGTTTCCGGCCGTGCCATCATGCGGCTGAGTGCCGCGCCGCCGTCGAGGTGCAGGGCGAGCGCCTGAGTCGGGCGCGGTCTGCGCAGGATGATCTCCGTTCCGCACACCTGGATGTACGGACCCATCAGCGCGATGGCTCGGCGGAAGATCGGCTCGTAGTCAAGCAGTTCGTCGAGGCAATCCGACAGGCTCACGACGTTTTTGACCCGCAGGTCCTCGCGGTTTCCGGTGGCTCCATCGTGGGCCCGGCCACGCAAGGGGCCGTCCTTATAGGACCTCGCAGTACGCTTGGCGCGTTCCAGCGTCGCCGCGGCCCGGGTGGGATCCAGCACGCCTTTGAGCACTAGGTAGCCGTCCGCTTCCCAGCGTTCCCGCTCCTGCGCGGCGAGCAGGCTTTCGGCGGCGATGGTCACGATGTCCCCACTCTGAGTTGAACGTGGTCCACGAACGAGAGCCAGCCACAACACTGCTGGTAGGCGTCCTGTCCGAGGTACTTGCTTGCCAGATAGTGGTCGTGCGGGCAGGCGCCGGCACACATCGCGAAGCCGGGACAACTGCGCTGCTGCGCCAGACGGTTCTCGTTGTCCGACACTGTCTTTAGGTAGTGCGGATGCTCCCGCATCTGCGGAAAGGTGTCGCGGTGGACGTTGCCGAGCACAAACTCGGACTGGTCTTCGTACAGCCCACAGACGTAGACCTCACCCGTGGGCTCGACGCCGAAGAACTTACCCATGCAGTCGCCACTCGTGACGCAGCCGACCGACGTGGCACCAAGCGACCGGCGCACGACGGAGTCGAGTGTGGTGACCCGGACCGGCCGGTCACTGACCCACCACAGGTCGAACAACTCGCTGAGGAACGCCGTCCACTGGTCGCTCGGATGCCGTGAGCCGAACTTCACCGCCTGTGGCTCAACCGTCTGGTATCCGACGGAATTCGGTGGGCGCGCGGGGATCAGATCGACGTCGGCGAGGCCCTCGTCCACAATGAACTGCCAGAGGCGCTGCGCGCCGAGGTCGATCATCTCGTCGGTTAGCACCATCAACGTGGCGAACGGGATGGCTCGGTCGCGCAGGCGGTCCATGGTCTTACGGATGTCACTGAAACTGCCACGGCCCGCGACGGTCGGTCGCATACGGTCGTTGAGCTCTTTCGGGCCGTCCAGGCTGATGCCGAGCCGGAAGTGGTTGGCACTGAGGAAGTCCAGCCACTTGTCCGGCAGCGACACTGCGTTGGTCTGCAGGACGTTCACTACCAGCTTGCCGTGCTCGGCACTCAACGTACGTTGCCAGGCGACCGCCTGCTCGTAGAACTCCAGCGGCGCCAGCGTGGGTTCTCCGCCGTGCCACGCGAACACCGTCATCCCGCTCGCGTCGTCGGCCATTGCTGCTTCCAGCGTGCGATACAGCGTCTTCCTGCTCATGACCGGTGCGGAGTTCGGTCGCCAGTCGTTGCAGTAGACGCAGCGCAGATTGCACCGCCGCGTGACTTTGACTATCGCGGTCAGAGATTCCACGGTCCGGCTCCCTCAGTAGTCGCGATGCGCGCCCAGGACTCCGATCATGTACGCGGGCTCCGGCTGCCTACCGAGCCCGACCTCGCGGACGTGTTGCTCGACCTCCTTGCGGGCCCACTCCAATTCATGGTGGTTGGATTGCGCATGCTCCTCGCTCCAGGTCCGCGCGGCCAGTTCCATCCCGTCCAGCAGGGCATGACCGGCATCCGTCGGCTCGGCGTCCGACTCACGCAGCAGCTCGACCGCTCGCTGCACCGCGACTCGCCACGCGGCTCGGCGCCTGCGGCCCTGTGATGAGGGCCGGCCCAGCGACATGATCGCATCGAACGCCTTGGCGACGTTCGCGAACACGTACGCGCCATGCAGAACTCCGTTTGCCGTCCGGATGTCCCGCCGCCACGGTGCGATCACGGGAGTCTGGGGGCGAATCAGCAGGGGCGTGGTCTCGGCGAGCAGGTCGAGTTTGAGGTGGTGGTACTCGTGTACGAGCAAGTCGACCGTCTCCAACGGGTTGACCAGATTGGTGTAGACCACGTCGGGTAGTCCGGTCGCTGTCAGGCTCAGGCGGTGCCGCCCCCGGCCCAGCAGCGCTAGGCGCACCGGGAACGCGACCATTTCCTCGTACAGTTCAGGATTCGTGTGTGCGAGCACGGCAAGTGACTGCCGCAGCTGGGTTGTCTCGGCGTCGTTGGGTGGGCGGCCGAGGAACTCGAAGTCGGGCGGCAGTGTGATCACGGAGGTGACGCCGCCGGTATCCACCATGAACTCGGCGAACCCGGGCACTTCTTGGACATGATCCGGGTTTCCTGGCGCCTCGAGGCCGACTTCGCCAGGCGTGCGCGCGGTGAGCTTGGTTGTCGTACCGGCGTGGATGCTGACGGTGTCCTTGGTTACTTCGATGGTCACCGCTTCGGCGCCGTTCGCCACCAAACGACTGGCAGGTAAGGAGACCATCGCCGTCGGGCCCATCGGCAGCACAGCTTCAATCCCGGCCGCGCATGCGATCTCCGCCACCGTTCCGGCGACAGCTGAGGCGACACGGGCTTGCCGGGCAGGGGGCGCGTTCTCGGCGAGCCGCACCCCGGCCGCACCCGCCACGTGCTGCCACAACTCAGGACGGGCGGTCAAAGCATCGTGCAACACGGAAAACACCACATCACCGGCTTCGGCGACCCGTGCGAGGCACGCGCGGTCACGTTCCAGCCGCTGATTGACCGCCGCCGCCAATGCCCCGGACGCACCCCGTGGGAACAGCCATTCCCTGGCGATGTGCGCTGCTACCTGCGACATGCGAACCCCCGGGATTGTCGATGCTTGAGGTACCAATGGCGGGGGCGGGGGCCGCCGGGCAGGCGGCCCCCGCTTCGCTCACCTGGCTACGGCCGCAACCACGTCGTCGAGGTTCTCGACAAACGCGGCTTCGGGTCGACTGTCCTCCGGCAGACCGGAGATCCACCATTTGGTCGGCGTTGGGACGTCGTCCTCGGCGGCGACGTCGTTCTTGATGCGCTCCAGTTGCGAGGTACTCATAGCGACGCTCCTCTGTTGGTGCGTACGCCCCCGGATGAGAGCGGTACGGCAGTGTATCCAGGCATGCGGTGCCGGTCCCGGTCGCAAACCGGCCACTCTCCGGGGCGGAGGGCAGCTTGCCGCCATGAAGACGTCCGGACGGGTCAGCTGCGGCGGCCGGGGCACGTGAGGCGACGTGCCAGGCGGCCGCGTCGACACCAGGCCGCGTGTACCGGGAGGTCAACCGGAACGCGTGGGAAACGTGCTGTAGACCCGTGACGGCCGACCGTCACTTCTTCCTCGTCGCCGCGGCGATCCGGTCGGCATACGCGCGGTATGCCTTGCGTCCGGCCGGGGTGGAGCCGTCGCTGGCCAGGGCGGCGCACTGCTTCAGGGCGGCCTTGTGGAGCGCGAGCGGGGCGGTGACGCGCACCGAGTGACCCTGCCCGCGGCGGATGGTCCGGCCGCTGTGCAGTGCCTCGTGGACGGCGGTGTCCCGGGTGCCCTGAAGGTGGTCGGCGAGCAGGCCGGGCACATCGATGGCGTGCGGCTGCTCGAGCGCCTGCTCCTGGTCCTCGACATCGGCGGCCACGCCGTCGAGTTCCTCCAGGACGTCGCCGACGTCGCGGGCGCCAGCCGCGTCGAGCACCCTGCGGATGGTCTTGGGCGCGACGTTGTACTGCCTGGCGAGCACCTTGACCGCGGCGCCCTTGGCGTACGCGTCTACGAGGTCGGCCACCTTGTCCTCGGCGAGCGCGGCCGGGCGCCCCAGCGTCTTGCCCGCAGCCTCGGCGGCAGCGACGCCTTCCTTCGTGTTCTCGCTGATCATGTCGCGCTGGAACTCCAGGACCCCAGCGAGCATCGTGACGAACAGCTTGGTCTGCGGGTCGTCGGCCGCGAGATCGAAACCGGACCAGGCGCCGGTCGCGATGCGCAAGTGCAGTCCGCGCCGCTGGAGGACCTCCCGGATCTGGATGACGTCCTTGGTCGAGCGGAACAGCCGCGCGGCGTCCGCGATGCGGATGGTGTCGCCGACCGCCGCCTCATCGAGCAGTTGCCGGAACCCGGACCGGCTGATCGCGTAGACGCGGGACGATGTCGCCGGGTCCTCATACTTCGGAGCGCCGGACTTGAGCAGATCACCCAGAGCATGAAGTTGACGAGCATTCGTCTGCTTGTCGGTGGAGTGCCGAAGATACAGGCGATCAGTCACGCTTTGTGCCTCTTCGTCGTTCGGGCGGACGCCGGATCATGACCGTAAGGGGGCGAAATAGGGAGGCGCAACGAGAGGGTAAGCCTGATTGGATCGGTGCACCTGCTCACCCCGATATACCCGTCTCTGGTCATTGGATCGGCGCGGGGGCGTAATCGACCGATTCCGCCCCCACGCGGCATTCGACCGGAGTCCAGACGATCACCCCGCCGCCGCGGGCAGCACTCGGGACGGGACCCGGGTGTCAAATCATGTGACGGCAAACTGCACTCTCTGCGCGGTTCCTACTCGACCCCCGTCTTCTTCATCAGCCTGCGGAAGAAGCGCCTGGCCGCGGCCTTGTCCCGCTTCCCCTGGACGAGGATGTCGAGCACGTTGCCGTCCTGGTCGACGGCCCGCCACATACTTCCGCTCGCCGTTGATCTTGATGAAGACCTCGTCCAGATGCCATTTGTCCCCGGGCCGGGGCCGTCGGCGGCGCAGTCCGTCGGCGTAGGCCTGCCCGAACTTCACACACCACCGGCGGACCGTCTCGTACGAGACGGTGACACCGCGCCGGAGCATCAGCTCCTCCACCTCACGGAAGCTGAGCGGAAAGCGGAAGTACAGCCACACGCAGTGGGAGATGACCTCGACCGGGTACCGGTGCCCCTCATACGACGGCAACGCGCTCACCATAGACGACCCCCCTCCAGCAAGATCAACTTCGAGGAACCTCCCACGCCGCCCGCCAACGTGAAGTGCCCTACGAACGGCTCAGCGGAAGGGACCGTTGGGCGTGAAGGCGTGGGCAGCGAAGCGCTTGCCCATTCGGCGGTACGCGGCGGCGGTGGGGTGAAGGCCGTCGGTCAGGTTGTCTGCCTCGTCCGGGCCGAGCAGTGCTCGTCCGTCGAGACAGTGGAGGTGGGGATCAGACGTCTGTCGTGCTGCGGCGATCCGGGCCAGCTCGGCGCGGACCACTGTCAGCGACAGTGCGCCGTCGGCCACATCGGCCGGGTCGCCCAGGGCGGTGATCCTCCCGTCCGCTCCGGTCCTGGTCGGGCCGGGAACCTGCTCAAGGGCCGGGCAGCTCACCGGGGAGATCAGCAGCAGCGGGGTGTCCGGGTGACCGTCCCGGATCGTGTCAAGAAATCCGTGTACCGCCGGGCCGAACGTCCGCAGCCGGAAGGCGGACAGGCTCACGATGTTGATGCCCACCTTCAGGCTGATCAGGTCGGCGGGCGTGTCGCGGATCGTCCGGGCGACGTAGGGGTCCAGCAGTGCGTTGCCCGCCTGGCTGAGGTTGATCACTTCCACCCCTCCGAGCGCAGCTGCCACCACCGGCCAGGTCCCGGTCGGGCCGTCAGCCTCGATGCAGTGGCTGATGGAACTGCCGTGGTGCACCCAGCGGCGCCGCCCGTCCTGCAGCGGCGCCAGCACGTTGCCGTCGGCGCGCAGTGCCACCAGTTCCGTAGGGGTCTGCTGCGGAAGCCACAGCTCGACGTTCTTCATGCCGGTTGGCAGTCCGGCGAACCGTACGGTTCCGGGTTTGCCCGGGATGAGTCGCTGTGCGGCTCCGGGGCCCGCCATTCTCAGCACGTTGCCCACCGGCGCCTGCCGGCGCCCGGCCAGGGCACCGTCCACCAACAACTCCAGCATCCCGGTCGGGCGAGGGTGGGGGTCGGCGGCGAGCTGGCCGGTGGAGGTGAGTACCTCTAACTCCAGTGCGCGTGCATCGGTGCGGAACACCAGCCGCACCCCCGAAGGCATCACGGTCACCCCGTAGACCGACGGGTCCTGGTACTGCTCCTTGGTCCACGCGGGCAGCCGGCGCGGCATCACCCCTGCCGCTGTGGTCTCCAGGTCCAGCGCACCCCGTAACTCCACCGGTCCGCCCACCAATGGGACCGTCCGCATCGTCACCGTCACCGCTCCTGTCCCAGGTCGATGTGTTCCGGAGATGGCATCGACCCGGTGTCTCCGTGGTTCATCGACGCCCGCCGAACTCCCAAGCGTGGACCTCGATGTCCGCGTACCGATCCGGGGTCAGGACGGCGCGTGCCGTGTCCGGGTTCGGGGCCTGGACCAGCGCGGCCGTGCCGAGCCACGTGTCGCCGTCGTCGGACAGCAGCGGCCCGTACGCGATCAGCTCGTCCTGGTCGGGCGGCAGGGTGAGGTCTGCGGCCGGGCCCTCGCCGAGGCCGAGCACCAGGTACTGGTTGCCATCGCTTCGGTCACCGGGAAAATCCCACATGGTGCGCCCCAGCGCGTTGCGCCATCGGCGCAGCAGCACGTCCCGGTACGCGCCGGCCTGGTAGTTGGGCTCGTCGAAGGCGAACGCACGGGCAGCGGCGGGATCGGGCAGATCGATGATGTGCACGCTCCCGGTGGGTGTTTCACCATCGTCGGCGAAGGTCGGGCCGCGGGCGATCAGTTCCTTCGTGTACCGGTCCATGTAGGACCAGTGCTCCTCCAGCAACTCCTCGCGCAACGCGAGGGAGCCGGGCCGGTCTCGGTGGTAGCAGAAGTACTCCATGGTCACGGACTCTTTCTCACCAGGGGCACCATCTCAACCGGCTTTGTCGCCGAGGACCCCGTGTTCCAGATGGAACAGCGTTCCGTCGGACGGCGTAGCCGCCATGGCTGTGCGGTCTCGGCCAAGGTGTGTCAGATCATGGCGAGTCGGTCCACCAGCAGTTGCACCCTCGGTTCGGTGTCCTCCGGTGGCAGCCGTCCCGACGGCGCTGTCACGTTGGTTGGCCCGTGGGATGATCTTCGGCTTGATTGTGTTGGGGGGAGCCGTCCGTGGTGGGTGCACCGGCGTCGTACAAGGGGCACCGGTACCCGGTCGAGGTGATCTCGCACTGCGTGTGGCTGTACTTCCGGTTCCCGCTCAGTTTCCGTGAAGTGGAGGAGCTGATGCTCCAGCGCGGCGTGATCGTCTCCCACGAGACCGTGCGCCGCTGGTGTCTGAATTTTTTTCGGCCAGGCGTACGCCAACGCGCTGCGCCGCCGACAGCCACGGCAGGGGGACAAGTGGCAACTGGACGAGGTCTTCATCAAGATCAACGGTGAGCAAAAGTATCTGTGGCGGGCTGTCGACCAGGACGGCAATCTCCTGGACATCCTCGTGCAGGACCGCCGGGACAAGGCCGCGGCCAGGCGCTTCTTCCGCCGGTGGAGCATCGCTCGCACAAGGGCCCTGAACAACCGGGCCGAGAACAGCCGCCAGCCGACGAGGCAACGCGAACGCGAACGGGCCGTGAAGGGCTTCCGCAGCGCGGGCGGGGCCCAGCGATTCCTATCCGCGTTCAGCGGTATGTCACCCCATTTCCGGCCCTGCCGCCACCTGATGACCGCATCCGAACACCGAGCCGAAATGACCATCCGCTTCACCATCTGGGAGCAGATCACCGGCGTCACCTGCCGACCTACCGCGGCCTGAGCCCAGGCCGGCACCCGGCCCCACCACACCTCGACGCACCGTCAGACACCCCCACACCCAACAACGTGACAACGCCGTCCGAGGTCCTGCTGCTCGACGAACCCACCAACCACCTGTCGCCCGCTCTCGTTGAGGAGCTGGAGACCGCCCTGGCCGACTACGACGGCGCCCTCGTCGTCGTCAGCCACGATCGCCGGCTGCGCCGACGCTGGCGGGGCGCCCAACTGGCCATGCGGGCAACCGAGACGTCCGCCGCCAACGCCTGACGCCCCAAGATCTCGTACACCCCCGAGATCTCGTACACCCCCACGCAGACTCGAACGCCCCCACGCACAAAGGACGCGCTACGTGACCGCGCCGTGCCCCGCCGCCCTACCGGCGAACCATGGTCCCAGCACCGAGAATCGAGCCGCCTGCATGCCTGCTCCGTCCCCTCACCACCCGTTCGGCGACTGGCTCCGAGCCCATGCCGTCCCCCTCACCCACCTCGACCGTGAGGCGCCGCTGGACGACCTGGAGCCGCTACGCACCATCATCGGCGAAGCCCGCGTCGTCGCGATCGGCGAGAACTCCCACTTCATCGACGAGTTCGCAGTCATGCGGGAGCGCATACTGCGGTTCCTGGCCGAACGCTGCGGCTTCACCGTCCTGGCCTTCGAGTACGGCTTCAGCGAAGGCTTCCCCCTCGACGCATGGGCCCAGGGCGAGGGGACGGAGGACGACCTGTCGGCCCACCTCGCCACAGCGATCCCCCGTGGGAGTCGATGAGCCGCTGCGCTGGATGCGCCGGTACAACCGCACCGCTTCCACACCGGTGCGTTTCGCCGGGATCGACATCCCAGCGGCCGGTAGTTCCTTGCTTCCCGCCCTGACCCCGGTCGCCGACTACCTGCGCCGCATCGATCCCGAAGCCGTGCCCGTGATCCGGACGGCGATACGGATCGCCGAATCGTTCGCCGGTGGATCCGGTTTCCCCGGCAGCCTGAAGCGCATCGCGGTGGGCTCCCGGACGAACGTCCGGGGCGTCGACCCTGCCGGGAGCATCTACCGGTACACCAACAACGACGCCAGCGGCACCAACCCGTGGATCAAGATCCCCGGCACCGCCACCGACATCGCCGCTGGCGCCGACGGCACCGTGTGGCACATCAACAGCGCGGGCGACATCTACCGGTACACAGGAGACCAGCCGAGCTGACCCCTGCCCCCACCAACCGTGCGGGCCTCGGCCGGAACAGGCGGGACCCGCGTCGGCATCCTGGTCCCGGCCGTCAGCCGCATCGAAGACGAGGGCAGACCTACGGGCCTGCGGGTGCTGTTGGTGACGACGAAGGGAAGCCGGTCGGCGTTGACACAGCCCTTCGCCCGGCTGCTTCTGCGTGGCTCAGGTGTCGTGTAGCGCGTCGGTCCTGGTACCGGTGGCCGCGTATGGCTTCCTCGTACCAGGCGGCGAAGGTGGGGTCGCACAAGCGGTCGCGGAATCGACCGATTCCGATCCAGCGCAGTACGGAACCGGCCCGGTCCAGACGGAAGTAGGTTTCGCCGGGCCCGATGGTGCCGGCTTGCGGCTCGCCGGGCGGTTCGGGTGACCAGCCCAGAGCGGTGACCGTGTCCATGGAACGCAGGTTTCCGAGGACGCCCGGCATGGTGCGGGATCGCCTGGTCAGGTCGAGGTGCTCCACCTGTACCGGTCCGGTGTCGTCGGTCGCGTTCAGGGACATGGTCAGGTCCCCGCCCGTCTGGCCGGCGCGGCCCAGGACGATCTTCTCCTGCATCAGGATCCTGCCGGTGCCGTGTAGCCGGATCCGGGTGTCACGGTGGGTGGCGATCCCGTCCGAGACCACGAATGGCTTGCCCGCCCAGGTGAGCAGCGCCCCGTCGCCCACAGTGGCGTCGACCGTCCAGGACGACGGTGCGTCACCTTCGTACGCGACCGTGCCGGTCGTCTCGACAACGTCCAGCCACGCGCCGGGAGCGACATCCACGTCGATGCGGACGGCATCGCCGGACAGCAGCAGCGCCTGGGTGGCGAGCAGGCCCACCCTGGCGCCGCGGGCGTCCTGATTTATGGTCCGCACGGTGAGATGTCCGGTCTTGTGGTGGACGCGGCAGCGGCTCCCTGTGGGAGTGACGCTCAGGCGGGTCGGTCCGGTCACGCGCGCTGTCCCGCATGTGCCGGGGCGTGGTCGTGCGAGTGGGTGGTGCCGCCGGCGTGGGTGTGCGGGTGGGGTTCTTCACCCTCCCGCACTGGGTGGAAGTGCGGGGCCATGGGGCCGGGGTCGACGGGGGTGTGCTCGCCGGTGCGGTAGTGGGCGAGGGTGTCGCGAACCCAGCCGGTGAGCAGCCGGACGGACGCCTCGTCGTGCCGGGACAGTGCGACCACTGGGGAACCCTGCCGGGCTTCGCGCCCTTCGCGCGTCATGCGCTCGACGTCCACGCCCACATGCACGCCCAGGTCGGTCTTGTTGATCACGAGCAGATCGGCGCGGGCGATACCGGGTCCGCCCTTGCGGACAACGTCACCGCCGCCGGCGACGTCCAGGACGAACAACTGGGCGTCCACCAGAGCCGGGGAGAAGGTCGCGGTGAGGTTGTCGCCGCCGGATTCGATGACGATCAGGTCCAGGGGACCGAAGTCGGCCTCCAGGTCTTCGGCCGCCAGCAGGTTGGCCGTCACGTCGTCACGGATCGCCGTGTGGGGGCACGCGCCCGTCTCCACTGGGCGGATGCGTTCGGGGTCCAGCACTCCGGCGCTCTTGAGGAAGCGCGCGTCCTCGTCGGTGTAGATGTCGTTGGTGATGACGCCCAGGCGCAGTTCCCCGGAGAGCGCCTGGCACAACGTCGCGATGAGCGAGCTCTTCCCGGTGCCGACGGGCCCGGCGACGCCCAGGCGCATGGCACGGGTGGGGGCGGTGGCGTTCTCAGGCACGGAAGAGCCTCTCTGCGGTGGTGTCGTGGGTCTCGGCCCAGCGCTCGATGAGGGGAGCGCCGTGGGCGGGGATCTGTTCCGGGAGGTGGAGAACGGCGACCCGGTCGGCCATCTCATCGATGTCCGGGAGGAGTTCGTTCACCCACGCCGCGATGGTCAGCGGGTCCTGCGGTTCGAGCTTGAGCAGGGCCGCAGTCACGGTCTGGGCGTCGTCGTACCCGACGAGACGGGCCACGTCGGCCGGGTCCATTGTGGCGCGGTGCGCGAGCAGACCAAGGACGACCGGGCGGGACCAACCCCGCGCGCGGACGTCGACGGGGCCGGGCCAGAGCGCTTGCAGGACCCGCAGGTACCCGCGCCCCAAGCGCCTCCCGTTCGCCCTCAGCGCCAGGCTGGGCGTCCGGGCGGCCCAGGCGGCCTCGACTTCGGCCAGGTCACCGCCGTTCGCCGCGACCGCTCGTGCGACGACGGCGGTACCCGCCTCCACACGAGTGACGGTGCGAAGACGGGAGCGCAGGTACGCGGGCACCTCGGCGGGCGTCGTGCCGGCCCGCAACGCCGGCTCCAGACCGGCGGACTGCGTATGTCCCCCGGACGGGAGCCGGGCATCGCCCAGCAGGGCGAGCAGGAGCGGAGAAGTGCTCACCGGGCGCCTCAGAACAGCAGATATCGCTGGGTGAGCGGCAGGCTTTTCGGCGGTTTCGGCTGGTCGAGATACCAGTAACCGTTGAGGCTCTTGTGCCGGGTGAGGCTGTGTCCCTCCGACGGATCGACCCCGAGAATCTCCACCGCGATCTTGAACGTGGCCGGGTCGATATCAATGCCGAACCGCCCGTCGTTGAAGACCATGTCCGCCTTCCCGACGTCCTTGACGGGCTTCGCGCCCCGCAACTCACGTCGCAGACCGAGCGTGTCCTGCAATGAGTCCTTGAACACGCCCTTGCCCCTCACCGTGCTGTACGGGTCGGTGCCGGAGGGAGGGTTGAGCACCTTCTCGGAGACGAACGAATACGACAGCTGGCAGGCGATCGCGTCGGCCATCGCAGGGCGCAGGAAGGTCGGCTGCGGGGTCGACACCGAACCGTTGGGATCACCTAGGTTGCCGACGACCATGGCACCGCCCTTGATGACCACCTCCGGCCGTACGGCGAAGAACCGCGGGTCCCACAGCACGAGATCGGCCAGCTTGCCTGCCTGCACCGAACCGACATACGCATCGATGCCGTGGGCGAGGGCGGGGTTGATCGTGTACTTGGCCACGTACCGCAGCGCACGGGCGTTATCCCCTTGCCCCCGGTCGGCCCCGTAGAAAAAGTTCGTGTCCTTGAAGGTCCGGTGGCTCCACTCCTTCATGACATGGGCGACCTGCCAGGTGCGGGTCACGACCTCCCCGATACGGCCCATGGCCTGCGCGTCGGAAGAGGTGATGGACATGGCACCCATGTCGTGCAGCACGTCCTCGGCGAACATGGTCGTGGAGCGGATCCGGGAGTCGGCGAACGCCTGGTCGTTCTTGTTGCTCAGATCAAGGTGGTGGGCGGAGGCCAGCATGTCGATGTGCTCGGCGACCGTGTTCACGGTGTACGGCAGCGTCGGGTTCGTCGACGCGGGCAGGACGTTCTGCTCCGCGGCCACCTTCAGGATGTCCGGGGCGTGCCCGCCACCGGCGCCCTCGGCGTGGAAGACATGAACTCCGCGTCCGCCGATGGCATCGAGGGTGGTCTCGACGAAGCCGGACTCGTTCAGGGAGTCGGCGTGCAGGGTGACCTGCAGGCCCCACTCCTCCCCGGCCCGGAGCGCGGCGTCCAGCACTGCCGGGGTGGCCCCCCAGTCCTCATGGATCTTGTAGCCGCCGGCCCCCGCGAGCGCCTGCTCGTCCAGACCGTCCTTGCTGATGGTGTTGCCCTTGCCCAGCAGCATCACGTTGACCGGCAGGTCGTCGAAACTGCGGTGCAGGTTCACCAGGTGCTGCGGCCCGGGCGTCACCGTGGTCGCCTTGGACCCCTCCGAGGGGCCGACGCCGCCGCCGATCAGCGTGGTGGTCCCGGTGGACAGGGCCTCCATCACCGCAGAGGGGGAGATGTAGTGCACATGCGTGTCGACGGCTCCGGCGGTGAGGATCCGGCCCTCGCCGGAGATCACGTCCGTGGAAGGACCGATCTCCAGCCCCGGCGTGACCCCGTCCATGACATCGCTGTTCCCGGCCTTGCCGACCGCGACGACCTTCCCGCTCCTGATCCCCACGTCGGCTCGCACGATGGAATGGGTGTTCCCCCGCTCCAGAGCGGGTCCGACATCGAGAATGATCACATTGGTGATCACGGTGTCGGGGGCATCCTCCGCGCTTGTGGTCGTCCCCTGCAGCATCGACTCGCGGATGGTCTTCCCACCGCCGAAGATCGCCTCGTCACCACCGAACGTCAGGTCCTCGGTGACCTCGATCCAGAGACTGGTGTCGCCCAGGCGGACCTGATCGCCCACGGTCGGGCCGTAGGACTTCGCGTACTGCGCGCGGGTGATGTTCGCCATTGCATTCCTCCAGCTGGATGTACGAGGGCCCGGTCAGCCAAGAGCGACGTCGTCGGCCCGCTTGTCCTTCCGCAGGCCCGGAACACGGCGCCGCCCACCGATCGGCACGACCTCGATCGCCTCGCTGGGCGCGTTCTCGGGGCTGAACCGCATCGAGTCCCCCGGAGCGATGTCCAGGCGGTACCCCCAAGGGGCCTGCCCCGGCTTCTTCGACCGGTCGTACGCCAACGCCCGGGCCGCGGCGATCTGCTCGGGCCGCACGCGTTGAGGATCGGTCAGAACGGTCTCCGCCTCGGTCGCGGTCTCCAGATCGGTGAAGAACAGCAGGTCCTCGTTGACGTCGGCCAGATGGAAGTGCGAACCGATTTGGATGTCGCGGTCACCGACGTTGACCACGTAGACAATGGCTTTGTCGCTCTGCGAGTTGAGCACATGCACTGCGGCCTGGTCCCTGACCCACACTCCTCCCACCTTGTACTGGGAGAAGTCGTGGGACCGGCTCGGGTCCAGGGCAGAGGGCGGTACAGGTTCCGGATTCTGACAGGGATCGTCCGCAAGACAGGGGCAAGTGCCCGGACACGTGACCGGAGTGGTCACCAAAGGCTTCGCGTCCAGCGGCTGGAAGTAGGGCATGGAATTCGACCTCAGCGAATAGGAGCGGGCAGCGGGGTGGCCTTCGGCGCGCGGATCGGGTCGTAGAGGGTGACAAGCTTGCGCCCGTCGGGGAAGGTCGCCTCGACCTGGAGGATGTCGAGCATCTCGGGCACGCCCTCCATGACGTCATCAGTCGTCAGGACGCTCTCGCCCCGGCCCTGGGTGTCACCCTTCCGCTCATCCAGAGGAACGTCGGCATTGCTCATCATCTGGTCGACGGTGTAGTTGCCCGCCCGCGCCTCCTCAATGACCCAGCAACTGATGTACGCCACCGCCTCGGGGTAGTTCAGCTTGATGCCACGCTCCTTGCGATAACTGGCCAGCATCCCGGCCACGCTCAGCAGCAACTTCTCCTGCTCTGAGGGAATCAGGTGCATCCGCGCTCCTCTTCGGTGGTAAGGGTGCCCCAGCCCCAAGTAGGGACAACGGCACCGTGCGTCCCCGTCCCACGCCCGACCGCCCGGACACATCCACCGAACTCGGCAGGTACGTCCTGTCAGCCAATCCCCCTGCAGACACGCGACGCCTCTGCGGTAAGCACCTTGCGATCCCGAGCAGCACCGTGCCAGACAGCTGCCATGTGAAGGAGCAGGCACACCTGTGCGCGTGGACTACGCCTGCGGATTTTCCGGATTCAGGGACGAACATGAGCCGGCAGTGCGATGCGGCTCCACCGGTTCATCAGCGGAACCACCCCGCGCCGCAGTCGATCATCACGCCAAGGGCCAACATGCTGCCGCATATCCACACAGTCACCCCCGAACGGATGCCAATGCGAACACTTAGCCGAAATTACCGCCCGCCGCAACGGGAATCGTGCCGACGAATACTGAGTCGCGCAGCCGATCGTCGTAAGAGATCCTATGCTTCACAAGAAACAGACAAAGGCAATCAAAACCTCATGGCCGGACAGGCTCCTGCCAGGCCTGCCCGCGTCACGCGCCATCACGCTGATGGATGGCTGCGGCCCTGAATTGAAGTGGCCTTGTCAACGAAAGCGGCGGCGCCGCACATGTGTCTCATGAGACACAACAAAGTCTGGAGAAGGACGGTCACAGGACTGTGCTGCGCCGCACTGACGAGACGGTGATCCTGTACGCCCGGTCCGGGAGGGTTGTCACCCAGCACTGGATGGACCTGGCTGTCGCTGGCATGGAACTCCGCCCTGGCACGGTCCTGGATGGCGTTATGTGACCTGTGCAGGTGTCTCAGACCCAAGGTGTCTCAGGCGGTGCACCTCCGTAGACGAGACGCATTCGACGCCGATGGTTCGGGGAGCCGAGGAAGGAAATAGGGCCGGGCGGCCGTCGGCGCGGCGCGGATAACCTTCGCGAATGAAGCGGATTCAGCGAGCGGCCGGCGCGGTCGTCGGCTCAGCGGTGGGCGACGCCCTGGGCGCCCCCTTCGAGTTTGGCCCCCCGGGAGCGTTCTCCGTGCGGTTTCCCGCGCCTGGAGCCGGTGGTGAGATGCGCGGAGGCGGTGGCTGGGACCCCGGCGAGGCCACTGACGACACGCAGATGGCCGTCCTGGTCGCGGAGTCCCTGCTGGAGCGGAGCGGACTGGATCTGCCGGACATCTTCGCCCGCTTCCAGCGGTGGGCGGCATCAGACCCCAAGGAAATCGGCTTGCAGACCGAAGACGTCCTGACCAACGGCATGCCCTGGGACCTCGCCGCCGCGATTCATTTCCAGGTCAACCAACGAGCAGCGGGTAACGGCTCTTTGATGCGGGCATCTACCTCCGCGGTTCACTTCGCACCCGCCGGCCAGGAAGCGACCATGGACGCGGCCCACCGCATCGCCGCCCTCACCCACGGCGACCGCGCGGCCTGGGAGGGCACCGCGATCTTCCACGAACTCATCCGCCTCACGTTCGAGGACACCGACCCCCTCGCCGCGCTCCCGGACATCCTGGCCCTTGTCCCACCCCGACCACCGCGGCCGCTACGCCACCGTCCTCGCGCCTGGCTGGCACCCCGATCAGGCGACCGAGTTCAACGGTGCCGTCTGGCCCTGTCTGGGCTCCGCCGTCTGGGCCTTGCGCACCACCGCCAGCTTCGAAGACGCGATACGCGCGGCGATCGACCTCGGCGGTGACACGGACACCGTCGCCGCGGTGACCGGAGGCCTCGCGGGGGCGTACTACGGGCTGGATGCAATCCCCGCCCACTGGACCCAGCCGCTCCACGTTCCCCTCCCAGGATTCGAGGGACGGGTGCTGCACCTGGCAGATCTGCTCCGCCTTGCGCACCGCCTCGGATGCTGAACGGGCGCTGCTCCGCACTCTCCACGAACTCCGGCCCTCAGCCGCAGTCACCTGACCAGTGGCTCCGCAAGGAGGACGACTCGATTAGCTTCGACATCGAACCCGAGCACCGGATGACCATGTGCACCCTCCTGATGCATCAGCACCGGCTTACCCAACCGCCGCCCGATTTCTCGCAAGAAGCCGCAGAACACATCAAGTTGCTCCTGCCCCTGCAACTCGCACAGATCAACGTCGAAATCGATCTCCTCGTCTGAGTAGAAGCGGAAGATCGCCAGCACATCAGCTCCCAGCCAGACACGCAGGCTCGGGCACTCAGTATCCGCTGGTCGAGACAGCACAGCCTCCGCCCGGGGCAGGGGAAGCACCCTCTCTCCTTCGGAGTACTGGCACTTCCAGCCCCTCTCCACGACGAGATCCAGTACGTCCTGCCAGTTGTGCCCCGAGGCATCAGGGACACTCACGTCCGGTAGCGATCCCATCAGGTCCGGATCGAAGGAACACTTCACGTCATCCCACAGCAGATCAGCCACACCGTCATACTGCCCGGCGCCCGGCCTCAAGGCGGCCCTGTTTTCCCTGATCAAGGGCATAGAAGCCCCCGCATGAGTAGAGGCACGGCAGTCATTCTGGCGGCAGCATTCGAGGCGTCACGGGAAGGGAGGCCACGGAGCCGCCGTGGTGGAGAGCTTCACGCAGGGTGGCATTCTCCGATTCGAGTTCGGCGTTTCGCAGGCTCAGAGCCTGAATGTGGTTGGCGTAGGCGGCGATGGTCGCGCGCGCCTCCCGTTGCTCGGCCGCGTGTTGCGAACGCAGCGTTCGGTCGGCCTTTTTGAGGCGGGCGATGTCCGCCGTCAAAATGTCCGTCTGCGGGCGGGGCGCGTCCGGTGTCCGGAGCAGTCCGGTGATGATCTTCGCCAGGGGTGAGCGGTAGTAGGTGGCGCGCGAGATACCGGCTTCCGTGCACAGCGTGGAGAGAGGCAGAGCGCCGCTGGTGTGTTCGGGGCTGCCGGTCACGATCCGCTCGAAGGCGTGCACAACAGCCTGGTCGGTGCCCGGCCGCACGGGAATGCCAGCGTGTTCCAGGGCTTGCCGCAGCCTGCTCCTGCTGCACCCGTATGGCGCCGTGACGGTCGGCGACCGTTAGGTCACACCCGGAGGAAGGCGACTGACCATCAGGAAGGCCAGCACTCACTTCCAGATTACGCTGGACCACCTCGGCTGCCCGGCCCAGCTCACCGAGGAGAAGAACGCTCTCTTCAAGCGGCTCGGCCTGGCCGCCGAGGGGCACTGCCTGCACGCTGGGTGCCGCCATCACGCCGCCGACGGGGAGGCAGTGCTGCGCTCCTTCCAGCTGCGGACCGGCAGTATCGACCTCACCGCATTCGTGCGGGCCGCGCTCGCCATCGAACTCGGCGACGAGCGCCCCAACGACCGACTCCTGCAGGACGCCGAGCGTTGGTCGGCCCCGTACGGCGAACGGACCCGCAGGGCCAGGAAGGGCAGGACAGCGTCGCCGAATAGGCCCGCTAACCAACCGATCTGACCGGGCCAGGGCGCGACCGTGGCCGCCGGGGCTCGGGAGGGCCACCCACACGAAGGAACGACTGGCCAGGCATCACACTGGTCGGCGAGCAGGGGGCCGACGAAGCATGGCTCCTGGCCCAACACGCCGACCGCGCTCTCGACTTCCAGCAGCAAATACTCGGCCTTCTGCAGGGCGTCGTCGAAGCTGGGGACGCCCTGCCACGGCATTTCGCGTACCTCACCGGGCTTGGGACTGGTAAGCCCACATGTTGAGGTGTCGCGTATTGCTTGGCTACCGCTGCTCGGTATCACCGTGAGTGATGAGGGCATGCTCACCTGTTTGGTGATCTGCCTAGTAGAGCCAGCGGTCGAGGAGTTCAGGCCAGATGAATCCGATGTAGCCGTCGAAGGCAGCTGGGTCGATCTTCTTCAGCTCCTCGGCTAGGTGGGCAAGCTCGGCAAGAGCTCTCTCCTCGTCCTGTTCGGACAAGTACTCCTCCTCGGTCCCGTCTGGCTCGCTGAGGAGATCTGACTCGGCTACGTGTCGGCGTAGTGGTGCAGTGTTCGCAGCCACAGCTCGATGGAGGAGTTGGCGAACCATGCATCCCCGGGAGGCATGACGTAGTAGACGGCCCCGGTCTCTGGAGCCACGCCGAACGATGACGGCTGTTCGGTCGGTATTTCGCCGCCGTAGTCGAAGGTCAGGCGGTAGAGCCTGCTGCCCGAGGCGGTGTCGAGGACCGGTTCTGTCTCGCTCTGAAACACGACGCGCTCGTTCAATCGCGCGACGGCAGGAACACCGACCTCGACCAGGAGCATCTTCATGTCTTCGGATATCCGCCAGCCGGAGACAACCTTGGGATCCGCTTTGGTGACATTCTCCGTCCCGGCCCATGAGACAAGTTGGTCCAAGGTCACCATCGAGAGTCCTCCTCCTCAGTCACTCTATGACGGACCCTATCGGGCCAGGTGACAGCTGGGTTGGTGCTGCAGAAGGGCCGCCCTCAGTGGCACCCGGAGCGTATCGGCTCCAGGTTCCGCCGGCTTCGGTGACCAGGCGGGTGGCGGTCTTGTCGTGATAGCCGAGTGCCTTCGCGATGACGGTAGCCGGGGCTTGGAGGACGAGCTGACGGATCGAGGAGGTCCTGCCGCGCTGGGGAGGGACGCCGATCTCACGCAGATGGACTTGGAGGCTGACCGGGTTCATGGGCTGTCCCGGCTGGCGGCCGGGGAAGAGCCACTGTGAGCTCCTGCTGCTGGCGTAGGGCAGGTGTTGCCGGGACTGGATGTAGGCCCGCATCAGGTCGGCGACGGGCTCCGGCAGCGGGGACGGCGGGTCTCCCAGCCGGACGGTGATGGTGGTCTCGTCGTCAGTGACGTCGTCGACGGTGAGGCGGACGATGCGGCTGACGGGCTGCGCGTAGAGGAGAACGAGGGCGGCGACCCGGGCCCGCAGGGGCAAGGAGTCGTCGTTGAGGACCCGGCGGAGGATCGCGAGCCGACGGTGCTGGTGCAGCGGTTCCGAGTCCTGGGTGATGACCGCCGGTGGCAGTGTGAGGCGGGGCATCCGGCCGCTCTTCATGCACCACCGCAGAAACGACTGGGCTGGACGGCGGGTTGTCACGCTCTCGGTGTGCCAGGCGTCGATGTCGGCCTGCTGGCACTGCCCGATCGCCCGTCCTCGGCCGGCGAGCCATGCGAGGAAGGCGCCGGCCTGGGTGACTTCCTGCTTGGTGTGGTTGGTCTGGGAGCGTCCCAGCGGTCCCTTCTCCGCCTTGGTCCGCAGGCGCCGCATCTGGTGCCAGGTGGCGAAGTGTCGGAGAAGCTGACGGTGTTCGGGTTCCTCGACGGTGGCGAGCCGTTCGGTCAGCCAGCGCTGGTAGAGCAGGAGCTGCCGGTCGACCCGCGGGAGGACGCCGCTGTCCATCAGCAGGTCACGCAGGTGAGTGACGGTTCGCCAGGGGGTTTCCTGATGCAGCCCGTCATGGGCGAGCGGGATACTGCCCGTGGCCAGGCCTTGGAGAAGTCGGACGACGTTGGGG
Organism: Streptomyces sp. NPDC002958; assembly: GCF_055563255.1. NCBI lineage: Bacteria > Bacillati > Actinomycetota > Actinomycetes > Kitasatosporales > Streptomycetaceae > Streptomyces > Streptomyces sp. NPDC002958. Next base: position 4,938 of record NZ_JBVHDS010000032.1, on the reverse strand, counting down.
TTGCGCAGCCAGATGGGCCGGCTCTTGGGCCGGTCCATCTCCAGCAAGATCTTGACCAACGGCAGCAACTCCGGGGCGACACGGCCAGTGCCGTCGTCGAGGAGGCAGGCGAGCGTATCGGCGAGGGTGCAGTGTTCGCAGAGGCGTCCGCCAAGCAGCAGCCCCTCGAAGCCGCAGTGATCGCAGAAGAAGTCGCGGACGATGCCCGCGCAGTCACGGCAGATCGGTGTGCCGTCGGTGTCCCGTCCGGGCAGCAGCCGGTCGGTGTCGCAGCAGGGGCAGCGGCCACGGACTCGCATCGCGCGGTCGTAGCAGGTCCGGCAGATCGGACCGTCCGACCACTCGGCAGACTTCGAGGCGCGACGGCCGCAGCGTGCGCAGTCGCGGATCATCCACCGCTCGTACTCCTCGGGCGTCACCGCTCATCCCTCGGGCGTCAGCCGGACCCGTGTGGGTCGGCGGGCGGCCAGGTTGATCGGTGCCTCTTCGCCGGCGGCGCGGCGGGCCGGGAGGTTCTGGGCCGAGGTGGCGATCAGGTCGGTGGGCGTGCAGTCGAGGATGTCGCAGAGCGTGGCCAGCACCGGCAGGGACAGTCGTTCCGGGATGCCGGAGACCAGACGGTGGACCTGGGAGGAGGACAGTGTGATGCCGCGTTCGCTCAGGTGCGGCATCAGTTCGGCGACGGTGAACATGCCGCGGGCGGCCATCAGCTCGCGCAGGCGCCACCGGTAGCTGATCTGGCGTGGCATCAGGAGGTCCTTCCCGGCCGCAGAGCGGCCTCGATGGTGGCGTCCAGGACGCGACGCAGAGAGCGGGTGCGGAAGTCGGAGGAGACGCAGGTGTAGATCGCGGTGGTGGAGGCGTGGTCGTGGCCGACCTGCTGCTGGACGAACAGCGGGTCGTGGCCGTCCTCGATCAGGTGGGTGATGTAGGACCTGCGTAGCGAGTGGAACTCCAGCGCGGGGTCCAGGCCGGCTGCGTCGCGGTAGGCGGCGAAGCGGGAGTCCAGGCGTTGAAGCCCGATCTGCGGGCCTCGCTCGGATGGCCACAAGGCCCGGCTGGTCGAGTGCCGCATCCCGGGACGCACCTCGCTGATCCACTCCCGTGGCCAGCAGCGCCCGGTCCCGCATCCCGCCGAGGGTTCCTGGGTGGGTGAGAAGGGTGTGGACGGCGTTGCCGACGGAAGCCGCCATCGTGCTGTAGCCGCCCTGGAACATCACCCGCGCCGTGTTCTTCACGTACAGCCTGGTCAGCGCATTGGAGCCGGGCGCCGTATACGCCTGATGGCACTGGGGCCCGGCGCCGTCTCGGGACAGACGAAACCTCCGTCGGACGGCGGCTCTGATCCGCACACCGGCCGGTCAGGCCAGAGCGGCAAGCACTTCGGCCAGCGTGTTGTAGCTCTCGCGGACCGCGTCCGCCTTGCCCAGTCGGTGCCGTTCAAGCCGAATCGCGCCCAGGTGCCGGGCCTCGTAGATCCTCGCGCGCCACACAGCGGCGGGCGAGCGGTCCAAAGCACCGTAGGGCTCCCAGAACGCGGTCCGCTCGTCCTCCTTGGCCGTCGCCATGCGGATGGTCCAGTCGGCCGCCGGGTCACCGAACCACGTGCGGTCGAAGTCCAGCACCCCGGTGATCACCGGCTCGGGGGCCTTCGGGTCCAGCAGGACGTTGACGGTCCACAGATCACCGGTCAGCAGCCTTGGTTCGGTGACTTCGTCGAGCGCTGCCCGGCCGTGCAAAGCCGCCGCGGCGACCTTCCGTACGTCGCCCGCGTCCAGACCGGCACTGTCCAGGTCGGCGGCGATCTCCTCCAGCGACGTGAGCACCGCCTCGCTCCACGTCCCGTGCTCCGGCCCGCCGACGGGCCCGAAGTGCGGACCGCGCACGTCGTGCACGGAACGGGCGATGGCACCCATCTGCCGGAAGAACGCCGACCGCTCCGTACGCGGATACGCCCCCAACTGCTCCGGCGCCGGGACGCCGTCCAGGCAGGTCTGGATCATCCAGTCCCGGCCGATCACCTCGTGCGACCAGTCCGCAGCGAGCACCTGCGGCATCAGCGGCGCGATCACCGTCAGCCAGGGCTGGCTCGCGTACTCGTTCCGCATCAGGTGGCGCTCGCTGCGGAACTGGCGGCCCTCCTCCGGCGCGACCCGCAGGACCACCGGCTCCGCCCACCCGGCCAGGGTCACGCGGTAGACGTTGTTGTACATGCCCGTGCCCAGCTCGACCGCAGAGGCAGGCACGGCCGCAGGGCCGAAGGCCCGGCAGCAGATCTCCGCAATCTCCTGGGCGGTCAGTGACTGCTGGAACGCCTCCGAGGCGCGCTCAACCGAAGCTGGAAATCCATGCCGCTCAGATGCCCCGCTCGACGGCCGTTCGTCACATCCATCGCGTACAGCGACACAGCGGAAACGTCCGTCCAGGTCAGTGCCCCGCCTCTTTCAACCAGCAGTGCGGATTGAGCTACCCGTCGTCGCGAGGGGCACCGCTCAGAGTCGCGGGCACCTCGTACCCTCCAAAGCCTTACGGGCGGCGAGATAGCCCGCGATTTTGAACGCTAGTTCGTGAGAGCCGAACGTATCGGCGCGGGCACGCCGCAGCACCACCCGAGCGGCAATCACGACTCCGTGCTCGGGCGAGCTCAGCTGCTCCTCGATCCCCACGGCGACAGCCGCGAAGAAGCGTGGCAAGTCCTCGGCGGGTTCGTACTCCACCGTCAGCTCTCGGGCTACCTCGAAGGCGAAGCCTCCGACTGCGGGCTCGAAATCCACCTCTATCTGCGCGAAATGTGGCGCGCAGTTCTGCCTCTGATGCAGCACGCGCACGCCCCGGATCGGATACGGCGGAAACCGGGGCAGCGCTGACGTCATGTCAGAACGCTACCGCCTGCCCGGTACCCCGCCTCCGCCGTCGACCTTGGTGACAGGAAACCTGCCTCGGTGACAACGTTGCGACCAGGTCGGTCTCCCCGGACCGCTCGGATTCGGGCTCGTAGTAGTCCTCGCGGTGCAGCAGGTGATCGAATCGGCGTCCTGCTCCAGGGCGCCCAAGTCCCGCCCATCAGCTGCAGCACACAGCGGGCCCGCCCTTCCGGGCGGGCCCGCTGTGCCAGAACAGCTGACGATCAGTTCTTGCCCACCGGGTTCAGCACGATCTCCCCGGAGTCGTTCGCCGGGTTACCCTCGTTCGGCATCGTGTACGCGAAGAACGCCCGGCCGGTGGCGTTCTTGATCACCTCGTCGACGCGGAGGCCGAAGGTGAAGGTGCGGGAGGCATCTTCCAGGATCGGCGTGTCGAGGAAGCAGAGGTAATCGCCCTCGGCGCCCTCCCAGCCCGGGCGGCAGTCCTCAGGGACCGCGGTGACCGTGGTACCCGGGGGGAGGTCGACCCAGAAGGGGATCGGTTCGCCGCCGGAGCGGAGCACGGCCAGCCAGGCGGGGCCGTGGTTGGCGAAGCCGATGTCCACCGGCACCGTGCTGCCCTTGCTGGCCCGCAGCCGCTCACCGGTCAGATCGAGGTCGAAGGTGTTCGCGGTCGGGAAGTCCATCTCCGCGTAGCGGGTGTAATCGGCCGGGTCCGCGTCCGGCACGCGGGCCAGCTCCAGCGCCGGCCCGTCACCCGCCTGGTAGTCGCCTTCGGTCAGCAGCTCCCGCGCCTGCTCGGCGGGCACCGCGCTGAAGCTGTAGGACATCGTGTCGTAGAGCGCGAAACCGGCCGTCTCGATCGGGAAGGGCGCGCTCAGCCCGTATGCCGCCTCACCGGTGAACTCGCTGTCGAAGATGCAGAGCGCCGTGGAGCGTCCGAGCACCTCGTCGGGGTCACGCGGGTCATACCAGCAGTTGCTGAAGGTGCTGGGGAAGGACAGGCCCCGGCTGCCGGAGATCCGCAGCACGACGCCGTCGCCGCCCAGCCCGCCGACGTTGCGGAAGCCCAGCGGCGCCTGGAAGGTGTCACCGGCCTGGAAGCCCTCGGGCTCGGTCAGCTGCTTCATCAGCAGCTCCGGGCCGCCCACCAGCACGTCCACCGTGTGTCCGGTGAAGGCCAGGCCCTCGCCCGCGGCCGTGATCTGGATGGTGCCGAAGTCGCCCGCGGCGCTCTCGTCGGTCACATCGAGGCGGATGCCGCCGAGGTCGTTGTAGTCCTGGCCCGCGTAGATCTCGTAGTTGCTGCAGGTGGCGACGAGCCCGTCGACGGAGCACCCCTGCCACCCGCCGAGCTGGGAGAAGTCCACCGCAGCAACGCCGGCCAGGGAGCTCGCGTCCACGGTGACCGTGTACTCGCCGGTGTGGATCGGCCAGATGACGCCGTCCTCGTCCGGTACCGGCTCGCCGGGCGCCCGGAGTCCCAGCTCGATCTGCGGCTCACCCGGCTCACCGGCCTCCGGGTGCAGCGAGAGGTTCACGCTGTCGGGGCCAGTGATCGAGACCGGCAGCGGTTCCTCCTGGGCATGGGCAGGACTGGCCAGCGCCGTGCCGACCATTGCGGCCAGCACAAAAGCGGAGATGGTACGCCGCACGACGGCGAGAGAAGTCATGAGACCTTCCGTAATTCGGACATCATGCACACCGGATCGGTGACGCGTACTCATGACTCACGAACTTCCCGGAAGGTTGCCCTGGGCGCTGTCACGTTGTTGGGTGTGTGAGTGCCTGACGGCGCGTCGGGGCGTGGCGGGGGTCGGGTTTCGGGCCGGTGCTCAGGCTGCGGCGGGCTGGCCGACGGCGCCGGTGACCTGGTCCCGGCGGCGGCGTCTTTCATCGCGGCCGAGCTCGACCGGCCACACACACGCTCGTAGCGTTCATCGACGAGCGCAAGGGCCGCTTCGGCGGCGTCGAGCCGCTCTGCAGGACGCTCACCGAGCACGACTGCAAGATCGCCCCTTCCACCTACTACGCCCACCACAAACGCCGGAGCACGCCGTCGGCCAGGACCGTG
>NZ_JBVHDS010000031.1:0-63164 GCF_055563255.1 Streptomyces sp. NPDC002958 | reverse complement strand
GGCTCCACTTCGACGGACGCGTCCTGCTCGGCCAGGGCCTCCAGATACTGTTCCAGGCCGATCACCCGGTGGTTCAGCGCCTCTTCAGCTTCCGCAAGAGCAGCCCGAACCCGCTCGAACTCGGCCCGCAGTTCCTGCACCCGCACCAGAGCCGCCTTCTCACGGCTCTCCAGCACTGCCCACAACGACGGCATCCGCCACCTCCGCATCACCAGGACGAACACGACGGCCTCAGCCTGCCTGGAACACGAAGCAACCGCGACTGACCTGCAGAAACTCGCACATCAGATTCGGAAAAGAGACACCTTCTGAGCGGCACAATGGTGCTGACGGAGAAGTGGCCGGTGTTGGGCCGGCATGAGCAGGCGGCGGCCTGGTTGGCGATCTGGACCGATCTCGGGCGTGCGCCTCGCACGATCGATGCCTACGCCCGCGGAATGGCCGAGTACCTGCTGATGTGCGAGCGGGAGACTGTCGATCCGGTCACCGCGAACCGCGCGCATATCGCCCTCTATGTAAGGGAGTTGACTTCGCGGCCGAGCCGTCGCGGTGCGAACGTCGTCTCGATCGACTCGGGGTCTGGGTTGGCGAACGCGACGATTCAGCAGCGGCTGGTGCCGGTCCGCCTGTTCTATGACTTCCTGATGGAGGAGGGGCTGCGTGAGTCAAATCCGGTGGGCCGGGGCCGCTACACCCCTGGCCGCCGGGCAGGGGGCCAGCAACGGGGTCTGGTGCCGCGGCTGACGAAGCTGCCGTGGATTCCGAGCGAACAGCAGTGGCTGGGGATCTTGGAGGTCGCGCGGCAGGAGTCGGTCCGCAACCGGGTGATGCTGGCCCTGGCCTATGACGCCGCGCTGCGGCGCGAGGAGCTGTGCTCGCTGCGGACCGATGATCTGGATCCGGCCCATCGCACGCTGAGGGTGCGGGCGGAGACGACGAAGAACCGGCTGGAGCGGGTGGTGCCGTACTCGGCGTCGACCGGTGTGCTGATGTCGGCCTACCTCGCCCACCGGGCAACCGTCAGCCGGGCGCGGGGGCCGTTGTTCCTGTCGGAGTCCAGACGCAACTATGCTCAGCCGCTGACCTTGTGGACGTGGTCGAAGGTGGTACGCCAGATCGCTGTGACGGCCGGGGTCCCGCGGTTCTCCACGCACACCACTCGGCATCTGTGTCTGACCGATCTGGCCCGGATGGGCTGGGAGTTGCACGCGATCGCCTCCTTCGCCGGCCACCGGCACACCGACTCCACGCTCCAGTCCATCCACCTGTCCGGCCGGGACCTGGCCGACAAGCTGAGTCGCGGAATGGAGCACATCCACGCCTGGCGAATACAGATGCTCACCTCCCCGGATGGTACGACGGCGGAGGTCTCGCGGTGACCGCATCGTCGCTGGCCAGCGCCACCGGGGATGGGGCGGGACGCTGGTCCTGGCCGATCACCCGCCACCACTTCGACACCGTGGGTGCGGTCCGTCGCGATGAGATGCGGGCCGTCCACGAGCTCGGTGTGCGTAACCTGCGGCGGCTGCAGTACCACGATCCGTCCGCACCGGGCTGGCAGGTGATCGGGCGCCTGCTGGGACCGCTTGAGGCGGTCAACGCCTCACTGGACTCGCCGCCCACCCCGCACCGCCGACGCGCCATGCTCGACGTGATCGCCGTTCTGCTGACGCGATGCGCCGAGACCGGGCGCACCTTCTGGGCCTGGCCCGCGCAGGAATGGGTGCATCTGCTCGGCCACAGTCAGGCTGAGTTCCGCCAGCACGCGCCCGCCTGGGCCGGCGACGAGGTCCGCCCCTATCTCGCGGCGCACGCCTACCTGCTCGGCTCCTTCGACGAGTTCCACCAACTCGGTGGCTTCCAAAGGCTCACCCTGTCGTGGCGGATCTTCGGACGCGACCGGGTGAACGGCGAGATCTCACGGGTCCGCGCAGTCCTGGCCGCCTGGGGCTACCAACTCGGCCGGGACGACGACACGCTGCTGCCGATGGTGGTCTGTCAGCTCTTCCTGCTCAACCGCAGCCCACATCTCGAGGATCTGGACACCGCACTGTTCGACCGGGTCCGCCGCGACCGGCTGCTGGACGGCAGTCGGCTGAACACCCTGCACGCCATGCAGCGGGCCGTCGCAAACCTCGGCTTCTGCGCTCCGCCGGCCGCGAGCACAGGCCGGCATACGTCTCGGGCGACGGGCGGCGCGAAGGTCTGGGAACAATGGGCCGACCGCTGGCACGCCACCTCGACGCTTACCCCGCGGGTCCTCGGCAGCGTTCGGTCGAACCTGCTCAAGGTCGGCCGGTGGCTCGCGGCCGAACACCCCGAAGCCGCCGATCCGGCGGACTGGACCCGGCAGACCTGCGCGACCTGGATCGCCGCATTGGACCGGATGAAGGTCGGCGACTACATCCAGCGCACGGTCGGGCTGGGGGACCGTCTCGGCAAACCGCTGGAGGCACCCACCAAGGCCGGGCAGATCACCGCCCTGCGGACGTTCTTCCGGGACTGCCAGGAATGGGAGTGGCTGCCCCGCCGCTTCGATCCACTGCGCGCGCTCGCCATCCCCCGCAGCATCACGGCCCTCCTCGGACCCGACCCCCGGGTGATCGCCGACGAGATCTGGGCGAAGCTGTTGTGGGCGGGGCTGAACCTCGAACCCGCGGACCTTCCACAGACCCGGTCCGGGCACTTCTACCCTTTCGAACTGGTCCGCGCGGTGACGCTGACCAGGCTGTTCTCCGGCCAACGCAGCGATGAGATAGCCCGGTTGCGGGTGGGCTGCATCCGCTGGCAGCACGATGGGGCACCCATCGCCGGAGACTCACAGCAGGTCCTGGCCCGCGATGCGGTCTGCCTGCTCGACGTCCCGACCCATAAGACCGGCACCTCGTTCACCAAACCGGTCGACCCGTTCCTCGGCCAGGCCGTCGACGCCTGGCAGGCCGTCCGCCCGGAGCAACCGAGGTTCACCGACCGCCGCACCGGCGAGCATGTCGACCTCCTGTTCGCCGTCCGGGCCCGGCGCGTCTCCACCAGCTACATCAACAACACGATCATCCCTATGCTCTGCCACAAGGCCGGAGTCCCGGACGCCGATGTCCGAGGCGACATCACCAGCCACCGGGCCCGGTCCACCATCGCCAGCCAGCTCTACAACGCCAAGGAGCCGATGACGCTGTTCGAGCTGCAAGCCTGGCTCGGGCACCGCTCGCCGCAATCCACCCAGTACTACGCGAAAATCACGCCCAACACCCTCACGAAGGCATACACCGAGGCCGGTTACTTCGCCCGCAACGTCCGCACGATCGAGGTCCTCGTCGACCGCGACGCGGTCGCCTCCGGGGCCGCGGCCACCGGTGAACCATGCAGTACTACGATCTCGGTCACGGGCTGTGCTCCTACTTGTTCTTCGAACAGTGCCAGCACCGGATGGCCTGCGCTCGCTGTGATTTCTATACCCCCAAGGAATCGAGGAAAGCCCAACTCGTCGAAGCCAAGGCCAACTTGCAGCGCATGCTCGTGAGCATTCCGCTCACCGAAGAGGAACGCGCCGCCGTCGACGACGGCCAGAGCGCCCTCGATCGCCTTCTCGAGCGTCTCGCCGAGGTGGCTACCCCAGCCGGCCCGACCCCGAGCGAGCTCCGCGCCGAACCTGGTCGACTCCTGCCACTGACCGTCCGTTCACCTCCCGACCCCACCGACCGAAAGTGCTGCTGACATGCGACCCGCCCTCTTCACCATCGACCTCTCAGGCCCGGGACGACTGAGCACCATGGCCAGACCCCGCGGCAATGACTGGCTCGAAGACGAGATGGCCGCGCTGAACGACGCCGGCGTCGCCATCCTGGTCTGCGCGCTCACTGGACCCGAACTCGACGAACTCGGCCTCGCAGACGAACCTCGGCAAGCCGCTGCAGCCGGGCTGCAGTTCGTCGCGATACCCATCCCCGACCGCACCGTCCCCGACCTCACCACGATCCTGCCCACCCTGCGCGAACTCGCTGAACAGCTGCACGAAGGCGCACACGTCGTCACCCACTGCCGCGCCGGCATCGGACGCTCATCCCTCCTCGCTGCTGCACTCCTCATCCTCAACGGCCTCGATCCCGACACCGCCTGGAAACGGATCGAACGGGCGCGCGGGCTCGCCGTCCCCGACACTGTCGAGCAGCGAGACTGGACCATGGAACTGCTCAAATACGCATGATGTTGACAAATCAGATTCCACAGAATGATCCGGTTGACTGCCCCTTCGACCGGGCCGGAGTTCCAGTGGGTGGTCAGTCCGGCGGTCACGGCGTCGTAGTCGCTGTTCAGACCGGTGGCGAAGCTACTGATGCCGGGGAGGTTCGCGGCGGCAGCTTGGTTGATCCAGGCGGGCAGGTCGGTGCCGGAGAGCGTGGTGAGCATCTCGGCGAAGGAGCTGACCAGGTCGGCTGCAGTGGCGAGTTCAGGGGAGCGGGCCAGTACGGCCTTGCGGAGAAGCTTGTCATCCTCGGTGAGGGTGCCGGGATGCCGCGTGAGCAGGCCGGTGACCTGCCGGACCGACGGAGTCGGCGGGGGTGGAGGCGCCTTCTCGTAGTCCGGGAGGGCACGGCGGATCCAGTCGCGGACGAGGGAGTAGTGCCCGCGCCAGCCGCGTTCGGTGATCTCTCGGTGGAGGTCGAGGATGGTCACCTGGCCTTGTTCCTCCGTCCAGCGGTGTTCCAGGTAGGGCTTGAACGGGTCGAGTTTGGTGCGGCGGGGCGGTTTCCGGCCCTTGACCATGTTCTGCCAGCGGGCGGCTCGGGCGTATCGCTGGACGGTGTGTCGGCCCCAGCCCAGGTGCTGAGCGATCCCCCGCAGGCTCATGCCCTGGGCGAGGAGTTCGTGGACGAGCGCGTGATGAGCGCGGGCGCGGTCTGCGAACTTCCCCGTCGGGTTGTCCCCCTTGACCTCGTCGATTTTCTCCTCGTGGTCCGGGCCGTTGTGGTCAGCGGATTCCTCCGGGAGTGGGGTCTCCCAAGCCGGCTCGGGTGCGGTGGCGTCGAGGGTGAGGGTCTTGAGGTGCTCGCGGTAGGCGGCGACGGTCTTCTCGGTCGCGGTGGCCAGGTTCTGCCAGAGGTGGAAGCGGTCGGCGACTTGCTGGGCCTGGGGTGCGGCGGTAGCGGCCGCGTCGGCGTAGGCGCCGGATCGGTCTCTGCAGATCACCTCGATCTCCGGGTGCCCCTCCAGCCAGGGGATCAGGGTGTCGGCGTCGCGTTCCGGGAGCAGGTCGAGTACCTGGTGGGTGTCGGCATCGATCACGACGGTGCCGTAGACGTGGCCGCGGCGCAGGGCGAAGTCGTCCACACCGACCGCGCGGGGTGCGGTGGCCGCCGGGTCGGGCAGGTCCATGACGCGCCGCAGGAGTGTGCTGCGGCTGAACGGAACACCCAGGTGACCTGCCATGCGGGCACCGGCCCGGCCAGCCAGCGCCAGGCCGAGCACCCCGAGAGTGTTCCTCAGCCGCTCGGCGACCTGCCCGTGCCGGCGCGTCAGCCCAGGCACCTGCTCTACGAACGTCCTGCGCGGACACGGCGCGGAGTCGCAGAAAAACCGCCTCACCCGCAATGCCACGGTCACGGTCCGCCCCGCGGCCGACAGGTCAACGGGAAAGCGCAGGTAGGAGCTGTGGACGCGAGCGGCCTCCTGCTCGCAGCCGGGACATGCCACCGCTGGAGGCGTGCACCGGGCCTCCACCCGCATGCCCGGACCGGTGCCGTACACGGCCGTGACGGCCAGCCCGGAAACTCCGGGGAACAACAACTCCTGTATCGCATACGCGAGATCGTCCACAGCGAACGAATCTCGACCGAACCACCCGCACGAGGAGCGAAATCCGGGCGATCTCCCGACCCGTCACTCAACCATGAGCGGTCACGCTACGTAGCGGAGTCACGGAACTTGTGCCATCAGACCCAAGTTCTGGCCCCACCAAAACGGTGAGAAGTGGCTCCGCCAGGTGTTCGACTGCCGGGCCCGTGGGTGGTCCACGCACAAGCGCAGCCAGCGAGAAGAGGCCGTCAGGGGCCCGGGTGATCGGTCGTCCGGGACGATCAGCAGCAACACCATGCAGCAGCCGCAGGCCCTGGCCGACGGCTGCTCTCACAGCTATCGCACCTCACAGGGCAGCGCGCCTACCTGGGGAAATGGGCTGTGAGACTCACAGATTTCAAAGCGCGCGGGGGCGGCCGGCGCACACCTACGATTCCTGTCTGTCTCACTGGACGCGGCCGCGCATCTGACCTGCCGCACTGGCGCGCGAAGCGATCTCAGCCGCGACGGTCAGGGGCACGGGAGCGTGCTTCTCAGGAGTGGGGTGTCATTCCTTGCGGGTCGCTCTGGGGGGCGTACGTCTTCATTGCCTTGTCTGTCATGAGTGCTGAGATCCGGAGCCATTCCTGGTGTTCCACTTCGGCGGTGCGGAGCCATTCCTCGGCTCGGTAGCTGTCCAGTGCCTGCCCGGCGATGTCGCGCTGGTATTCCTGCGCGTCCTCAGCGGCGCGAGCAACGTCCTGGACCGTCATCCCGGTGGCCTGTTCCTGTACCCGGGCGCGGTAGAACCGGGCGGTGCTGGGGGCGAGGGGGACGGGTTCTTCGAGGGGATGCAGCCAGACGGCGGGCAGGACGGTGTAGGTGATGGCGGCGGGGAGGGTGACCTCGTTGCCGTCGGTGTCGGTGACGAAGCCGTCGATCTCGTACTCGGGGCCGGCGGGGAGGTCCAGAAGTTCGATCTGGTCGGCGGTGAGGCGCAGGGTCACCCGGTTGGTGGTGGTGGCCTCGTAGCCGTCGACTGTGGCGCCCTCGGGGTCGATACCGGTGACGGTGAGGTCGAAGCGGTCGCCGCGGCGCAGGTTCAGTCGCATGTCGGCGGCGAAATCGGCATGGGTGCGGGGGATACGGTGGCGGAGAGCCGGCGGCAGTCGCTGGGGGACCTTGACCTGGTAGGTCTCGCCGATCCGGATGTCCTGGATGCGCATGACGACCTCCTGAGCCCCTCTCCAGCCTCCCCCGAGCCGTCCCCAACCGCCAAGGCCGGGGACGAGGAAGCGCCGAGCGGCAGCCCGGTAAAGCCCGCGGCCGGAACGTAGGAGATGTCCTCTGACACCTGATCTTGACCGATTGCCATGGGAGTTTGACCGGCCTGTCGGCCTGCCGCCGGGACTCAGCGGTGAAAGTCGTTCGTGTCCGGGTCAGCCGGAAGGCGACTCAGTCGGTGCGGCTGCCCGGCGGGGGCCACGGCCCGTCGACAGCCGGCCCGCAATCCAGGGGTAGGTGAGCGACCACCACCGCGCCAGGGTCCGGGGCGAGGCGGCGGGCGGTCCGCGGACGCGCGGCCTCGATGAGGCAGCGGGCGAGGAGGGTGATCTGGTGCGGGGCCCGCCGCAGGCCGGTGGACCAGCGGCGGGAGGCGAAGACCCGACGGCCGGCCGCCGAGAGGACCGCCGCGGTGTTCGCCGCGACGAACAGCACCCGGGCCGCCGTGCCGACCGGCCCGGCGACACATGCCCCCGCCGTACGCAGAGCCGTGTCGGCTTCGGCCCCGACCCCGTACGGGGCGACCACCATGGCGTCGGGGCCTGTCCCGGCGAGTGCGACCAGGGCGTGCTGGTGGTGGCCGCCGAGCCGGTGGGCGTACGGCTCGATCAGCACTAGCGGCCCGGTCATCCGGCGACCGCCTGCTCGCCGTGCGCGGTGGTGAAGCGTTCCAGGAGCCAGGCCGGATCGTTCAGCGTCTCGAACCGCCCCGGCTCGCGGGCCGCGTCGCCCGCGAACGCGACGCCCTCGCGGGCGCCGGCGGTGGCGTAGTCGGCGAACTCGCCCTGCCCGCCGGAGGTCCAGGCCGCGATCCGCTGGGTGCTCTGTGCGTCGTCCATCCCGTACTCACTGCCACGCGCGAGCATCGCGCACTCGCGGAAACCGACCTTCCACGCGTGATACGGACTCTGGTTGATCCGCGTCGTCCCGGCCACCTCCTTCGAGAATTTGATCCGACCCGGAAGCGCGGCCAGCACGTCGACGGCCTCGCCGAGCTCCCGCAGTGCGGAGCGGCGGACCAGCTTGAGCCCGCCGTAGCCGTAGACCAGGCCGTTGAGCGGGTTCACCGCCCGCCACACCCGCAGCGACACCCCTTCGGCCAGCGGCTCGATGGCGCAGACGGCGAACTTGGTGTCGATGCGCCCTCCCAGGCCGGCCGACAGTACTGCTCCACCGCCTGTTTCCGGTCGCAGCAGGCCGAGGACACCGTATGGACGACGCGCGAATGCGTTCAATGCGGCACAGCGTTCCGTGTACGTGGGAAGGAGCACCGGGCCGGGAGCCGCTCCTACTGCTCGCGCGCCTGCCACCTCGCCGCGACTGCGGCGCCCTCCCACGCCTGCGCACAATGCGGGACCGAGTTCCGTCCGAAGAACGCCAGCAATCCGGCCGGCTCCCTCGGGGGCGCGGTTCTGCTCCAAGATCTGCTCGGGGCTTGCCCAGCGCACCCGTATCACCCGCACCTGTCTCCAGTGCAGTGCCCAGTTTGAGATCAAGCTGTCCCGTGTCGAGAACGGCCGCGGCTCGTATTGCAGCAAGGTGTGTCAGACGCTTGCCGAGGGGGCCCTCGACCGAATCTGCCGGGGCTGCGGCCAGCCGTTCCGAGCGCCGCGCAGCGTCATTGAGAAGGGCTGGGGCGCCTTCTGCTCCCAGCCCTGCACGGCCCGACGGGCCACCCGTAAGTGCCGCGTCTGCGGTGTCGAGTTCACCGTGAAGCAGTCCGTCGCCGACGAAGGTCGCGGAACCTGCTGCTCCAATGCATGCCGCCACCTCGCCAAACAGAATCGGGTGCGCAAGACGTGCCCTCACTGCGGTATCGAGTACACGGTTCCCGCGTCCCTCAAGGACAAGCGGCGTGTCTGCTCCTGTGCCTGCTGGGTGAAGATCATGGGCACCGATCCGGGACGATCGGCGATCCTCGCTCGCGCCCGCCACGACCAGCTCACCACCCGGGCCCCAACGCGCCCAGAGCGCATCCTGTACGCCCTTCTCGACGAGATGACGGCAGCCCATGCTCCGGATGCCCGATGGGAGCGCCAGTACCGACTCCTGGGCCGGTGGACCGTCGACGCGGCTATCCCGTCGCTCCGTCTCGTGCTCCAAGTCGACGGCGACTACTGGAACGGCCTCCTACCAAAATACCGAGAAGACCCGCGTGTTCTCGGCAACATGGCCAATGACGCCTACTAGGACCGCAAGCTCACCGAGGCTGGCTGGATCGTGCTCCGCTTCTGGGAATCTGACCTGATCCACGAACTGCCCACCTGCACCGAGCGCCTGCGGGCAGCCATCGCGGAGCGTTGAGCTACGGGCTGGCCTCCACCGTCGCCGCTTGCCGGGCTCTGGCCCGAGCGCCGACGCTGCCGACCCGGGGTTGGCCTGCGCTATCAGAGTTGGATGGACTCCGCAGGGGAGGGCAGGCGGCTCTGGATCAACAGGCTGAGCCGCCTCCTGCCAGCGTCGCCGCTGAATCCCGAGGCAACCGAGCCGACCTTCCAGAAGTCGGCGCCCGAGCGAGTCGACAGATGGCCGTCGTTGTCGACGGACTCACCTTCCAGGGTGGGAAGGTCCTTCATGACCCCCGCGTACGCTCCGGGCTGGCCGAGCCGTCCGCCATTGCTCCGGACGACTTCGGCTACTTGGGGCAGTACGCGGTGCAGTCTCGGTCACGGTCTGGTCGGAGGTGGCGCCAGCCCCACCGCCTCGCGCTTGAACTCCGTACATGCAGGCACGCGGTCACATGTGTGGGACACCAGATACGTGGCGAAAACCCTATGTTGGCGCCCAAAGAATCCATGCCGTCGCGAATCTAGGTTCTCGTGTCGAACCCACTGCCCACGTGCGGCAGACCATGAAGGGAACCGCATCGCCATGGTCAACGTCATTCTCCAGCTCTACCCCCAACTTGCCGCAACTCGCGAGGAGCGCGTCGCCAAGGCGCCGCTCGGCCGTGACTCGGGCCTCTACCAGCAGGCGGTCCGGGACATGACCGACATCGTCCTCGCCGCCGAAGAGCTCGGACTCTGGGGCGTGTCGGCGATCGAGCACCACTTCCACTCGGAGGGCTACGAGGTCGGCCCCAACCCCGGCCTCCTCAACGCGTACTGGGCCAGCTTCACCGACAGGATCCGGGTCGGCCAGCTCGGCTACACCATCACGACCCACAACCCGCTCCGGGTGGCTGAGGACATCGCCATCATCGACCATCTGACCCAGGGCCGGACGTTCGCCGGCTTCTCCCGCGGCTACCAGCAGCGCTGGACAAACGTCATTGGTCAGCACTACGGGAGCAAGGCGACCAAGTCGCCGACCGGCCTGACCGAAGACCAGCTCGCGGCCATGACGGACGCTGAGAAGCGGGCGCAGTTCTCCGACGACGCCATCAACCGGAGTCTGTTCGAGGAGAACGTCAAGCTGGTGATCGACTCGTGGACCCAGGACAGCGTGGAGCGCAAGGAAGGACGCTGGCAGGTCCCGTTCCCGTACGCCGACGGTATCGAGTGGGGGATGTCGGCCACCCGTGAGCTCGGCGCTCCTGGCGAGATGGACGACGACAACCGCATTCGTCGGGTCAGCGTCGTGCCCAGCCCGTATACCAAGCCGCACCCGCCCGTGTTCGTCGCGAGCAACGCGAGCATCGAGACCGTGACCTTCTGCGGTCCGAGGGGCTACATCCCGTCGTACTTCTCAGCCATCAGCACGGCGGAGCGGTTCGGCCAGGCGTACGTCGACGCGGCCGCCGAGGCAGGCCGGACCTACGCGCTGGGCCAGAACCAGGCGCTGTGCCGCTGGCTGCAGGTGGCTGAGACCGAGGCTGAGGCTCGCGAGAACATCGTGAAGTACGACCTCGACATCTTCCGAGACCTCTATACCGGGACGACTCCACTCAAGATCGGCGACGACCCGGTCGACTCGGTCATGAACTGTGGCATGTGGGTCGCCGGATCTATCGACCGGGTGCGCGACCAGTTCGTCGAGCAGTGGAGGCGGCTGCCCGCCGAGTACCTCGTGATGCCGTCGCACTTCGCGCAGCAGCCCAAGGAGGAGGTCATCAAGCAGCTCGAGATCTTCATGACCCAGATCAAGCCGGCGCTCGACGAGCTGACGCAGTACTGAGCAGCAGACAGACGGCAGGAGGGTCACGACGATGAAGTGGTGCACGTACAAGTCGCCGGAGGATGCGTCGCTGCGCACGGGCGTGCTCAGCGATGGCGGCGACTACATCTTCGGCCTCGACGCAGGCGTCACCCTGCTGGGCCTTCTGGAACGCGGCGCACTGGTACAAGCTGGGCGGGACGCGCTCCGCAACCCGGCTGGTGTCGTGGAGGTGGGGGACGTCGAGTTGGCGCCCCCCGTCCCCCGGCCGCCCTCGTTCAGGGACTTCATGTCCTTCGAGACGCATCTGCAGAACTCGGCGCGGGCTATGTGCGTCGACGTACCGGACGTCTGGTACCGCGCTCCTGCTTTCTACTTCTCCAACCCCGCGGCGCTGCTCGGGCCGCACGTACCAATGAAGCGGCCCCCTGGGACCGAGGCGCTCGACTACGAACTGGAGGTGGCCGCCATCGTCGGCCGTCCGGGCTCGGATCTCGGCCCGGATGAAGCAGAGGACCACATCGCCGGCTACGTCGTCCTCTGCGACTGGAGTGCGCGCGACGTCCAGAGTGAGGAGATCCCACTGACGATGGGGCCGTCCAAGAGCAAGGACTTCGCAACCAGCGTCAGCGGCTTCCTGGTCACGCCGGACGAGCTCGGTGGCCCAGGTGTCGGAGGACGGTACGGGCTACGGATGACCGCGCAGGTCAACGGGACTCTTTACAGCGAAGGGAATCTCGCCGACCTGCATTGGAGCTTCGCCGACATGCTCGCGGCCGCATCGAGGAACACGACCATTCTGCCGGGCGATCTCATCGGCAGTGGCACGGTCGGCACGGGCTGCATCCTCGAACTGTCCGGACTGCACGGAACTGATGCGTATCCGTTCCTCGCGACGGGCGACAGGGTACGCCTCAGCGTCGACGGCATCGGTGTGATCGAGACCGAGATCTGCGACTCCGGCGACGTGATCCCAGGATGTGGACTCTCCGCACCGAGGAAGGCTCCTCTCTTGACTCGAACGGAAGGCGACAAGTGGGATACGCCCGGGACTCGCACGACGAGATATGAGGAGACACAGTGAATCAAGCATCGACCGCCTACGACCCCAGCCGCTGGTCTTCGATCCGCACCGGTGACCAGAGGTACCGCATCGGTGTCATCGACGGACCCAACATGTCCAACATGCACAACCGGGACCGCAGTGTGTACGGCGGTGCCTCGATCCAGGAGCTCCAGAAGTTCGTCCAGGCGTTCGGTGAGAGCATCAACGTCGAGGTCGTGTCGATAGTCTCGAACCACGAGGGCGAGATCGTCGAGTGGATCCACGAAACCGCACCGACGGTTGACGGGTTCCTGATCAACCCCGCCGGGCTGACCTTCACGGGTGAGCCGACGAAGTGGGCGCTGGCCGACAGCAACAAGCCGTTCATCGAGGTGCACTTCCGCAACGTCGTCGCCGGCAAGGCGATGGCTCCGCTCGGCCACGAGCGGCGGTTCGTGTTCACGACCGCGGCGCGGGGCGAGGTTTTCGGGTTCCAGCAGTACAGCTACACGGCTGCGTTGCTCGGTCTTGTCTGGGTTCTGGACGACCCTGACCTCACGAACGAGCTCTCCGTCGGTCAGATCTGCTGAGCCAGCAGCCCTGCACGGGACCGTACGCACGGCGCCGCCTGTCCCGAAAGGGCGTGGCGGCGCCGTTGCCATGTGGGTCACCCCAACGCCATTACCCGACATCCGAAAGGACCGCGACAAGTCGGAACGCACAGCGGAGCGCTCGTCCTCCAACATGACGAACTTCTGCGCCTGGTTGGACGCGGAGCATCGACTCCGCTTCGACGACTACCAGTCGTTGCACCGGTGTCGACGGCCGCCCCGAGACGTTCTGGGACGTGGTGGCGGAGCACTTCGACGTGCCGATGAAGCGTGATCCCGCGGGCCCTGTTCTGCTCGACGCGAAGTTGCCCGATGCCCGTTGGTTCCGCGGGGCACGGCTCAACTACGTCGATCAGGTCATGCGGCACGCGGACCGCGACGGCGACGCCGTCGTGAGCCTCGACGAGTCGGGTGACCGCGACGAGTCACCTGGCGTGACCTCCGGGATCGTGTGGGTGCCCTGTCGGGCTGGTTGAGGGCGCAAGGTGTCGGCCCCGGGGGACGCCGTCGCGGCCTACCTCCCCAACATTGCCCAAACCGTCGTTGCCTTCACGGCGAGCATCGGCGCGACCTGGACCGCCTGCTCCCCCGAGTCCGCTCCCGCAGCCGCTGCGGATCGTTTCGCTCTTGTGCCGCCCGCCTGTTCACGGCCGACAGCTATCAGTACGCCGGCCGGACGTACCTCCGGGCTCGCGAATCGCGGGACCTGGCGAGGATGTTGCCGTCCGTCACGACGCACGTGATGGTCCGCCGCAGCAGCACCGACCTCGAGCAGGAGCACGACTTCGACCGAATCGTCGCGGGTGCGGCTGCGCTGACTGTCAGGCACCGACATACTCAACAACTTGACAGCGCCCTTCGGCGTCTCCGGCCGGGCGATGCTCGAAGCCCTCATCGCCGGGGAACGCAGCCCCAAGGCCCTCGCGGACCTGGTTCACGGCACCATCAAGGCCAGCCACGCCACCCTGGCCGAATCACTGACCGGCCGCTTCGAAGAACACCACGCCTTCATGTGCCGGATGCTGCTGGACACCGTCGACTACCTCACCATGCAGATCGACAAGCTCACCGCCCGCATCACCCTGCGCCTGGCCGGGCTGTCCACCACCGAGGACGACGAGGCCCCCGGACCACTTCCCCAACGAGACCGCCGCCCTCAAACGCCTCTACCTGGCCACCCTCGCCCTCGACCCCACCGGCCGCGGCCGCCAGCGCTGGAACAACCGCTGGAAGTCCGCCCTCAACGAGTTCGATGTCCTCTTCGATGGCCGCCTTACCGCCGGACGAGTGTAGGCCGAACAGCCCACCAAAGAACTTGTAGGCCAAACAGACGAATCACACCTAATGCCTGATAGACCCTCAGGCGAGGCCCAGTTGGTTGAGGCGGCGGTAGAACGTGGAACGGGACAACTCGAGCTCCTGCGCCGCTGCTGCCTTGTTGCCGTCGTGGGCGAGCAGTACGGCGGTGATCGCGTCGCGTTCTACACGCTCGAGCGGCGTCAGTCGGCGATGGGAGGGACGAACACGGGGCCGCAGCGGCAACTGGGTCGGCGTGATCGGTCCTTCGCCGGCAACGGCGCGAGCTCGAAACAGGACGCGCCTTAGCTGCTCGACGTTGCCTGGAAGCGACCGTTCCTGGATCGCCCGGACCGCGTCGTTGTCGATGACCGAGCCCAGCTGGGTGATATCGACGCCCATGATGTCGGCGATCAGCGCCGGAAGGTCCTGGGAGATCTCCGACACCGACGGGACCCTGAGGTATGCATCGAATGCCGGCTCGAGCCAGGTGGGGAGCTCACCGGGTGCCGGCGCGAGCCGGTAGGTGCCGATCACGGCCCCGAATTGTCGCGATGCCGTGTTCAGGGACCCTTCCATGAGCGGGATGTCGCACTCGGGAATCGCCTCGAGGTGGCGGACGAGCAGGCAGGCACGACCGTTCGCGTCAGGCGCGACAGCGTCCACGAAGGACCCGTCGACGAGCTGGCTGGCTTCGCAGGTGTGCACGTCGTACCCCAGCTTGTTGAGCACGCGCCGTGACACTGTGCTCTTCCCGGCGTGCCGCGGGCCGTATACGAGGCACGCCGGTGCGGTCTTCAGTATCCGCTCGGCCTCGTAGTAGAGGGCGTTGATTGGGCGCGAAGCGGCTGACGAGCCGCCCCGGCCGGTTGCCGACCGGGTTGGGGCCGTTGATCCCGTCGTGCGCGGTGGGCATCCGTCATGCGGGCTACAGAGCTGGACGACCCCTCCGATGAGTTCCTTGCTGGAGCGAACAGGGCGGACCGCGAGCCGCAGCCCTTGCGGCGTCTCGATTTCGTGGACACCGGTGCCCGTCGGTTCACCTTCGTCGGCTGACCTCTGGATGCATTCCCACAGGTCAGCGTGGCTTGGATACCCGCCGCGGGCTGACGCCTCCATGTTCGAGAGATACAGGCGCGCGTTGATGGCGATGACCGGTCGCCGAGGCCCCCTTCGCTCCACCTGGAGGTAAGCGTCCAGTAGCTCGCGATCAGCGCGGCTGTAGCCAGTGACCAGCGCCGCGCTGATGTCTCGGGCCGCCTGGTTCACCAGCGACGACACCAAGCCCAGCGGAATGGTCAGATCGCATCCGACCGACACCACCCCCTGGAGCACACCCGCTCCCGGATGGACGATCGGCGCGCCGGCGCCTGACAACAGGCTCAGATTCTCGTGGTAGTGCTCAGGCCCCCAGACTGTGATGGGTCGCTTTTCCTCCTTCACGGTCGCGAGGACGGTGGTGCCGACGAGGCTTTCGTCGATGACTGAGCCGACCTTGCAGATCCCTTCCAGCATGGCCTCGAAAGACTGCGAGGCCACCCAGCGACCGACGATCTGCGCATTGCGGTCTAGCAACTGTATCGAGACCTGGGCTTCTCCGAAGTCGTCGAGGAGCGAACGTACGACGGGGCGCGCGGCACGCAGCAGGGAGCTGTCCGGGTTGACGGCAGGCCCCGGGTGCAGGTCGAGGGGAGCTGTTGGGGACACGCCCGCCATCAACGACCGGTACCATGAGCGCAGGATCTCCGGCCGGACGACATCACTCGGATCATCGCCTCGAAGAAATGCCTCTCGCGCGCGACGTAGTCGCCGCAGCAGGTTGTCCTGTGCCGCGACCGCGACCCGATCAGGCATAGCCACCTCGCCAACTACAACGCGCACCACGCCCTGCATGCTCGCTCGTTGCTCACCGCTGCCAGCGCAACAGCCAGCGTTCGATCGAGGACATCAGGCCGTTGAGCATCAGGGCGAACACGAGCACAACCACCAGCACTGCGAACACCGAACCCGGCTGGAAGCTCTGCGACTCCAGAGCGATCTTCCGGCCCCATCCGTGGTCGGCCGCCAGCATCTCACCGAAGATTGCGGCCAACAAGGCGTACACCGCACCGAGCTTGAGCCCGGAGAACAGGGAGGGCACCGATGCCGGCAACACGATCTTGAGGAACATGTCCCGTTCGCTGGAGCCGATTGCGCGCCCCATCATGATGAAGTCCGGGTCGATGGTCCTGATGCCCGACTCGGTGGCGACCATGACGATGAAGAAGACGACGCTCGCGACCAGGTACACCTTCGAATCGGGACCGATGCCGAACCACAGGATGAACATCGGCGCCAGTGCAACCCGAGGCAGCGCGTTGAGTGCGGTGAAGAACGGCGTACTCACGGCACGGAACATCGGGTACCGCCCCAGCATCAAGCCCACTGGCACGCCGAGCACCGCACCCAGCGCGAATCCGAGCAGTGTTTCGCTGATCGTGGTCAGGCTGTCGGTGACGATCTCCGAACTCGTCACGTACGCCACGAGCTGGTCCCAGATGGTGCTCGGCCTGGAGTAGAAAACTTCCTTGCCCCAGCTGCGGCGAACGGCGATCTCCCAGAAGGCCAGGAAGCCACCGAGCACGCACAACTGGATCGCGAGGACCGAAGCGTTGCGTGCCGAGAGCCATGCGGGACGACGCCGGCGATCCTTCCTTACCGCACTGTCCCGAGGTCGCCCGATCGCGGCGGGACCGGGCCGTTGGATTTCGTCTTGGAGTGATGTCGTCATGTCCGTGACTCCGATCAGATCTGTGCGATGTCGAGCTGAGCGATCTCACCGCGGAGAAGTTCCCATACGCCCTGAGTGATCTCGCGGAAGCGCGGGTCATAGCGGATCTCCGCCGCATCCCGGGGACGAGGCAGATCCACGCGGATGTCCGCGATGACTCGGCCGGGCCGGTGCGACAGCATGACGACTCGATCAGCCATCGCAACCGCCTCTTCGATGTCGTGGGTGACCATGACGACCGTGCGATGCGCCTTCTCCCAGATCTCGATGAAGGTGGTCTCCAGGAGCATCTTCGTCTGCTGGTCCAGAGCGGAGAATGGCTCGTCGAGGAGCAGCAGCTCCGGATCGGTCGCAAGGGTTCGGGCAATTGCCACTCGCTGGCGCATGCCTTGGGAGAGCTGGGACCGGTAGGTCTTCTCGAACCCGGCCAGCCCGACCACTTCGAGCATGCGACGCGCGGTGGCCAGGCGATCCCGCTTCGGAACGCCGCGGACCTCGAGTCCGTAGGCGACGTTCGCCACTGCCGTACGCCATGGCAGAAGCGAGTCACGGGCCGAGATGTATCCGACCTGCCGGCTGGGCTTTTCGACGCGATCCCCCCGGACTTCGATCATTCCGTCTTGCAGGGGAATCAGTCCGGCGACGAGGTTCAGCAGGCTGGTTTTCCCGCAACCACTCGGACCGACGAGTGCGATGTACTCGCGTTCGCCGACGTCGAGGGAAACGCCATCGATCGCGAGCGTCGGCTCGGAGCCCCGTCGGACGAATTGGTGCGTCACGTTGCGAACCGAGATGGCGGGGATGGTCGAGCTTGCTCCACCAGCCGTGGGACGCCCCTCCAGCGAGCTGCGCTGTCGTCCAGCATCGGTGCCCGATGACATGCAATCAGAGTCAGTCACGTTCTGTCTCCCATTCCTGCCGGTCTGAGGCTCCTCCGTGCGGGGTCAGCGCTGGAGGAGCCCCAATGGTTCGCTGGCGTCACTACGAGAGCCCAGCGGTCTTCCATGCGATGTCGTGGCACGTGGCTGGACCCTTGCCGGCCGCCATCTGGTTCGTCTTGGTCAGCCACTCGGTGATGTTGTCAATACTGCTGCAGGTCGCGGTCGTGCCGAAGTAGCCCTTGCTCATCGAGATCACGGCATCGATAGTGGCGTCACTCGTGATCGGCGAGTTCTTCTTGTAGATGGCTCTCGCCTCGGCGGCGTTGGCCGGGTCGTCGATCCAGACCACGGCATCCGCTATAGCGTCGGCGAACTTCTGGAACTTTTCGGGCGACTGCTTGAGCTGGGGCTCGAGAGCCCAGGCCCCGTTGCCGAACCAGTCGGAGAACCTTCCGTCACGCTTGAGATCGACGAGCGGACGGCCGACCTTGATGATCTGCGTGGTGTAGGTGGCGGCAGTGTCCTCGGCGAACATAATGTCGATCTGCTTGGCCTTCATTGCGCTGCCGATCATCTCGCCGGCGCTGGCCGGCACGAAGGTCACGTCGGATTCCTTGAGTCCGGCTTCCTTGAGGACGGAGATGCCGGCAATGTGGCTCTCGGCTCCGAGGCCGACGACCCCGATCCGCTTGCCCTTCGCACAGAGGATCGGCTTCGGGTAGGGATCGTTGACGTAAGGGCAGGAGTCCATCACTTCGTTCGAGGCGATCATGTTGTAGATGGACTTCGGAATCGTGGTGGTGACCAGCTTGATCGGCTGGCCGGTGGCACGGGCGGTCTCTGCGATTGTTGCGCCGCTCAGCATCACGTCGATGCTCTTGGAGTTCAGCGCCGAGATCATCGTCGGCCCCGCAAGGATCGTCTTCAGTTCGACGTCGAGCCCGTGACTCTTGAACAATCCCTGTTCCTCGGCAGCCCAGACCGGCATGCTGACGTACAACGGGAAGACGCCGACCTTGAGCTTGTTCGACGACGCGCTGCCTGATCCGCCGTCGCAGGCTGAGAGTGCGATCGCCAGCACTGAGCACAGGCCGAACGCCATGGCGCGTCTGACGCGCCCACTGAATGCGAAGGTTTCGCGAGTGTACATGTTCACAACAGATCCATCCTTGTGCACTCCGAGTTATCCGGTGCCGTGCTACCCGAGCTGTTCGTCGTCCATCGATGCGTCGAGAGGAACCTCGTGCACCGGCGGTTCCGAGTCCGACCAGGCGGACCGCGGTACGAGTCGGTCGATGGACATGGCGAGCTCAAGGCGTAGCAGGACCTTGGGCTCGCTCAGACTGGAGAGCCCCAGAATCTGGCTGATGCGCTTAAGCCTGTAGCCGACCGAGTTGTGATGGAGGTGGAGTCGCTTGCCGGTCTCGATGGCGCTGCAGTCCGAGTCCAGGTAGGTGCGCAATGTATCGACCAGGTCGGACCGACGCTTGGCGTCGTAATCGCGAAGCGGGCCCAGAGTCCGTTCCGCGAAGTGAACGAGATCGCGCGGCTGCTTCACTGCGAGCAAGAGACGAAAGATGCCGAACTGCTCGACCGTCACTGTGCGATCCGGCTCAGCAGAATCGCTGACGAGGTCCAGCAGTGCGACCGCGTGCCGGTAGGCATCGCGGTGCCCCTCGACGGTGTCGCTCGGATCGGCGACGGCAACCGTCATCGTCGAGCCACCTGCGTAGGCGCTGACCTCGCGCCGTAGTGCGTCTGCGAATTCCCGGGCCGCCTGGAGCGGTCCGTCGGCGAGCAGGACGACGAGCTGCTGGTCGAACTCGGCGACGAGGTGCGCGTCGGGCGTGCGCCGGACCAGGTCCTCAGCTGCGGCGAGCAACGAGCGATGGATCCGGCGCGGAGCCTCGGCAGACCCGACCGCCGACGCACCGGTGATGCGGCCAACGACCAAACGGTTGCTGACAGTCAGGTCGATCCCCCACCGGCCGCGCGCATGTGCAGCGAGTGCCAGTTCCCCCACTCCCGGCGCCGCGAGCAGCTCCTCGACGAGATCACCGCGGAGCCTGGCCTCGGCGTCGAGCGCCGCCCATCGGCGCATTAACATCATCGCGACCAGGACGGGAGCCATGTGCAGCATGCTGGCCACCTCCGGACGCGAGGCATCGGCTTCGGCACAACGGATCAGCAGTGTTGCCACGACTTCGTCGTCGAGCACGACGTCGCGCAGTGCCTTCAGCCCGTCCCCCTCGTCAGTCGGCGCCTCGCCGGCCAAGGAACGCTCGAACGCGTCCGACACGTGCAGACGGGCGCCAGTCATCTGCTCGAGGCGCCCGAGCAACCGGTCGAGGCCGGCTTCCTGGATCACGAGGCCGTGGAGTTCATCGAGGTTGGCCTGAGCGACGCGCATCGCATGACACTTCGTCTGGAGTGCGTTGATCTGGCGACGCTGAGCATCGGCTTCGGCCTGCTGGGCACGTGCTGCGAGGTGGTTGTCAAGCAACAGGCTGATGAGGTTCGCGAAGTTCTCCATCGTGAGGACTGTCGCGTCGTCGAAGCAAGCAACGTCGGAGCAGTACACGTTGACGACGTACCCGGCGTCCTGCCCAACCAGCAGCGGTAGCGAGAGCATCGAGCCGATGCCTTCGCGCGAGGCCGGTCGGCCCCAAACGACGGGCAGGTTCTCCTTGGGTCCGGTGGCCACGACAGGACGTCGCGAACGGAAGGCGCGGCTCGTCGGAGCTTCGCCTCGGTCCCCGGTGCTCGTCATCACCGGGTGCCGCGTGATCGTGTCGATGTAGGTGGCGGAGACTCCGTGCGCGGCGACGACGTCGAGCGCCGCGGTGACGTCGTTGGGCTGCATCACCAGGGCCATCGTGTGCCCGGTCGTCTGGGCGACCTTGGCAGCAGCCAGCTCCAGGAGTTCGATCGTGGCGATGCCCCGATTGACTGCCCCCATGAGTTCGGCGAAGGCGCTGACAGTCGAGTTGACGGTCGGGGCCTCCGAGGTGTCGGTCCGCCGGTTGGGTGCGGCGGGGTGGGCTAGGACGGTCATCGGCTCTACCTCCTTTCGATGGCTCCGGTGTGATTCCCTGAAGGCAACAGGGTTCCTGTGCGCCTTCGGGGCAGCACTCTCGAATGCTGGGACCGGTGCACCAACGGTGTGGTATCCGGCTCTCAGACTCGACGCTCAGCGCTCAGAGGCCGCTCGCAACTGTCGTCGGTGGAAGATCAAAGGGGTGTCGGCTGCCTCGCCTCCCAGGGCAACGACCCTGCCGATGACGACTGCGTGATCGCCGATGATGTTTGTCTCGTCCAGAACACATTCCAGGTAGGCATCCGCTTCGGCCAGGACCGGGCCGCCGGTCGACCCAGGCCTGTGGAGCACGCCGGCGAATCGGTCGACTCCGGAAGCTGCGAACGTCTGCGCCAACTCCATGGCACGGTGCGAGATGAGGTTCACCACGAAGCGTTCGGCACTGCGGATCTTGGGCCACGTCGACGAGGTCAGCGCAGCGCAGAACAGAACCATCGGGGGTTCGAGGGAAACGGAGGTGAACGAGTTCGCCGTCATGCCGACCGGGCCCGCATCCGTCTTCGCGGTTATGATCGTGACCCCGGTCGGGTAGGCAGCCATCACCCTCCGGAACTGTCCAGGATCGACAATCGGGGCTCGATCCATCTCAAGGTCACTGGCAGTCATGGGGTGTTCCTCCCTGTTCGGCAAGCTGCCCAATCGAGCTGGAGGGCCGCGCCGCCCACTGTCCTCGACTTGGTGGCGTACATCACGCTAGGTCGCTCCAGCAGGGCCGATGTGTCTCAATTGTGGGACGCTCGTCAGAGCCCGAACGACCCTGGCACCGCTCGCGCAGGCAGGTCTGCATCCAGCGCTCCATGACAGATTTCACTCGGGTATCTGGATGCCGGTGATGACGACCTTCAATCCGGCGTCGGACAGCAGGGCGTCGAAGGCGGCCGTGACCTTGGAGTCGCGATCGGGCCGCCCGCCCACCATCCGAGCCCTGGTGCTGCGCCTGGCCAGAGAGAACAGCTCGTGGGGCTACCTGGCATCGGGCCTTGACCCCGGAGTTTGAACACGTCTATGCGGCTCGGGTCAGGGTAGTTGATGTTGTGTGGAAGGCGTCCTCGTAGGCAGACGGGGATCGCTGGGCCGAGGCGGGAGTGTCGGCGTCGTGTGTTGTATCGATGGAGCCAGCGGAAGGCGTCGAGTCGGGCTTCGCGCTCGTTTGACCAGCCCTTTCGTCCTTTCAGCGTCTCTCTTTTGAAGGTTGCGTTGAACGATTCCGCAGCGGCGTTGTCCGTGCTGCTGCCGATCGCGCTCATGCTCTGACGGACACCGGCGAGGCGGCAGGCTTCGGTGAACGCCCGACTCGTGTACTGGGCTCCGTGATCGGTGTGCATCACGGCTCCGGCGAGGCTGCCGCGGGTCCGGATCGCGGCGGCGAGGGCGTCAGTGACGAGTTCGGAACGCATGTGGTCGGCGATCGCCCACCCGGCCAGACGCCGTGAACACAGATCGATGACGGTCGCGAGATAGCAGAACTTCCCGCCGCCGACGCTCAGGTAGGTGATGTCGCCGACGTACTTCGTGTTCACCTCGGTCGCGGTGAAGTCGCGGCCGATCAGGTCCGGCGCCTTCACTGCGACCGGGTCGGAGATGGTGGTGCGATGCCGGCGCCTCAGGCGGACCCCTTCGAGGCCGATGGTCCGCATGATCCTTGCCACGCGCTTGTGGTTGACCACCTGGCCGCCCTCGTCGCGGAGCTCGGCGGTGATCCTTGGGGCGCCGTAGGTGCCGTCGGAGTCGCGGTGGGCCTTGCGTATCCGGGCCGCAAGGCGGTCGTCGGCGGCCTGGCGGGCCGCCCGGTCCGGGGCGGTGCGGCGCCAGTAGTAGAAACTCGAGCGCGCGATCCCCAGGATCGAGCACAACCGCTTCACGCCGGACCGGCGCTGGTGATCGTCACGAACTGGCAGCGGTTCACCAGCGCGTCTCCCCTGCGAAATACCGAGCCGCTTTGCGGAGAATGTCCCGCTCCTCCTCGAGCTCCCGGATCCTCTTCCGTGCGGCGGCCAGCTCCGCCTGAACCGCGTCACCGTCAGGCTGCGGCGCCACCGCGGGTACGGAGTGGGCACCGGGGCGACGTCCGTCGGCGGCCCGGATCCAGTTGCGCAGCGTCTCGGTGTTCACCCCGAGGTCGGCGGCGAGCGACTTGATCGTCGCTCCCGGACGGGACCGGTACAACGCCACAGCGTCCGCCTTGGACTCGGCGGGGTAGTGCTTCATCCCCACGGGGACTCCGTTCTCCTGGACCATCAAGATCCAAGTCTCTCCGGTGTCCAAACTCCGGGGTCAGGGCCCGCCCTGGTCGCACTCCTTACCGGATCACGCGAGGCGGACGACGGTCCATTCAGAAGATCGCCGGGCCCGCCAGCGCAGGAATGCCGCGGCGCCGGTCAGGCTGACGGCAAGGCCGGCGGTCACGATGCCTTCGGGGCGGTCCAGCCGAGGGTCTGCTTCATCAGCCTGAAGGTGTGCTCGAGGTCGAATCTGCGAAGGAACGACTGCCACCAGCGGTCGACGTCCGCAGGAGTGGCGGCGGTGGTCGAGCACCACAGCCAGACCGGTTTCGGGTTGCGGTCGCCCGGTAGGCGCGCGACCCTCAGCCGCACCAACGTGCCGTGCAGGATGGGCAGTTCCTCCTTCGCGTGTTCCAGCCAGGGCCACGGTGGGTGAGCCGGGGGTGCATCCGGTTCCAGGCCATCGCCTCGGCAGTGCCGTAGCGGGTGGTGTCGGTGACCGTGGTGACGTCGGGCTGGTGCCAGCTTTCGGGCTTGGCGAAAGTGAGGACACCGCCATGGCGGCGGGGGCGTCCGCCCTTGGGTCCGGGGCGGACCGGGCCGGGGTCGCGGAGCATGACACGGTCCGAGCGCAGGCGCCCGATCAGTACGACCGGCAGGTCGGCCAGAGCGTGGGAGAGGTAGGCGACGTCGTAGCCGGCGTCCATCACGATCCCGATCTCCGGGTCGCCCGGCCGCCAGTGCCCAGCCTGCTTCAACCGCTCGACAACACAGCGGAGTTGGGCAGCGGTCACGATGGTGGCGTCGTCCTCGGGCCCCATGCGTGCGGCATCGAGCCGCGCGGTCCACGAGGTGCGGCCGGATTCCAGCGCGGCGACGAAGGAGTAGGGCCAGCCCGGCACGAACTGGTCCGTCTTGCGGTCACCGCGCCCGTGAACGTGACAGAACAGCCTCTCGTCGCTGGTCGGAGCGTCGGGACGAAGCCAGTTCGAGACGTCCACGGCCAGCACGATCCGCCCATCGGCCGCCCTCGACAGCGGCAGTTTGGCCAACACGCGGCGCAGCCGGGCCGGCTCGGCCCAGCCTCGCTCCAGCGCTTGGTAAAGAGCGCCGTGCCCCCTGCGGTGCTCGACCGCCAGCCACAGCTCGACCAAGGTCTTGACCGGTCCGTCTGTACACAACACCGCGTCCGTGAGCTCGAAGAGCGCATCCGCCCGTTTGTAGAGGCACTCGTAGAACTCAACCCGAAAGCGGGACAAGACGCGCCCAACGCCTCGCCTGCGGGCCCAGAGACGGGGAGACTCATACACAGCGGCCGTTCTCTCGTGCTTCATGACTCGACATCTCGAAGCGTGGAGAAACGGCCGCCTCCGCTGTCGCGGGAAGAACCGCAGATCAGCAGGTCGAGTGACAGGCGAGGTTAACGCCATTAGCCGGCGTCGGGCAGCTGTACGTGGACGGTGCCGTCGCTGTCCACGCTCACCTGGAAGGACGGCTGCGGTGCGGTGGCCGGCCCGCGTACGTTCGCGCCGTCCGACAGTCGGAAGACACTGCCGTGCCAGGGGCATTCCACGCAGCCGTCGGCGATCTTCCCGTCCGACAGGGGTCCTGACAGGTGGCTGCATCGCTCCGCGATGACATGAATGCGGCCGCCCGGCTGACGGAACACCAGCAAAGGCACCTCGCCCAGCTCCCGCCGCACGGCCTCGCCGACTGGGAAGTCCTCCACTCTGCCGACCGGGTGCCAACCCTCTTCCAACAGGTGCGGGACCGCTGCCGTCTTGTTGGCGCCTGCGGCTTGTCGATAGGCGAGGTGGCCACCGAGCATCCCGCCGGTACCAGCCATGCACAGCCCCGTAAAGCCGAGCGCTTTGCCCCATGCCGTATGGCCACGGCCGCGATGCACCCAGGATCCCGTGTAGAGGCCGATGGCCGCGGCGATCGACGTCGCGTGCACCAGGCCGGTACGCATCTGGTCCTCGTGCTGCTCAGCCCAGTCCACCCAGCCGGCCAAGGCAGCCGGCGCGGCTGCCAGTACGCCCACCCCCACCAGGATGCGGGCACTGCGCCGGGTGCCGGGCACGACGTCCAGCACTGCGGCGGAAAACCACGCGCCCATCGGAACCGGCACCAGCGCGGGATGTAGGGGATGGCCGATCGGCAGACCGTGCAGCACATCGCGCCAGCGCCCCAGAGGCACGCCGCGCACCAACCCGCGCACGGGGCTGATCACCACATCAAGCTTCTTCAGGCGGCCCAGCGCGTCGAGGGATCTCAGAAAGAGGTCCTCGGTGCGGACGGCCTCCCCTTCCTGCGGGACGAGGGCGAGCTGTGGCATCTGCGCGAGTACGCCGCCCACCGCTCGCTTTACCACCTCAAGGAGGCCGATCCGCACGTGTGGGTGATCCCGCGCCTGACGGGCCGGGCCAAGGCAGGAATGGCCGCTGTGGAGTACGACGAATTCGGAGCGGGACGGGCGGAACAGGTCCACTCGAAGCTGTTCGCCGATCTGATGGCGGACCTCAACCTGGACACCTCGTACGGGCGCTACCTCGACGCCGGATCGCGGCAGATGCTCGCGACCGTCAACCTCATGTCACTCTTTGGACTCTACTGCTCACACCGTGGTGCGCTGGTCGGTCACTTCGCCTCGGTGGAGACCACATCGCCACCAGGGTCGCGACGCCTTGCTCAGGCATTGAAGCGGGCCGGTGCCGGGCCTGCGGCCATCCACTTCTACGCGGAGCATGTGGAGGCACACGCCGTGCATGAGCAGCTCGTACGGCATGAGGTCGTCGCCGGTCTGCTCCAGGAGGAGCCGGATCTGGCACCGGACGTCGCCTTCGGTATCGGGGCCACCGGACGGTTGGAAGACCGGTTCGGGGAGCAGTTGCTCGGCGCATGGCGGGCGGCGAGTCCTCACTCCGTGTGCCGCTCTGAGGCCGGCGGCGGGGCTTTCTTCGGCCTCTTTCGGCCGCGGTGGCTCGTGTCGCACCAAGGGAAGATGAGGCTCCGCCGGCAGGTACACAGTGCGACGACAGGCCGGTCCGAGCGGGCAATGGTGCCGTCCTCCTGGACCACTTCGACCGGCCCCTCTACGAGCATAGGTCCGCCCGGCTCCTGCATGACGCGCCGTGCAGCTGCCCGCGGTGCGGTCTCCGGTTCAGTACGGCCGTTCTGCGCGGATCACCACCAGTTCCTCTTTCTCCTGGCCGGGTTCGATCAGGCCCTGGGTCTCCAGCCAGCCGGCCCGTTCACGCAGGACAGGACCGAAGGGAACGAACCGGCGGTCGGTCACAGCCACGTCCAATCCGGCTTCAGTCAGCCGCGCCAGCGTCATCGCTGGGTGACTCAGCGCGGAGTGGACCGCGAGCAGTACACCTCCGGGGCGCAGCAGAGCGGGGACCTTGGCACAGAGTCGGTCGATCACCGCCCGGCCGTCGATTCCCGCCTCCCAGGCCCGAGCAATACCGCGACGCGGTACGCGGGCGCTCGCGGACGGTACGTACGGCGGGTTCGCCAGCACCAGGTCGAACCTCAGGCCGATCACAGGCTCCGTCAAGTCGCCCAGGCTGGTCCGGATCACCCGTGCATACCCGGACAGCAGTGCGTTGAGTCGTGTGGTGAGCACCGCCGCGGCCGAAGTGTCGATGGCGGTCACGCGGGCGGCGCCGTAGCGGGCGGCGGCGATCGCCACTGCGCCGGTACCGGTACCCACGTCGAGTACCTCCGCTCCCCGTGACAGATGCTCGCGCCGAAGAGCGGATATCAACATGGCTGTGTCTTCCTGCGGCGCGTAAACACCCGGAGGCTGGAGGAACTTCAATGTCGCGACCGACTTTCAGAGATCACGCAGGGCGGGCAGCCTCCCAGTTCGTGCGCCCGGACGACATCAGTTGCGCTGCAGGCGTTGGTGAGAACGCCGACCACGGCGACGACTACCGCGGCGATCAGGATGACGAGCCCCAAGATGACGATCATGGCGTGCTCCGAGAATTTGCGGCGTACAACCACGCTAAGTCCGCAGAAGCCAAGGGGGCGTCAGACCTCGACGTCAGGCTCGGCGAGAAGGAGGTTGCGCGCTCCGCACCGTCGGCTCGCCAGGGACGGCGCCGTTCGGGGTCGGTGGGTTCAGTCGGAGTCGGAGCGCGGTTCCTGCGGGTCGACCCCTGTGGATGCGGAGGCGTCCCGGGTGCCGCTGGGGCGCTGGGACCGGCCCCGGGGGCCGGTGTCGTGCATGCCGCTCTCACCGGATTTCCCGGCGCGTTCCTGACCCGGGCGATGTGTGCTCTTGACCGTGTTGCCGGGGACCTCTTCGGTTTCCTCCTTGGAGATCTTCCTGCCAGGGCCGGGCTTCGGCGCATACTCGTTGGGATGGAAGGACCGGTGCGCGCTGTCGTTGGCCTCCTGATGGGTCTCTTCCACATCCGACGCCCGGCCGTGCTGGTGGGCGCCCTTGTGGCGGCTCGGTCCCTCGCCGTGCGAGGGCTGGGACGACCTCTCGTTCTTCGGCATGACCGGGCTTCCTTTCGAGTCTCCGCGACCGCGCGGATGCGGCGCAGTAGCCGACTCCAAGCATAACTAAATAGAAAAATTCTGGCATTTGTTGCACACGGGGGTGCGCGGATCGGTCGAGATTGTAGGGGCTCTGGGCGAAACAGTAAGAAGCTGCGGACGGAGATCGGCCGGTAGATTTACTGCGCCCCACCGAGTAGTCGACTTTGGCCCATCCCTGCTTCCGCTTGCCCCTCATCTGCGCCAGCTCGACTGGCTGCGCCTCGCTGAGCAGTGGTTCACCTAACTCGCGTGCAAGTAAGAGGCCTGTCTGCATCCACGCCTCGGTTTTCACCGGCCTCTCGCCCTCTAGCGTGGCCGCGGTTTCTTCCTGCTTGCACCCCGACTCCGCGGGGCTCTGGGCAGGGGCACTTCGTACCACTCGTTGGGCCACCCCGTCTCATGGTTTGCGCCTCTGATAAAACCCACTAAAAGGAATATAATCCGATCAAAGAGTGCTAGGTGATCTCCTTCAGGGAGGAATAGCCCGATGACTGAGAACACCGGCGGAAAGCACGGCGGTGCGCCCGGCTCTCGCGGTCGGACGACCATTGCCGACGTAGTGGTAGAGAAGATCGCCGGGATGGCGGCACGCGATGTGCCCGGCGTCCATGCCCTGGGCAGTGGATTCGCACGCTCGATGGGATCCATGCGGGAGCGGATTCCCGGCGCCGGTAGTGGCAAATCCGTCACGCGCGGGGTCAGCGTCGAGGTGGGAGAGGTACAGGCGGCCATCGATCTGGAGATCGTCGTCGACTACGGCGTCTCCATCACGGACGTGGCCAGTGACGTGCGCGAGAACGTGATCTCCGCAGTGGAGCGGATGGCGGGCCTGGAAGTCGTGGAAGTCAACATCGCGGTCAGTGATGTGAAGCTGCCCGACGAGGAGGACGAAGAGGAAGAGCGGCAGCGGGTTCAGTAGCCAAGGGGGAGCAGCCCGCTTGAGCGAAGGAGCGCGTGATGAGCAAGGCTGTGATCGGCTTGATTGCCGGAATGGCGCTGGGCTTCGCCGGATACTTCGGTGGTTTCTGGGCCTTCCTGCTCGTGCTGGCACTGGGCGCCGTCGGACTTGTCGCCGGGCGC
Organism: Streptomyces sp. NPDC002958; assembly: GCF_055563255.1. Classification (NCBI taxonomy): domain Bacteria; kingdom Bacillati; phylum Actinomycetota; class Actinomycetes; order Kitasatosporales; family Streptomycetaceae; genus Streptomyces; species Streptomyces sp. NPDC002958. The sequence goes on along the minus strand of NZ_JBVHDS010000031.1, from coordinate 34,454 downwards.
TTGATGGAAGGTGATCTCGAACCGGGTGACTTCATCCGCCGCCGTGACGACCACCAGCGGATGCGCGATGACCGGCGACAGGCTTAGGGAGACTGGCGGCAGTGACCAGTGACGTCGATCGTCGTCCGGGCATTCCTCGCGGGGAGCGGGGTGCGACCATCGTCTCCGACCGAGTCGTTGCGAAGATTGCTTCCCACGTGGCCTGCGAGGCGCTGAGCCGGTTCACCGAGTCGGCCGGCCACGTACCGCCCGGCCGCCGGAAACCACGCGTGACGGCGTCTGTGCGGCGGGCACCGGAGCGGAACGAGAACGACGCAGGACGGGACGGCGATCCTGCCAATAGCCGTCCGGCCGTGCTCGGCGAAGTACGGATGCACATCGCCGTGGAGCTGGGCTATCCGTCCGACATCGGGGCTCAGTGCGCTGCGGTGCGCCGCGAGGTCATCGAGCGGCTCAGGACATGGGCCGGCATGGCTGTGTCCGAACTCACGGTGTCGGTTGAGAGGCTGCACTCGGTGTACTCGCGGCATGGAGACCGGGAGAGAGTGAGATGAGCGCGAACACCTGGCGGCATCCGACCGGCGATGGCGACATTCCCTCCGGTACGGGGCAGGCAACTACGTCTGCGGGAAATCCCCCAGGCAAGGGCGCGACGGCAGCAGTCCATAGAGCGGGCCGGCCGGCGCGCCGCTTCTGGTCCGCACGGCGGATCCCGGCAGCCATTGTGGCGCTGCTGTCCGTCGCAGCCATTGGGCTGCTCCTGTACGACGTGGTCTCGGTGCGGGCAGACCGGCCAGGGATGAGCTGGCGACGGCGTCTCGCCGAGGAACTGGCCACACGACCACTGCATGACATCTGGATGACCGTCGGGGCCGCAGTGGCGATGGCGCTTGGCCTGTGGCTTTTCCTGCTGGCGGTGACGCCGGGACTTCGCAGACTGCTACCCATGCGGCATCCCACCGGAATCCCCAGAAAAGCGGAGGTCCGCGCCGGGCTCGACCGCCACGCAGCCGCCCTGATTCTGCGCGACCGAGCCGTACGGGTGTCCGGTGTGCAATCGGCACGGGTCGATGTCGGCCGCCGGAAGGTCAAAGCCCGGGCACAGGCCCATTTCCGCGATCTCGACGAAGCCCACGCGGATCTGGACGCCGCGCTGAGCGAAGCCGCGACGAACTTGGAGCTCGCCCACCAGCCCACGCTGGACGTGCGCGTCCGGCGCCCGAAGAAGGGGTGAAGTGTCCCATGCTCAAGGCGGTGAACCGGGTGCTGCTGGGGCTACTCGGCCTTGGACTGTTCGCCCTGGGTGGCGGCGTGCTGCTGGGTGGGCTGGATCTGCAGCGCCGCTGGGGGTTCGACGTGCCGGGCTGGTGGCCTTTCCGAGGTCCGAACGATGTCGTGCTGGGCACCGAGGGACGCACCCGGTGGCGGGAAGAGGACTGGTGGTGGCCGGCCGTCATTGCGGTGCTCGCCGTGCTTCTCGCGCTGCTGCTGTGGTGGCTTCTGGCGCAACTGCGCAGACACCGGCTGGGCCAGGTCCTCATCGAGAGCGAAGACGACTCGACGGCTCGACTCAATGGCCATGCGCTGGAGGAGGCAATCGAGGAAGAGGCGCAGGTCCTGGACGGGATCTCGCGGGCTCATGTGCGGCTGACGGGTCGGCGTACTGCTCCGGCCGTACGAGTACGGTTGTTGCTAGAGCCTCACGTGGAACCGGCGCGAGCTCTGGAGCAACTGAGCCGGGAAACGCTCGAACACGCACGGGACTCGGCAGGCCTGGACTGCCTCCCGTCGGAGGTCCGACTCCGGGAAGTCCGCCACCGCGCCCGCCGCGTCGCCTAGAGCCTGTCCGGGCGATCATCTTGTCGGCGCCATTCCCCGACGTTGTCAGTCCCCGCCGCTACTGTTCGGCCATTCACGATCTTCAGGGAGGGTGGCTCGATGGGTGCCAGTGGATGGGACTACGTCACCAGGTACGACGGTGATGTAGAGGCGGCATTGGGAACTTTGCAGGCCAAGGTGTTCCAGGAGGAGTACGGCGACGGTGCCCGCTACCCAAGCCTGAAGGACCTGTATGCGGACGAGGAGTTCATGGGCACAGAAGGCACCCATACGATCCTCGACATCGACAGGGTTGTTGCCACGGATGAACCGCCGACGCGGTCCGGTGTCGCTGACTACGGCACCCTGCGTCCTCTGGCACTCAACCGCGTGGCGCACCACTTCGGCACCGACCGCCCGACGGTCGAGCAGTACGAAGAGCTCGCTGCCGCTGCCAATGAGGCTGCGAGCCATGAGGAACACGAACGGAGCCTTTTCGGCGAGTGCCAGATGCGGTGGACCGGCTACTACGTCGTCCTCTACTCCGATGACAGGCCGACTCACCTGGGAATCTTCGGATTCTCTGGAGACTAGGACTGGTGCGGCGCATGTGACTGCCTTGAGTGCCGCGATGTGGACATGGGGCGGGGTGATCTGAGTGATGCCGAGTGGGAACGGCTGCGGCCGTTCCTGCCGGTCAGTAACGGTCGTTGTGGCCGGTGGCGGGATCACCGTCAGGTCCTGCACCGGGTGCGGACCGGCGTGCAGTGGCGTGACCTGCCTGAACGGTTCGGGCCGTGGAAGACGGTCTATGAACGCCATCGGCTGTGGTCGGCCGACGGAACGTGGGAACGCCTGCTCCAGCAGGTCCAGGCCGCGGCCGATGCGGCGGGTGAGATCGACTGGGACATCTCGGTCGACTCCACTATCGCGCGGGCGCATCAGCACGCGGCCGGCGCCCGCATCGAACCGCCGCTTGCTCGCCCCACATCAAAGGGGGCCGCAGTGAGGGAACACCAGAGCGAGACGCCGTGGCAAAGTCTCCTCGCCTGCCTGGTCGAGGTGGTGCAGGAGGTGAGGGACTGGGCCGCTCTCGCGGCGGGTTCACCAGCAAGCTCCATCTGAGCGCGGACGGTCGCTGCCGCCCCCTCTCCCTGGTCGTCACACCAGGCCAGCGGGCGGACTGCACCCAGTTCCAACCGGTCCTGGAGAAGATTCGCGTTCCGAAGATCGGGCCGGGCAAGCCACGCAAGAAGCCGGACAGCGTGGCGGCCGACAAGGCATACAGCAACGGTCCCTGCCGCGAGTACCTGCGGCGGCGGGGCATCCAGCACACGATCCCCGGAGAAGACCGATAGCCAGACAGCCCGCCTACGCAAAGGCTCACGCGGCGGACGGCCGCCCAGCTTCGACGAAGAGCGGTACAAGAAACGCAACACCGTCGAACGGGCCGTCAACCGCCTCAAACAGCACCGAGCGGTGGCCACCGCTACGACAAGCGTCTTTACGTCTACCTCGGCAGCGCGACTGCCGCAGCGCTCACTATCTGGCTTCGAACGTGATCGGCCGGACAGGTCCTAGGTGTTCTGTCCATGGGGGTTGGTGAGGGTAATGGCACGAGTGTGGTGATCTTGAACGAGTGAGGCCTTCTGGGTCGGTGTGGACTGCGATACCTCCACCGGCAGGAGGCTCTCCTGCGGGGCTGCCAAACGAGCGGTGCAGCTAACGTTGTTGAGGTATCTGGGCTGCTGAGAGACGGCCTGCCTTCGAGGGTGATGTCGAAGGCGTTCAGTGCGCGCTTCAGCGCGGCCTTTGTTGGGGAAGGGCCGCGGGCCTTGACCGCCCGGCAGAGGCTTCTGCCGCTGGCGCACGGTCTTCGGCTCGAACACGCCTTCACGATCCATGGGCACGGCGGTCTTCATGGGGTCGAAATGTCGGTCAGTACCGTCTTGGAGTAAGTTCCGTTACGCGAGGTGCCGCCATAGAGCCTCGTGCAGACGGGGCCATGCCCCTTAGATTTGAACCGCGCTTTTCAGGACGGTTGTCGGAAGCTGATGAGTTGCGTCACGGCGCCTCTGGTGCCGAGCGCACTGGCGATGATGACGGCCAGGCGGAAGCGCAGGATGTGCCTGTCCTCGTGACATGGCCTTTTCCCTGGTCTGGTGGACGATCGCCTCGCGCGGTCTGCATCGCCGTGTGTATGTGTGAGGCGCATACTGAAAGGACCTGGGAGAACGGAGGACGCCATGATCATCCTCGGCGTCATTCTGCTGGTCATCGGTCTGGTGGCTGGCATATCGATCCTGTGGACCATCGGTATCGTGCTCGTCGCGATCGGCATCGTCCTTTGGATCCTGGGTGCCGTCGGGCATGGGGTGGGCGGTCGACGGCATTACTGGTAGGGCTGATTGTTCCGGCTCCCCGTGCGGCCAAGTGATGTCCAGCGGTGGCTGTGATCTCGGTGTGCTCGGGTGCCGCATGCTCGATGCGGATGTTGGTGCCCAGCCCGCAGATCGCTACCAGGACACGGGGTGAGCGGCAGGCCGAGAGAACCATCCCCAACAGTTCGCGAGACGCTCGGCTGGGGCTTCCCAGTCGAGCATCTTTGGTGGTCGGCTGTTGAGTTCGGCGGCCACCACCTCCAACTGCTCAAAGGCGCGGGACAGAGGTCAATGCCCTTGGGGAAGTACTGTCGCAGCAGGAGGTCGCTGGTGTCCCTGTTCGAACTTCGCTGCCAGGGCTCGCCGGGTTGCAGAAGTAGACCGGAATATCCGTGGCCCTGGTGAATGACTGGTGGGCCGCCATTTCCCTGCCCTGGTCCCAGGGCAGGGAAAGCCACGGGTGCGGCGGAGGGGGTTGGACGGTCGCGGTGAGAGCGTTGCGGGTGGCCAGGGCGCTGTGGCCGCACGGCAGATGTACGAGCATCAGATAGCGGGTGGGGCGTTCGACCGCCAGGTGGCGACGAGAGTGGTGCTCCTGGCTGCGATGTGGCGCGCCGCAGTTACACGAAGTGTCTCGCCCTTGCCCGGCGTGGACTCGCGCACGCCGCGACCACAGCCGTGGAACAGCCCTTCGTGCGGCCGGCAGCGTGACCGTACGTACGACCGGCACCTGGACCCCGCAGTCATGAAAAGGATGGGCTCGTGCACCGTCGTCCGCTACACCGCCAAAGCATCGATCACCAAGGCAGTCGCCCACCCCGGCTGGTGCGCCCGACAGCTCCTCAAGGTGCGAGGCGCCCGATACCGATCAGACTTGGATGCATGGCAGAAGAACGTCAGCCGCGCGGCGGGAAAACTTCAACGACAGCCGCGTGGCGAAAGCGACGGCTTCCGAAGCGCGGCGGAGCGATTCGGAAGCACGCACCGCGAACACGTCGAGCTGAGTCTTGCGGGCCCGCTGCCCTGATGCAATTTCGTCACCGCTGTAGGCACTCACGTGCAGGCCGTCGGAGTCTGACAGGGACTGATCACGGGACGGACTGCTCGCGCTCCTCAACACACCGGTCCGCGGTCTGATCGGGGTGGCGGAAGCTCAGCGACGCTGCCGAGCGCGAGCTGCACGACTCAGGATCGCTCCGTGCCCAAATGGCTGTACTGAACCGGGAGTTTGAAGACGGAGATATGAACACGGAGGGAGTTCGAACCGGGAAGAGGAAAGGCTGCTCGACCGGCTGGATGCTGCACAGGTCGGCCCCGCGCCGAACGATCGAAGGTGACGCACTCATGGATGACACAGCCAAGGTGACCCTCGCGGCCGCAATAGTGGGCGGCTACGTGCTGGGTCGGACGAAGAAGGGCCGGCTGGCGCTGACAATTGCGACGTATCTGGCAGGGAGACGATTCGGCCTTGAACCCCGCCAGCTTGCCGCCGAAGGGATGCGCAGACTCGGAGAGATTCCCCAGTTCGCCGAGCTGCAGGAGCAGCTGAAAGGGGAAGTCTTCGACGCGGGCCGCAAGGCAGTGGCTGCCGCCGCCGACCGGGGCATGAGTTCGCTGGCTGACGCCATCAGCGACCGCACGGCGCGGCTCGGCGAGAAGCAGGATGAGGGGGAGGAAGAGGAGTACGAGCCGGAAGAGGGAGGCGCGGAGTACGAGGAAGAGGAGGAACCGGAAGAGGAAGAGGAAGAGGAAGAGCCGGAGGCCGAGTACGAAGAGGGCCAGGCTGAGGAAGAGGAGGAAGAGGAGGAGGAGGAAGAGCCAGAAGAGAGGCAGCCGAAGCGGCGCCGCAGTACTCGCCAACCAGCCCAGCCCAGAAGAGGCGCGGCACGCAAGAAGGCCGCTCCCGCCCACGGAGAGAAGCCTCGGACGGCCAAGAAGTCTGCCGCTCGGAAGACGGCCCCGCCAAAGAAGACGGCTGCGAAGAAAACTGCTCCGGCCAAGGAGTCCGCCACCCGGAAGACGACGTCGTCGAAGCGAACAGCGTCCACGCGCGCAGATCGTCGGAGGTAGCCAGCCATGACTAGGACGGAAACAGACCAGCCCACGGCACAAATGTCGGGTGCGGACCGGCTTCGCGAAGAGGCGTCCAACTTCCTCAGTGCACAGGTGGAGAGGCTCGCCGAGAAGGCGGGTGACAAACTGACCGATGTCACTGGGCAGCTCACCGATGTGGCCGAGAGTGGATCGCTTCCTGCGATCGGCTCCCGTATTCTCCAGGGCGATTCCCCGCTGAAGGCATTCGTCGGAGAGAAAGCCAAGGGCGTCAAGGATAAAGTCGTGGGGAAGGCCAAGGAAGCGTTCGGCGGCGGAAAGGGTAAACGCAAGTCGAGCGGTGGCAAGGTCATGAACATCATCGAGGTAATCGATGTGGGAGTGCCCCTGCGAGTCGCGTACGACTACTGGACGCAGTACGACCAGTTCAGCAGCTTCGCGAAGGGCGTTCGCGACGTCTCGAAGAGCGATGAGATGTCCAGTGACTGGAAGGTCAAAGTCGGCCCTTCCTCGCGCAGCTTCAAAGCGACTGTCCAGGAACAGATTCCCGACGAACGCATCGTTTGGACATCCGAGGGAGCCAAGGGAACTACCCGTGGTGCCGTCAGCTTCCATGAGCTGGCACCCAGCCTGACTCGAATCGTCCTGCTCGTGGAGTACTACCCGTCCGGCTTCTTCGAGAAGACGGGCAACCTGTGGCGCGCCCAAGGGCGCCGAATGCGACTCGACTTCAAGAACTTTCAGCGATACGTCACCCTCGCCCAGGAAGAGCCCGAGGGCTGGCGCGGTGAAATCCGGGACGGTGAAGTCGTCGTATCCCACGAAGACGCCATGGAAGAAGAAGAAGAGGCCGCCGAGCAGGAGGACGCACAAGGCGAGGAGTCCGAAGACGAGGAAGACGAGGACGAGGGCGAGGAGGAAGACGAGGACGAGGGCGAGGAGGAAGACGAGGACGAGGGCGAGGAGGACGAGCACGAAGAAGAAAGCGAATACGAGGAAGACGAAGGGGAAGAGGGAGAGGAAGGAGACGAGGGCGAGGAAGAGGGAGAGGAAGTAACCCCCTCCAGGAGTCAAAGAGGATAGAGGCGACGCCGTGACTGACGTCGATTCATGACCGGACTTCCTTTCGAGTCTCCGCGACCGCGCGGATGCGGTGCAGTATCCAGCTGCAAGCATATTTGGATCGAACATCCGGGCATCTATTGCGCACAACCGGGAGCACGAGGAGCTCTCGGAGAAATACAAGTAGCTGCGAACGGATACCGCCCGGCAGATTCGTTGCCCCGCTGAGTAGGCGACTCCTGCCCCAGGGCGGCGTCATTCAGTGAGTCTGTCCGATTTGATCATGTGATGCCGAGGTGGCAAGGCCCCGGTTCGTCGCGGGCGTGGTGGCGGCCATCCCATCGGCTCCTCCATGACAGCCATACCCGGAGCCCCCAGGCCCACCGATCTTACGAATGACCAGTGGAAACCCACGCTTGAAAGGTAGGACTCCATGATCTACAGATGTCGTGTTCGCTTGCTCCCGGAGCCCGCCACCGCGATCAAGCAGCCCAAGCCAGGACGTGCCGGGCAAATGCCGGGGCCCTGGAGTCGATGGGGGTGCGCTTTCCTGCGGAGATAATCTATGGGACTCTGTATTGGGAGGGCAGTTCGTCCCAGCGGTCCGTAAATTTGACAAGGTCCGTCAGCGAGTCGTCACTTATCCAGCTGACCGGATTCACAATTGCCAGTACGGCGACACAACCTGCCATTAGCGCCAAGCGCTGACTGATCGACATTGTGGTGTACCGAACCAACAGGCCGACGGTGAAACCCTGTCGGGGAGGTCTTTTCAATGCGCCCCGGGGAATGTCCACCGGGACAGCAGGGGTCACTGCTAGCCACAGCGCTGCAAATAAAAGCAGCATAGTAGTGTAGAAAAACCCCCGGTGCAGCCAATTGGGGCCCAACGTCAACACCCCAGAAGTCAACAGTGCGCCTGTGGCGATAAATAGAAGATACTGAACGCCTTCGAAACCATTGACGGGGCCCGGCTGCACAAGGCGTCTATATCTTTGCTCCCACGTCGGATGGGTGCGCCACAGGTCGGCGAACCAGTGTCCTATGGTTCTCCACCGGCCCCGATGGCAGCCGATGTGCTTGCCGCGGCCCTGGCCCTGTGCCATCTGCATGAAACGCCAGAGAATCAGATCGGCGCCTGTAGCGACGGCGTCGAAATCGGCGACAAGTTCACGGCGACGCAGGATGTCAGCCCGACCGAGATACACGGTGATGACAAGCAGGGCAGAGAGTGCTGTTGCTTCCAAGCTGGGTTGGGCTTGTGCCCAGTAGATACCGCCCGCGTCCAGCAGCTCCTCTTTCCAAAAGAGCCAGCCGTTGAAGATCGTGCAGGGAACCAGTACGGCCGGGAGTACGACCCGCCAGAGGGCAATGACGATGTAGGTTATGTCGATATCGCCGTTACGGATGTGCGCAAGTTCGTGAAGCACCACGGCTTCGAACAGCTCCGGATGCGTCTCACGGGAAGTGACCAAGCCGACGTGCAGACACACCGTATATCTGCCGCCTCGACCGAAGACAACAGCGCCAGGGGACAGTGTGCGCGGGTCGATGGCGAAGTCGGGGGGTTTTCGGAGACCGGCCTGGTTTGACAGGCGTGCCAAGTGCTGCGAAAGAGGCTCCCGGCGCGGGCAATGTGGTCGGGCATTCTTCCCCCGCCATTCCCGGGTGGTCCACGCCCGCCCGGTGGGCGTGTGCGCCGGGAGAGGCTGAGGGTGCGACGGCAGTTGATCGGCGGGAATGAGGTGTCGCCGACGCCAGAGGGGCAGCAGCCAGTACGTTGACAGAGTGACGCACAGTACCACTCCTGTTACGGCCAGCGCGGACAGTAGTGCCGCGGACGCCGCTTCCAGCCGGCAGTCCTGGAACTCGTCACTCAATACGAGGTAGAGGCGTTGTTCGGAAACGGGTGCGTTGAGGTCCGCTCCGGTGACGCGGGCACAGCTCAGGAACGTCGACTCGGACCAGATGGCCAGCACCGCGTTGTGTATTTGGGAAATGCTGGACGCCAGCAGAGTGATCACCAGCAAAGTGAAGCGCCGCGTGGTGCCCCGTCCAAGCACGTAGCGGTCGTCCCAGGGGAGCACGGGGCGGCCTACGTGCTGGTCTCGCGTGCGAGCCGTGAGACCACCGCGTCGGCGAGCGCCTGGGCCTGCTGACCCTCGATACCGGCATCAGCCGCCCGCTCTAGTACTTTGCTGTGCACAGCTTCCAACTGCTCGGACGAAAGCGGCAGCATAGCTTCCACCTGCGGCGGTGAACGCCGCAGCACCCTGTCCGTACCAGACCGCAGGCGAGCCAGCAGGCCGTCAGCCGCCATGCCCGCACCGCGGGTAGCCACTTCGTTCACCACCAGCCAGACAACGGGAACGACTAGAGCAGTGACCTCCGTCAGGCCAAAGCCCAGTGGATCCTCTCCGCCATTGCGGCGAGCGAACAGGCGTGTCACCTGTGCGTCGTTCAGCGGCTCCAGACCATCGAGTACGACGAGTTCATGCGGGGCAGAAGCGGTCACGATGTCGCGGACGGCTTGGCGCATTGTCGTAGCCATACGTCAACTCTAGCCTTATGTAGGGCAGTTCTGGTCGTCTCGTGGGACCGAACGGAACGGGGGACAGCCTCAGGGCCCCGGCGTTTGCCCGGCTACCACAACACGCCCGCCGTGCTCGCCGCCGTCCGCGATCTGATCCGCAGTGCACTCAAGCTCGCCAGGTACGCCAACTCCGCCGCCGCCCGCCGAGACCACACCGAACGGCCCCTCGTCCTTGGCCTCTACGGCATCACGTGATCAAACCGGACGAGCCAGGCAAACGCCGGGGCCCTGACCCAGAAGACGTGATTTCCCATCACCGGGTCCTTCGTCGCCCGCCGCAGAACCGAGCGGACCAGCCAGGAGCACCGCGAGTCCACCGCCACAGAGTGGGATGAGTTCCTTGCCCACTTCGAACTTCGCCAGGTCGCTCTGGGAACCTGCGGCCGCGACTACGCGACCCCGCGCCAGCACTAGAAACGCCTGCATCAGGTGCCCCTACTTCTCGTGGACGCGGACCAGATGCCTCGCCCTGAGGAGATCAACACCAACCTCATCGTCGGCCTTCAAGAGGTCAAGGACCAGGGCTGATTGGGCGAGGACACCGCGATTGAGACCACATGGCCGCCGCGCAGATGCTGGAGGCCATGGGCGACCGCACTGCGCAACCTTCCACCGTTCACCTCGGCATGCCCGACTTCCGAACCAGCGCCAGCAGAGTCACCCTGAGCACTGGCAGCGACTGACAACTACCGGGCCACCACCCACCAGCACTTGGGTCCACGGGGGTGGACTCAGACGCAGGGCGTATGCCACGGCGCGGGCGCGGTTCTCCAGCTGTTGCTGGCGGCCCGGATACGCGAGCGGCATGCGGAGATCACTGTGTTCCTGCGCAACAACCAGCGCGAAGAGACGTTGACGTGACCTCAATCACCGAGGCCCTGGTCCGCAAGAAAATCCAGCAGATGCTTGTGTCCTGCGAGCAGCGGAATCGGCGTCCGAGCGTTCTCGCCCTGGCTCAACAGGTCGGCATGAGCAACACCACGTTCCGCCGGAACTCCCCGGACATCGCCGCCGAGATCAGCCAGCGCCGCTCGGAACCCGCCAGGCCTCCGAGCGGCGCCCGCAGCGAGTTCGACCGGCTCTCCGCCAGAAACGCCAAACTCCGTCGACGGAACCGTGAGCTGCAGGATCAGCTCGCTCATGCCGCAGCCCAGATTCAGTTCCTCGCCCTCCGAGTCGCTGAATTCAAACAGAGCATTGAAGTTCAGGCGAAGATCACCAATCTCGGTGACCGGCGCGACCGGGATGAAAGGCGAGGAGCGAATTCGCGTACGGCGAAGCCCCGTTCTCCTTCATGAAGGAGAACGGGGCTTTACGCCAATTGAATTGATTGAGCTGTTGAAGGACTCAGGCGCAGCTCATGTCGACGGGGGCGGTATCCGGACCAATCCGGGTGCAGGTGTGCTGCGGAGCTTTCAGATCGGAGACGGCGCCTTGCCAGACGGTGGCCTGCCAAAGGGCCTCTAGTCCGCCGGAATTCTCCTTGAGGCGCGGATAGCGCAGGACTTCCCAGGAAGGGAACTTGTCCTTCTGTGTCTTGCTGTCGAAGCCGGTGAAATTCCGGTTCTTGTCGTCGTATCCGTGCGGCCACACGTAGAACGTCGCGTTAATCCGCCCAAGATTTTGGGTGTCCGCGAGCGGTGCGTCAACGAATGCGTTGACCATCGACACGTCGATCCGGATACCGCCGTCACCGTACGGCTCGACCCAGTACTCATTCGTCGGCGCGGTGCTGTCGTCCACCACCCGGGCGTGCTGGGTGCGAACCAAAGGCTTGGCGTCACGGCACCACCCGGTCCCCTGGATGCAGGAGTGCTCGACGTAGACGCCGACCTGGCCCGTGGCCGTGTCCCAAGCGAACGTTGCCTTCGCGCCGGCTTCAGGGTCGGTGCTCCATTTGCGATGCTCGCCGATGGCGTTTGTCAGCGGGGTGCCCTCGCCGATGAAGCCGCGCACGAGGACGATTCCGCGATCGGCTCCCTTGGGCAGCAGCGTTGCGGTCTCGTGCTGATCGCCCGCGTTCGCGTTGCCGTCGATGTGCTTTGCTTTCGCCCGTGCCCACTGCGGGTTGGGGGTCTCGCCCGGTGACCATCGGATCGGACCACGCTCAAACATCTGGGTGACGCCCTCCTGGGAGAGCTCGTCGGTGATGGGGTAGCCGTACGGGCCGCCCTCCCAGCCTGCGTCACCCCAGCGCTGCCCGATGACGCCCCAGACGGGGTGTACGCCGTTCGACCGGGTGGGGTGCCAGTAGAGCGAGCCGCCCGCGAAGACCTGACGCTTACCGACGCCGTCCGGAAGGGTCAGTTCGTCACTCGTGGGGTATCCGAGTGATCCCCCCTCCCAACCCAAGGCTCCCCACTTGTCGCCGATCAGGCCCCAGATCGCGTGGGCGCCGGTGTTCGGGCTCCAGTAAATCGAGCCGTGCTCGAAGACCTGGCGCCGTCCGGCACCGTCGGGAAGGCCGAGTTCATCGGAGGTGGGGCAGCCGAGGGATTGCTGCACACCGGGTGTCTGGGTGTACTCCGTCCAGATGGCGCCGTCTACTGAGTGGGTACCGCAGAAGGTTTCTGCGGACGCGGGAGCGGCTTGTATGCCCAGCATCAGGAAGAGGCTTGCGGTGAGCGTGGCGAGGTACCGTGTAGCTCTTGATCTGATCACGACCAGCAGTATCTACGGATGCAGATGGTGCGGGCTACGGGAGAACGAGACAGAGTTCGGGCTGAAGACAAGCCGAAAAAGCGAGCCATGTCGTTCATGGCCGTCATCGACGAGCGGCTCTCCACTGGTCCGCCGCTGCCCCCACTGCTGGAGCACCAGCTGCGGGACCGCCGGGACGAACTCGTCCGCTTCCTCACCCGCCACCACCCGGAGGCCCCGTGAGCCGCAAGGTCGCCCTCCCCAGCGAAGAACGGGCCCGCCAAGCCCTGGCCGAGCTCACCGCTGAGACCGTCGCCACCGGACGCCGGCCTCGTTCGACAGGCCTACTCGACTCCCACCCTCTCCAACTCGGCAAGTCGGGCAAGTACGCGCTTGGGGAGTTCTGCAGCCGTCAGCCGGAACGGGCTCCAGCGATCCTTGGAGTCCGGCTTCATCGAAGCCGAGAACCGGAAGCGCCCCTTGCTGTTGGGCTCGGTCACCATCTCGCCGAACGTGCCGCTCGGTATCAGCCAGGCCATCATGATCGCCCCCAGCTCTACATCCACGGCGATGAACAGCATGTCCAGGTCGGTCCGCGGCTGAAACGTCTGCGACCGCACGAAGGCCATCAGCCTGCCCTGCTGAACTTGCGTTCCAGTGGACATCCGGGCCTTCACCTGCACCGCCAGAGTCGCGGAGCTTCCGCGCCGGTGGAAGACAAGGTCCACTCCCTCGTCGTCCACGAGCGAGGTGGAGACGTTCAACTCACCGCCCGTGGCAAGGATGCACGAGGTCGCAACCAGATACTCGGCTGCCTTCCCCATCCGTGCGGCAGCTGGGCTCTTTTCCAGGTAGTCCTCGTCATCACTCATGGCGGGAATCTACCGAGTGCCCGCCGGCGGTGACCATCTATCCGGACAGGTCCGTGCGCCCCGGGAAACCACTGCTGTGATCCTCTGGTGGCGCGAGACCGTCTGGAGGACGTGCTGCTGTGGCTTCCCTGTGGTGCTCGGGCTGACCTTGCCTCGCCAGGCCGGGCTGGGCGTCCCGGATCGACGAGGCTTCCGCGACGAGTTGCCGGGACGGGGCCAGGAGTGTCTGGGCGCGTGCGCTGTTGCGTCGGCTGTTGGCGGTGATACCGCCGGTCACGGCGATGAGCAGCAGTGCGGCGAGCACGCTGACCGTCGCCTTGATCCAGCGGACCGTACGGCGGTGCTGTCGCACATGGTCGCCGATGAGGTCGGTTTTTGGACCTTGCCGGTGAGGGGGGCGACGAACTCCGCCACGCACTCGAGCAGCCGGGGATCCGCCGAGCTGGCCTGATGTGGGCTGCGTAAACCAGCGCAGGTCCACCCAGCGAGGCTCCTCGGCGAATGCCTCGGCCATTTCCTCGCGTGGGAGGGCGTCGGTGCGCGACCAGTCGAACGACGGCGGCCGTCGTCCGTATCAGGCAGAGCGGTGCGGCGTTCCGCCAACCGCAGGACCGCCATCTGAAGGCCGATCAGGCGGCCTGTGCCGCAGTTCAGAATACGCAGAGGTCCTGCTCGGATTCCGGCCCAGACCGATGTCGAACCCTTGCGGCCTGTGCATAGGCCGGCGCGCCGAGGACGCATTGGGCCCGGGGCTGGACCGTGGTCATGTCGATCGGCGGCGATGCTCCTCGCCGTGGTGACCCTTGCACGGTGCGGAGACAGATGTACGCAGGGTCGAGCGACAGCGGTGCGGCGGTGGCGATCCGGCGAGCTGTGAGCCCGTATACGAGGTGTCGGGCGATGAGGCCGTCCGCCGGAGTGAGCGGTGTGGTCGCGGGCAGGCGAGGTCGTGGCCGTTCTTCTCGCAGGTGGAGCCATCACTGCGCCACCGGGCGCAGGCGAACGGGAAGGGCCACGTGCCCGTTGCTGATCAAGGTCGGCAGAGGCCGCAGTTCCCTGGCGGGTACCGCGAGTCGGACCTTGGGAAAGCGCGAGAACAACTGACGCAGGGCGGCGGCGACTTCGACGCGGGCGAGGGGGGCGCCGAGGCAGTAGTGGACGCCGTGCCCGAAAGCCAGGTGATCCTTGGTGGTTCGGGTGGCGTCGAAGAGGTCGGCGTCGTCACCGTGCCAGTCCGGGTGGCGGTTGGCGGCTGCGTAGGAGGCGAGGATCGCCTCCCCGGTCCGGATGGTCCGCCCGCCGGGCAGTGGGATGTCCTCGAGCGCGTAGCGCAGAGGCAGGTGCTTGAGGGCCGGTTCGTGGCGCAGCGTTTCCTCGACGACGTCATCCCAGTCGCACCGGCCGGTACGGACGTGGGAAAGCTGCTCCGGGTCGGTCAGCAGGGATGTGATCGCCTGATCGATGACGTTGACGGTCGTCTCGTATCCGGCACTGATCATCAACACGAGGGTGCCGCGCAATTCGGAGTCGCTGAGCGCACTGCCGTCGCCCTCCTCGTCGCGGGCGGCGATCAGGAGAGAGGTCATGTCGTCGCCGGGCGAAGCCCGCTTCACGGCGATCAACTCGTCGAGAAGCTGGTAGAGGGTGGCCGTGTTCGCCGCGGCCTCGTCAGCGGAGAGGGTAGTGGCGAACACCCGGTCCACCACCGTACGGAGCCCGTTCAGCTGGGCGGAGGACAGACCCATCATCCGACCGATGACCGCGATCGGCAGTGGATAGGCCAAGTGCTCGCGCAGGTCGACCACTTCACCGGCCGGAAGGGCGTCCAGATCGTCGAGGATGCCTGTGACGAGGTTCTCGACGACGGGCGCCAGGGCAGCGATACGTCGGGCCGAGAAGGCCGGGGCGATCAGACGACGCAGGCGACGGTGGTCGCTGCCGTAAGCGGTGAACATGTTGTCGACCGTCACCCAGAGAGCGAGTGGCCAGGTCGGAACTGTGTCGGCGAAGGCCGGCCAGTGCGCGCGGGCATCCTTGGAGACGTATGTGCGCGTCAGGAGCTGCTTCAGGAGGCCGGGATCGGAGACGGACCACGCGGTCACCCCGAGGATGTCCACGAGAGTGGCTGCCCCGCGGGCGCGCAGGGCCCGGTCCTCGGCGTGGTGGTCGGCACCGGCGGGGTCGAGGACGAGTGGCTGCTCATCGGGCATGTCCAGGGTTCCTTTCTGGCATGAGGCATACGTATTGTCGACGGAGCGCGTGGCATGTGCTGCGTGGCGGAATGATGTCGGCCGTCCGGTGACGGAGGCTTCGTCCTCAAGCCGACGCTGTGTTGCGGCGACTCCGTCCGATGAGACAACGCCCCTTCGTCCAGGGCCGCCGAGACCGGGCCGGGCCGTTGCGCTCCTTCACACCGACTGACCGAGCAGCTGACGGATCTGTGACACGCACCAGCACCTGCTTCTCGACGAGTTCCCGCCGGACAGAACCGAGATGGGCGACGACCGCGGCCGGCTCCTTTTCCAGCGCCTGCCCCGGCTGCTCCATCGCGTCGGCTCCCCGCCACAGGCTCGGGGCGAGGAGCCGGTCATGTGTCCGGCCGAGCCGCGCGGCTCAGCCGAACTGGCCGGGCGGGTGAGCCGGTCGCCCCGGTCGGTTGCGACTGGGGCTGCATCCTCGGTCCGGTGAGGACGCCGGCGGACAGCCGTTGACGTCAGCCGCCAGAAATGACGCCGGCAGCGGCCGGGCCGTGCCGGTGGGCGGAGGCCCGTGACGGTTGGCTCCGGGCGCCGCGATGCGGACCGCGGGAGGAGGTCCGGACGTTCGCCACGTGGGCGGGGCCCGGTGCGGAGTCGCGGGCGGAGCCGCGCGTGCCGTGCCCGGCGGAGCGGCCGATGGTGTCCGGGGCGAGGAATGTTTCCAAGGAGGTGACGTCTCCGGTCCGGGCCGCCGCGACGAAGGCTTCCCGAAGCCGTCGATGCTGCACTGCGTCCACGACCTCCCGTTGCTCGGTCAGGAGATGCCGGCGGGCGCGGCTTGCGATTTTGCGGGCGTTGACAGCGCTGAGCCGAAGTATGTCGGCAATATCTGCATAGGTGTATACGAAGGCCTCGCGCAATATGTAAACGGCCCGCTCGACAGGGGTCAGCCTCTCCAGTACGTGCAGCAGCGCGAGGTCCAGCTCCTCCGCCTGCTGCACGCCGGCCTCGGGGTCGCTGCTGGTGTCGATGGGTTCGGGCAGCCATGGGTCGATGTAGTTCTGTCGGCGAACCCGGGCGGACTGGGCCACGTTGATGGTCAGCCGGGCGGTGGCGCACGACAAGAAGGCCGCGGGGTTGACCACTGCCGAACGGTCGGTCTTCTGCCAACGCAACCACACTTCCTGGAGCACGTCCTCGGCCTCGGTCGCACTTCCCAGCATCCGGTACGCAATGCCGAAAAGACGTGGCTGCAGCCCCACGAAGACAGAGGCAGCCTCGTCCAGGGAGACATCCGCGGGGGGCGACGGGTGGTCCGCATACGGCTTCGGCAGAATCATGGACACGGTCAGGGCTCCGTTCACACTCGGCATCCGTCGATGCCACTGCGAACACGCTCGCGCCGCGGCCCCCTGTATCGCGCCCAGGAAATCCCTGGTCCACACCCCGGTGTCCGGGCGATCCCTGGTCCTCCGACCGGCGTGCGGCCGGCACTCGTCCACAGATCCTTGTGCTCCACTGCCCGTTCGGCGTTGGCCAGGGCGTCCTGGTACCGGCCGAGGCCGTTGTACAAGATCGTGCGCAAGTAGTGCTCCAGACCGATCGCCCGCCCCTCGCCCCAGGTGATCGCGTCGCGAGCGGCGCTCTGGATCAGCTCCGCCGCCTGGGCGTCGTCGCCACGCCAGGCCATGAGCAGAAGCGAGGGGTATGCGATGGGCGAGTGACCGGTTGCTTCCGTGATCGTGTCGGACTCGTCGATCAACGCCGAGGCGACATCGAACTCACCCGCGTGCACGTGCACGGCGGCCCGGTAACCGAGCGCCAGGGGAAGGAAATTGAGCGCACCGGTCTCGCGAGCCGACCGGACCGCGTGTGTAGTCAGAACATGCCACGTCTCGTCGTCCCACATGTCACCGGCGACCAGCCACGTCAGCCAGAGCCAGCGCATGACGTCGTCCTCGCCGTGTCCGGCGGCTCGCCTGAACGCCCGCAGCGTGGGCTTCAACAGCGACGCGCCTTCGACGCAGCCTTCGGCGAGGTACGTCGCCAGGCCATCGAGAAGTATGTCCGTCAGCTGCGGAGGTTGTGGCCCGCGCGGCGCAGAGCGGGCGGCCTCGGCCACCTCCCGCACCCCGATACGTTCTTGGAGGCGACCGGCGAAGACCGCCGCTCCGATCGCATCGAGGTACGCCTCACGCGCTTGTTGGTCATCGACCCGTGCCAGCCGGTCGGCTGCGTCGAGCAGTAACGGCAGAGCCTCACCGCCGCGTCGGCGCGCGAACACGATCTGGGCGCGCAGCCGGGTCAGCCGGGCGTGCTGAATCTTGTCCGACGGACTCAGCTCCGCGACGGCGAGGAGTTCGAGTGCCGTGTCGGGAGCCCCAGCCTCGAACGCGGCCTGCGCTGCCACCGCCGCTCTCGTTCCCCGTCTGACCGAATCGGGCGTCAGCTCGGTCGCACGTTTCAGAAACGCGGCCGCCGCCGCGATACCGCCGCGGGTCTGGGCCCGGCCCGCTGAACGTTCCAACTCGCCGGCCAGGACCTCGTCGGGCTCGACCGCCGCGTGGGCACGATGCCAGGCTCGGCGATCCGAGTCGGCATCGGGATCGGTCACCTCGGCCAGCGCACGATGCACTTCCCGACGTTCTTCGGGGTCGGCCGCGCGATAGGCCGCCGAGCGCACCAGCGGATGACGAAACCGCACCCGCGCACCGAACTCGATCAGCCCCGCCGCTTCGACCGCCCCCGCGGCGTCAGCGCCTATGCCGAGCCGCTCGGCTACCCGCCTCAGCAACGGCACGTCCCCCACCGGCTCCGCGGCTGCCGCCAGCAGCAACCGTTGCGCCGCATCCGGAAGCGACCCGATCCGCCGCAGGAAGCTCTGTTCGACCTGACTCGCCAGCGGCCGCGCGTCCGGCCGCCCGAAACCGCCGGCCAGTTCGGCCGCGGTGGACCCCCGGGTCAATTCCAGTAGAGCCAGCGGGTTGCCGCGGGTCTCGGCGACAATCCGATCCCGGATGCGTTCATCCAACCGTCCGGGGACCACCGACTCCAGAAGTGCACGCGCATCGTCGTCGCGCAGCCCTTGGACCACGATCTCCCGCAGACCCACCAGCGGGTCGTCGCCCGGAGCAGGCGTCGACGTACGCACCGCGAAAACCAACGCCACCCGCTCCGCGAGCAGTCGGCGCGCGACGAAGGCCAGTGTTTGCGCGGAGACCCGATCGAGCCACTGGGCATCGTCCACCACGCAGACGAGCGGCTGCTCTTCCGCCACCTCGGCCAGCAGGCTGAGCACCGCCAGACCGACCAGGAAGCGGTTCGGTGTGCTCCCCGCCCTCAGCCCGAACGCGACGGACAAGGCATCGCGCTGTGGGCCGGGAAGGCGATCGAGCTGCCCCATCATCGGCATGCACAGTTGGTGCAATCCGGCGAATGCCAGCTCCATCTCGGACTCGACGCCGACAGCCCGTAGGACCTGACACCCTGTCGCGCTCCGCACCAGGTACTGAGCCAACGCGGACTTGCCGACTCCGGGTTCGCCGCGCAGCACCAGTACCTGGCTCCGGCCCTTCCGGGCGCCGACGATCACCTGATCCAACGCCCCGCACTCGCTGCGCCGGCCATGCAGCCCGCGCCGAGGAGCGCCGCTCGCCATCCACCACCCACCGTGCAGGTCAAGAGTCGGACCCTGATCAACTCGGGTCGTCCCCATCATGCATCAGCGCGCGCGGCCTGGACAATCACCAGCCGGACAGCCACCGTTGGAGATCGGCTGATCGTTCCTCAGCTGCCCGTGACAAAAGGGTGGCCAAGGGTCTTCGAGGCTTTGACCGGGAGTACCGAGCCGTGGTTCGTCCCGCCGCCGTTGCCCGCTCCGTCGCGGGGCGCAAGCGGCTGGACGGCCGACGGGACCTCGACGGGACCGGGTGGGAGTTCCGCACCCGTTTCCGGCGTGAGCCATGGACGGCACGTTCGAACGGACATCGGCTTCTGCGAGACACTGCGGAACTGGCTGAAGCAGCACGAGATCGACGCGGGGCCCCCGGGCACCCTGCCGGACCTGCGCGACGACTCACCGAGCCCCACACCCCCTCCGAGCAGAGCGATGAGTTTCCGAACGGCACACTCCGCCGAGCCGATCGACATCGTGCTGCCCGAGCACGACTGGGCCCAGCGCGGGTTCGTTGTGCTGTCGACCGACGCCGCCCTCTGCGTGGGAACGCCGCTGGCCGCGGGGCAGTCGATCACGGGCGGCCCGCGCACCGTCGTGGTGATGCAGTCCACCTGACGCGACCCGCCGCGTTGTTCTGACGGATCGGCGCACAGGGCCGGCCCGGTGGGAGTCCGGGCCGGCCCCGTGTGGTGGGGTGGGTGTGCGTTACGGCGCGGGGACCTCGTCGAGGATGCCCACCGGGTCGGTGCCCGGGGTGACAACGAGCTTGCGGGTGAGGGTGTAGGAGCCCTCCGCCGGCACGTCGACCTTGAACCGGCTCATCACCCAGTTGCCCGCGGCGTAGACGTCGAAGGCGCTCGCCGGCGTGCCGTAGACGAGACCGAATACCTGCGGGTCGGTCCCGCTCATGCCGATGTACGGCTTCGTCGGGGTGTACGCCGCCGGCGCACCCGGCGTCACGATGCCGGCGCCCGGGATGACACTGGCCGTGCCGGCCGCGTCGTGGTCCATCGCGTCACCGGTCCACACGCTGAGTGGAACCGAGCCGGAGTTGCTCAGCTCCGTCGAGACCGTGGCGAAGTTGTCGCCCGGCTTCAGCGTGTACGTCGTCCTCGCCGTCAGACCCGTGAAGCCGTCGACCGGCCCGGATACCCGGACGACGGCCTTGTCGCCGGTCGCCTGGACGATCTCGACGTCGGTCGCCCCCACCGTCCGGACGTCCCACGCGTTACCGCCGGTCGGCTGGGTCGCCGAGACGTAGGGCAGGTTGATCCAGTCGAACTGGTCGGCCTTGCCGCGGACGGCGATGTCGACCGGCTTGCCGCGGGTGCTACCGGAGAGCTGCGAGTCGTTGAAAGCGTCGGCGATCGCCATCGAGAGCTTGTCGTTCTCGAGCATGACGTCGCCGTGGCCTGCCTCGACCAGACCCGAGCCGATCTGCTTGCCGTAGCTCGCCTCGACCTTGACCGGGCTCAGCGCGACATCAGCGACGCCGCTGCCCGCCGCCGGCACGGTGACCTTGTCGGCGGCCGTCCGGTAGCCCAGCTTGGACACCCGGACGTCGTACTGACCGGCCGGGGCCTTGACGCGGTACTTGCCCTGGGCGTCGGTGCTCGTGGTCGCGACCACCTTGCCGTCCTGCTCGAGGGCGACCCGGGCACCGGAGACGGCGGAGCCGTCCGCGGTGATCGTGCCGGTCGCGCGAGCGGCATCCGGGACGGCCTCGTCGTGCAGGTCGATCTCGTCGGCCCACTTCGCGATGTTGCGGGTGGGGTCGCCACCGGCGGTCGCGTAGTCGGTCAGGTGGTAGAAGCTGAACTGCTTGGTGGCACCGGGCTCCATCGTCGCGTCGTAGTAGAGACCCTCGATGTAGCCGAACGCACCGACTGCGGCCGGCGTGTCCTGTGCCCAGGCGAGACCATGAGCGGCCTGGCCGTTCGTGGTAGCCGTGTCAGCACCGACGTAGACGTAGTTCCCGGTCCAGCCCGAGGTCTTCAGACCCGGGTTGGTGCCGCTGACCCCAGGGATCCGGCCGTTGTCGACCGAGTTGTCGGGGTCGATCATGTAGTTGAAGTAGCCCTGGTAGCCCGTGGTGCCGGTGTTGGTCAGCTTGACCGTCATCTTCACGATCGGAGCGTCGGGCAGGGTCTCGTAGCGGACCTGCGCCTTGATGGCCCCGTTCCCCCGGTGCTGACCCTTGCCGACCACGGCCGCGCCGTCGACCGCGAGGTCGGGCAGGTCGAGCTGGTCGTTCGGCCGGTCCCACGAGTCGGGCGGCGTGAGGCTCGGACGCAGCAGCATCTCGCCCCAGTCAAGGGTCTCGGCGCCGTTGGCGTCGTTGAGCATGACGTCCGACAGCTCGCCCTGGCCCAGACCGCCGACACCGTTGTTGCCGCCGGTGTACGGCGTCACGGACGCCCGGACCTTGTCGTTGGCCAGGTAGTAGTACTCCCTGCCCGTGACGACGTCCTTGCGCGTGCTGCCATTGCCGTAGTCCGGCGCGTACGTCGACTTGCCGGCGACCGGGTGGTTCACCTTGATCAGCTTCAGGTCGGCCTTCTCGTTGCCGGTGGTGCCGACCGTGACGCTGACCTCCGAGCGGTCGTCGGCGATCAGGCCGCGCTTGGCCGCCGTGACGGTCCAAGTCGACGCCGGCAGACCCATCAGGTAGCGGCCCTTGGCGTCGGTGCTGGTCACCGCGGTGTCCTGACCGGAGGCGACGGCGGTGACCTTCGCGCCGGCGATCGGAGCGCCCGTCTCCGGGTCGCTGACCGTACCGGTCACGGTCGCCCAGCGCTGCGCGGACTCGCCGCCCGGCACGTAGGCGTAGAGGTTGCCGTCCCAGGCGCCCGTCACAACGGTGTTGCCGCTGACGGCAGGGCCGGCGCCCACCCAGGTGCCGGTCTCGTGGTTCCACAGGATCTGGCCGGTGTCGGTGGCCAGGGCGTAGAACCTGCCGTTGTTGGCGCCGACGAAGAGCGTGTCACCGGCCACGACCGGGCTGGACATGACGCCACCGTGGTAGATGTCGCCGGGCAGCAGCCGCTCCCAGAGGACGTTGCCGGTCTGGGCGTCGAGGGCGACGACGGCGCCGCTCGGGAAGCCCATGTAGACGACGCCGTTCTTGACGGCCGCGGCGCTCGGGGTCGAGCCGCTCGAGACGAGCGAGGAACGCGAGCTCCGGTAGGTCCACAGCGTCTCGCCGGTCTTGGCGTCACGGGCGGCGATGCCGTTGTTGGAGCCGATGAAGACCTTTCCCTCGGCCGCGGTCGGCACGCCGTCCTGCCAGCCGCCGAGCGACTCGGTTCCGGTCCACTTGCGGGCGCCGGTGGCCAGGTCGTAGGCGAGCACGCGGTCGGCGGTCTGGTTGCCGACGTACACGGTGCCGTCCATGACGGCGGGCGTGCCGTCGCTCATGGTTGCGCCGGACATCGGGGAGGCCCAGATCTGCTTGCCGGTGCGGGTGTCGAGCGCCTTGAGGACGCCCTGGCTGCCGATGCCGAAGCGGGTCTGGTAGGGCCAGAGCACGGTGTGGCCGGAGACGGTCGGCGAGTAGTAGCCGTAGGTGCGCTGGTTGTTCGGGGCCGGCGCCTCCTCGGGCTCGGCCTTCCAGCGCAGCTCGCCGGTCTTCGCGTCCACGGCGTACAGCTCCGAGCCCAGGGTCGGCGCGAAGATCAAACCGTCGCCGTAGGCGAGGCTGCCGTGGATGGACTGCGGCACCTCGAAGTTCCACAGCTCCTTGCCGTTCTTGAGCTGGACGGCGTGGATCCGGCTGTTGCCGTCGCCGTTCTCGTCGCGGGTGCCCGCGTAGACGACGCCGTCGTGGATGACCGGCGACCCGGTGAGGAAGGTGCCGTCGGTGCGGAAGCTCCAGGCCAGGCGGCGGCCGGCCTCCTGCGCCGGCGCGACACCGGAGTGGCCCTCGTTGCCGTGGTGCTGGTCCCAGTCACCGTCGGCGACCGGATTGAGCGCCGGCTCGTCGGTGAGGGTGAAGTCCGCGGACTTGGTCCAGGTCTTGCCCGCCGCGTCGGTCACCTTCACCTCGACGCTGTGCTGACCGGCCGTCTGCAGGCTGTCGGGCAAGTTGCTCTGCCAGGTGAACTCGCCGCTGCGGTGCAGCGGCCTCCACTTCTTGTCGCCGGCGATCCGGTAGCGCGCCGAGACGACCTCGTCGCCGGTGTCGTAGGCGTTGATCTGGATGCCGGGGAACTTCTCGGCCGGCACCTTCGAGCCCGGCGCGGGGCTGACGATGGTGAGGTGCTCGTTCTCGCCGTACATCCGGAACGGGTTCTCGAACCCCGGACCCGCCATGTGGATGTAGCGGAAGCCGCGGGGCGCGTTGTCGATCGTGTAGGAGCTCGACACGGTCTGGATGTGCTTGGCGGTCGAGGCGAACGCCGACTTGTTCTCGACGTGGTTGGAGTGCTCGTGGCCGACCAGGATCAGCTGCGCCTTGTACTGCTCGAGCACCTCACCGAAGGCGTCGTACGTCGACGGCGAGCCGAACGGAACGTTCATCGGCTGGTGGGTGAGGACGACGACCTCGATGTCGTTGGCCGGGTCGTCGTCCAGCGGAACGCTCGCGGCGAGGTCGTCCTTGAGCCAGTTCAGCTCCTCCTCGAACGGCGCCGCGCCATTGTTCTCCAGCACTACGAAGTGCCGGTTGCCGTAGTTGAACGAGTACCACTCCGGACCGAGGTTCTTGCGGTAGTTGTCGATCCTGTCCGCGTACGCCGACCCGCCCGCGTACTCGTGGTTGCCGACGGCCGGCCAGACGCCGACGGCCGACTGCTGGGTGCCGCGACGGTACGTGTCGAACTGCCCCTGGCTGGCGTTGTTGGTGAGGTCGCCGCTGACCGCGATGAACCGCAGGTCGGTGCCCGTGGAGTTGATCTCGCGTACCTGGTCGGGCAGCTGTGCGTTGACGTGCGGGTCGGCGATGTTGGCCCAGGAGAAGGTGTCGCCGTCGGAGAGTTCGTCACGGACGAGCGCGAAGTCCGCGGTCGGGGTGGCGTCGTCGGCGAGCTGGCCGAGGTTGGCCCAGAACCTCGGCTCCTTGTACTCGTCCAGGTCGAACCGGTAGCCCCGCGGCTGGCCGGCCCACACGATGTCCGTCTTGCGACGGTCGGTGGATATCGTCAGCGAGTAGGAACCGTCGGCGGCGGTCGTGGTGGCGACCGTGCCGTCGGAGACGCGCACACCGGCCAGGCCGGCCTCGTCGGAGCTGCGCCGACCGTCGCCGTCGGCGTCGACGTACGCGACGCCGCTGACGGTGGCTTCCGGCGGGTCGATGGCGGTCGCCGCGTACAACGTGAGCGGGCCCGCCACCACACTGGAGGCGAGCCCCAGCATGGTGGTGTACATGACAGCGCGCACGCGTGCGCGTGTCCAGGTGAACACGGACATCAAGATCCTTGGGAGTGCGGGTGGGTGGGTGTCAGGTCAGGAGCGGGGAACGTTCTACGAACCAGACCAGACCGGTACCTGCGACGACGACGGTCGCCGCGACGGTGCCGAGCTTGAGGGCGCGGGCGGCGACCGGCGTGGTCGCGACCCTGCGCAGGAACAGCAGCGCCGGGAAGGCGAGCGCGATAATCGTCAACTGGGCGAGTTCGATGCCGACGTTGAAGGCGACCAGGTTGGCCAGCATCGAAACCGACAGCGGCCCGTCGATGCTGAGCGAGCCCGCGAAGCCCAGCCCGTGCAGCAGCCCGAAGCCGAAGACCACGGGCAGCCGGTGCCTCGTCCTCGTCGAAAGCAGGTTGTCGAGCGCGACGAACGCGATCGACAGCGCGATGAGCGGCTCGACGATCCACCCGGGCACGCTGACCCAGCCGATCGCGGCCGGCACCAGGGTCACCGAGTGCGCGACCGTGAAGGCCGTGACGACCCCGACGACGTCGCGCAGCCGCTTCGCGCCCAGCAGCAGCGCCAGCAGGAACAGCACATGGTCGAGCCCGAAGTACAGGTGCTCTGCCCCGAGCTTGACGAACCGCGGGATCTCACTGAGCAGATCGGTGTGCCCCACCGTGACGCTGGTGCGGGCGGTGTCGAGCAGCGTCGAACCGCGGCTGCCATCGATGTCGTAGACCACCTTCGTGGTGGTGCCGTCGATGACGCCGTCGGAGGGGCGGAAGATGTCATTGCGGACGGTGAGCGCCCCGGACGCCGGGCAGTCGTAGGCGAGCGCGACCCGCGCGGCGCCGGAGTCGGCGAGTTCGACGCGGGCGCCGTCCTCAGCGGTGCACCCGATCGAGCCGCGGCTCAGCCGCAGCCGCTCGCCGACGTACTGCGCCACATCGCTCGCGTGCGCGTCCAGCGAACTGCGCCGCACCCCGGTCGGCACCTCGGCGGCCGCGCCGTCCACGCCGACCGCGTCCGGGCTCAGGGCGCCATCGAGGCTCAGCAGCCGGGCGAGGACGTCGTACTCCATGTCTACGACAGCCGCGACGCCGTCGCGCTGGCTGCGCAGGTCGACCGAGACCGAGGTCTCGCGGACGTGCGCCTGTGCCGGAGTGGCGACGAAGAGGACAGCAACAAGGGAGGCGAGAAACGTCAGCAGACGCACAGTCAAGAACTTCCGTGGTGAGGAGATCGGCGGTCGGCCCCAACCCTGCAGTGCTCGCACCACACCCGGCAACCAGAGATGACTGAGTTTCACCGAGCCTTCCACTGCCGGTCACCCGCCGGCCGAAAGCCGGGTTTCTGAGCGTCGGAAACCGGACTTTGGGCAAGGCTACGAGGCCCGCGTACGAATCCGGGTGAGCCCGGCGCCCAGGACCCACCCGCACGAGGTGAGCATGACGTCGTTGACGTCGGCGGCGCGGCTCAACAGCAACTGGCCGAGCCCGATGAGCAGCGACAGGCCCGCACCTACGGGCTCCCGGTGGCTATCGACGCGGCGTGAACCGTCCGTCGGGCCGTTTGTGCAGCCAGCCACGATCGGCGAGTTTGGTCATCTTCGCCCGCGGCGGCTCCAGCACGCTGCTCACTGGGCGATGGCGGGGTGGTCGGTCTCGGCATCGCTGAAAAGTGCGGGTACGACGGACATCGGCATAGCGTAGTTGGCGCGCCCGGATGAGCCCGGATCCACCGGCTTGATTGCGGAGTGATCGCGGGTCGTCTTGCGAACGTGTGGCCGCGCTGCTCGTAGTGGCTGCGGCGGACGCGTGCTTGGTGGCGGCGACGCCAGTGGGACCACGTCATCCCGATCGAGCGAGCCGGAAGCCCAGGTCGTCGATACGGAATGTCGGGTGGCTCTTGCGCCTGCAAGACGCCCTGCATGCCCGGGGCGGGTCGTAAGCGCCTCCGCCGCGAAAGACACGGTAAGGCCCGTAGACGGCCGGGTCGTAGACGTCCCAGCACCACTCCCACACGTTGCCGATCATGTCGTGGAATCCCCAGGCATTCGGGATCCGGGTGGCGACGTCATGCACCTCGTCGCCGGAATTTCCCCGGTACCAAGCGATGTCGTCCAGCTCGCCATGGCGGACGTCGGGACTGCCGGCCCGACATGCGTACTCCCATTCCGCCTCGGACGGGAGGCGGTAGCCGTCGGCCGTCCAATCGCAGACCACTTTTTCCGCGTCCGGTTCGTCGATCTCTGGATAGCAAGGCTCGAGCCCTGCCGAGTGCGACAGCAGATTGCAGAAGCGCACGGCGTCGATCCACGACACCTCGGTCACCGGCTTCCCCCGCCCTGTGGGGGTGGAATCCGGGGCTTCCGCCAGCACGGTTGCGTACAGCTCACGGGTGACGGGAGCTGCCGCCAACCGAAAGGCCGCCACCTCGACCCTCCAATCCGTCATGGTGCCCTCGTCGCGCAGCGTGATCTCACCGGCGGGCAGACTGATCAGAGGTTCGGTGGGCACCGGGTACAGCATCCGATCAATGCACATGGCGGCTATCTTCCTTACGGTCGAGTTGAGTCGGTTCACGGTTACTGAGGCGACAAGTCCTACCGAGCCAACTCTCGGATTCATGAGCGTCGTTCAAGTGAAATTGCGGTCAGAAAGAGACCCTTGCGGCAGAGCCGGCGCCGTATCAGTTCGTCGATCACGGCCTGCGCGCAGACCTGGCCTTCAGCCGTGCGTCGAGAGTCTCGATGTCGGGCAGGAACCAGATGTGGTCTGCCGTGTTGGATTCGTGAACGAGGGCGCGCAGTGCGCCACTGACCTCCAGATGGCGGGAAATGTCGCCGATGACGGCCAAGCGGAGCCGGTAGTTGACGAACTTCTGCATGATCTCTCCCGCGAAGCGGGTGTCCAGCGCGAAGAACTGGTCGTCAAAGCGGTCTGCAGGCACAGCCACGATCTCGGCGCCGAGGAAGACCGAGCCGATGAGGTCCTGCGCATCCTGCGTGGTGACCACCTTGGGCCCTGCCGGATCGCACATGAGTACCTGAAATCCGTGCCGTTCCTGCAGTTGGTCTTCCACTTCGATCTCCAACTCGTGTGAGTGCGGTTGCCATCTTTCATGTTAGTGCCCGTGGTTGATGCAAATCGGTGCCGCCTCGCCGTTAGCCCTTCAGCTGTAGTTCGCTGATCAGGCTCGTCGAGTAACTCCCATTCCTGGACGCCTGGTTCGGCGATTCGGTGCAAGTGCTTCAGTGGGATGCTCAGTTGGAGGAGTCGCTGCTGCAGGTCGGCGACGTCCAGCCGCAGGCGGATCTGCGGCGGCGAGCGAAGGCGTGTGTGCGTGGGCTGTTGGGCCCGGTCTTCCGCAAGAACGGCTGTCAGTTGGCCGAGTGCGTTGGCCGGCTCTGCCCAGACGGGCAGCAGCATTCGCTGGACCGGGCGAAGTGGGACGTCGATGAGCTGCGTGAACCGCCCCGGATGAAATGGAGACTCGATGCCATGTATGGATCAGAGTCAGGGCACGTCCCTCCCCTTACCCGCCCGAGCTCCGCAAGCGTGCGGTTGGAGTTGGGCCGTACCTTGCTTCCGGTGACAGGTGACCGCCGTGAACCGTCGGACCCCCTTCCCACTGCCGGACTCTTCTCCCGTACGTATCTGACGCTTACGGCGAGTTTCGCCGCGGTGATGTTCCTGACCGGTTTCGCAGCGCTGGCGGTGATGCCAGTGCTGCCGGTGGCCGCCCGAGACCTCGAAGGAGTCGGTCTCTACCCGCTGGTGGCAGGGTCGTTCGTGGCGGCGAGCCTGCTCGGTGGTGTGCTGGGCGGGACATGGGCGGATCGCGACGGGGCCCGGCGACCGCTGGCAGCCGGGGTGATCCTGACCGTCGCGACGCTCCTCGTCTCCGCAACTAGTACCACCATCTGGCAACTGGTCCTGGGACGCTTCACCGACGGGATCGCAGCGGGCCTGGTAGCGGTGTCCGTCAACACAGCCATCGGGCAGTCCTACCCGGATCACCTGCGCGCCCGCGCCCTGTCCCTCATGAGTGCGTGCTGGATCGTACCGTCACTAGCCGGCCCCCCGCTCGCTGGGTTCGTGGCCGCGTCGTGGTCATGGCGAGCGGTGTTCTTCGGCGTCGCCGGGCTCACCCTGATCCCTGCCGCGGTCGCTGTGCTGCTCCTTCGCGGACGACCAGCACAGCCAGGAGCATCGCAAGAATCTGGAAGTCCCGAGGCACCCGTGCGGCGGCCCGCCCTGCCCGCCACAGTGGCAGTGAGCGTGGCCGCGGCTCTCACCCAGTACGGCGTTTCCACCTGGAATGTATGGCACGCGGTGTGCGCGTCGGTTGGTGTAGTGGTGATCGTGGCGTTCGCCCCGAGGCTGCTGCCGCCGCATACCTGGCGAGCCGGGGGCGGATTGCCCGCTACGGTGCTCCTGCGGGCGCTGACCTCGGGCGCGTTCTTCACGCTGGAAGCCTTCGTCCCCCTGATGCTCAGCACAGCCCGACATGTGCCAGGCGTTGTTACAGGGTTCGCGTTCACCGGGGCGGCACTTGCCTGGGCCGGAGCCTCCTGGGTGCAGGGTCGCCTGCAGAACCGGGTGTCGCGGCACCGGCTGGTCGCCATCGGGGCCGGAATCATGGCGGCCGCGGTGGCGGTGGCGGCACTGTGCACCATGCCGGCGATGCCTCCGGCCGCAGCGGTGTCCTCAATGGCGATGGCCGCCGTCGGCATGGGGCTCGTGACGCCGTCACTCACACTGCTGTCGCTCGCGCACACTTCGGCTGACCGGCAGGGCTACGCAAGCGGCGCGATGCAGACCTCGCAAAACCTCGGCCAGACCCTGGTCCTGGCCGTGACGTCGGCTCTGTTCACGGCAGTCTCAGCGGCGTCAACGAACCGGCTCCCGGCATTTGCCGGAGCATTCGCGCTCCTGATCCTTCCGATTGCGGGTGCCGCCTGCCTAGCAGGCCGGACGCGAGTCGCGGATGCAGGCCAACACGATGCCTCGGGAGTGTCCGTCGCCACGGCAGAGGGAGAGCTACGGTAGGCCGATGCCACCGACGCCGCACCGTGCCGCGCTCCTCGTCATCGACATGCAGCACAACATGAGGCCCATCATGCACCGCCCTGACCAAACTGTCGGAACCATCGCGGGACTCAGCTCTCGGGCGCGTGCTGCGAACGTTCCCGTCATCACGGTTCAGCAGCAAGGGTGCGGCGATGCCTTGCCGGGACTGGCGCCGCGGAACGGAGAGCCGGTGGTGACGAAGACCTGTGCGGACGCCTTCTTGGACACCGATCTCGACGAGACGCTGATCCGGCTCGGAGTGACCGAGGTCGTGGTCACCGGCTTTGCCACCGAGAACTGCGTGGAGACGACCGCCCGCCAGGCCCTCAGCCACGGCTACGACCTGATGCTGGTGGCGGACGGGCACACCACATCGGTCCGCTCCCAGCCAACGGACTTCGCCCTTCCAGACCAGTCGATCGCCCATCACAACGAAATCTACCGGCACATCGACTTTCCCGATCGCAGCGTTCGGGTCCTGCCTGCCACAAAGATTGACTTCATGGCGCCGAAGCTGGATGCACCCGAGGGGTAAGGCTGGGGACGCTCGCCACCGCACCCATGGCGGAGGGGGTAACGGTTGGTCGTCGGAGCAACGCGTTTCATAGGTGATCGCCTGTGAAACGCCGCGCCGCGCGTCGGCCCATCTGCGGCGATCAGTGCCGACCCCCGCCGTACGCAAGCCGGGGTCCGTGTGGACCGTGCTGCCCCGGCCGGTGAGCGCCGGGGCCGAACCGGTCGGGCGCGTCCGCCTCGGATACGCCCGCGCCTCGACCGCCAGGCAGTCCCTCGACGCACAGCTCGACTCCCTCGCCGAGGCCAGGGTGACGCGGGTCTTCTCTCCGCTCCTCCGGCGTTGCCGTCACGCTCGTCGTCCATGAGCACAAGCGGCTTGGCCGCGGCATTGAACTCGCCATGCTCGCCGAGGAGCTCAAGGCGAGCGACGTCGGGCTGGAGTTCCTCACCGGAGAGCTGAAGGGCTCGCACGACCCGTCCAGCATCGTGTTCACCGTGCTCGAGGCCATGTCCGGCATGTCGCGCGAGTACATCCGCGACCGCACCTTTGAAGGCCACGAGTCCGCCCGCAATCGCGGCAAGACCATCGGCGGCGCGGGCGTCACCGACGATTCCATGCTGTCCATGGCCCTCCACCTGCGCGACCAGGAGATGAGCCTGCGCGACATCGCCAAGAAGCTCGTCATCACCACAGGTGCGAAGAAGGGCCAGCACCCCTCGTCTGCCACCGTCATGCGGATGCTCCGCGAACATGACGAACAGACCGCCGCAGCGGTGAATACGTGATCGCCCCGCTACTTTGCGGCTGGTGTCTGCCATTGATCGCCCGACGCGGCACGTCCATTCGTGCCTGCTCCAGCTGGCCTGCAGCCTTATCTGCCTTCGACGCCGCCGCAAGCCGTCCCGAGGCAATCTGGAGGTCAA
The DNA here is from genome assembly GCF_055563255.1 of Streptomyces sp. NPDC002958. Classification (NCBI taxonomy): domain Bacteria; kingdom Bacillati; phylum Actinomycetota; class Actinomycetes; order Kitasatosporales; family Streptomycetaceae; genus Streptomyces; species Streptomyces sp. NPDC002958. Next base: position 3,295 of record NZ_JBVHDS010000031.1, on the reverse strand, counting down.
GTCAGAACGATCGGGTTGGTGAGAGCGGCCATATGGCCATGCGGATGGCGTACCTCGATCCGGACGAACGCCGAGTCTGCCGATGTCGTGTGCCACTTGGTGGTGCCCACGCCGGAGTCTGGCAGCGTTTCGCGGTGGACTTTGCCCCGGTCGGTGTGGAAGCTGACGGTCGCCGATGGGACACCGCGTATGTGCGCGCGCACCATGACGGGTTCCCCGTGAGTTGCCAGTCGTTCGCCGATCCCCGCGTTGTTGCCGGCGGCGACGGCCGTGAGCGACAGATCGACGGCAGCCGATTCGGCGATCCAACTGCGGCCCGCACGGATCCCGGCGAGGATGGACGGCGTGCTCAGATCCTCGGCGAGTACGACGGTGTGCGGGATGCCTATCTGACCGTCAAGGTGGGTATCGCTGTTGCCCATGGCCGGCTGCCAGCGCCCCGCGTGTATTCCTTCCGCCAGGCCTCGACCCCACTCGGCGAGGGCGGCCTCGTTGTCGGCGTTCCATGGCCGGTCCGACGTCCACAGCCCGTTCCATACTTCGACCACATCGAGGCCCTGGTAGGGGTACATGAAGCTGCCTGAGGGATAGGGCGCGTGCGGGTGCGCGGCCACGCACAGTCCACCGGATTCGCGGACCTGGCCCAGGCATCGGTCGATGAGTCCGTCCCCCACGCGATAGTCCCAGTCGATCACCTGCCCTGGGGCGATGCCGAGAGCGAGCCAGTGCCCGGTCTTGGTGGTCACCTCCTCACCTAGGAGGATCAAGAAGTCATCTGTGGCATGGCGCCCCCAGGCGCTGTGCGCGTTCGCCGAGTTGTGCTCCGTGGTGGCGATGAAGTCGAGTCCTACTGTGCGAGCGTCGGCTGCCAACTGCTCAGGGGTGAGCTCGCCGTCCGAGTACACGGAGTGGATGTGGCAGTCTCCGCGATACCAGCTGGCTCCTCGGCCACGCGCTTGCATAGGCGGGAATCCCGAGTCCGGCATCGCTCTCCTTATTGTGGGACGACCCAACAGCCGAACGAACGAGCACAGTCGGCACGGTGTTCCCAGCGTCGACTCGGCCGGGCGTGCGCATCGAGCACGCCCGCCTCGGCTTCATTCTGGAACCATCAGTTGGGTACGGCAGCTGTAGTTCCTGATCACGCGGGGTCGAATTGCCGGTGGCAGGCCCGCGCGGTGGCCTGGTGGTGGCGCGACGCCAGGCGGTCCAGGGTCCAGCCCCAGCAGCAGGCCGATGGACGTCGACTTCCCCGCCCCGTTGCGCGCCAGTAGGGCGCACGTGCACGTTCACTTGTACGCCGACATTCGGCGCCTGGGCCACTCGAAAACGGTGCGCGGCTCGCTGTCCTCGAACCTCGCCGCGGCCGAGCCCCGCACGCGGGCGACCGGCTACTGCGGCTGTGTCGCGATCTGGATCAGGTTGCCGCAGGTGTCGTCGAAGACAGCGGTGGTGACGGCGCCCATGTCCAGGGGCTCCTGGGTGAAGCGGACGCCGAGGCCGCGCAGGCGCTCGTACTCCGCCTTCACGTCGTCGACGGCGAACTGGGCGAGCGGGATGCCGTCCTTGACGAGCGCGTCGCGGTAGGGCTTGACGACCGGGTGGCCGGCGGGCTCCAGGAGGAGTTCGGTGCCGCCGGGCTCGTCGGGCGAGACAACGGTCAGCCACCGGTCCTTCTCGCCCACCGGGACGTCGTGCTTCTTCACGAAGCCGAGGATCTCGGTGTAGAAGTGCAGGGCCTTGGCCTGGTCGTCGACGAAGATGCTGGTCAGATGGATCTTCATGGGGTGCTCTTCTCCGGTCCGGATGTGTCGGGCACGAGCCATCGCTCGGCGATCTGCCGCAGCGGGGCTGTGTTCAGGTTGTGGAACTTGTAGCGGCCTTCCCGCGTGGTTTCGACGAGCCCGGCAGCCTCCAGCGCGGCGAGGTGCTGGGAGACCGCCTGGCGCGAGATACCGAGCTGATGCTTCATGCTCGGTCGCGAGCAGATCTTGAACAGTGTCTGTCCGGACCTCTCTGCGAGCTCGTCGAGGATGGTGCGGCGGGTGGGGTCGGCCAAGGCCTGGAAAAGCTCGTCGGCCACGACCACAGGATAGGCAACTGCTTACTTGCCTATCAGGTCGAGGTGCGCTGAGTCCCGAGCCGGCTTGCCGTCGGTGGGCGCAGGCCCGCGGGCAGCGAGGGCGTGGTAGGGGGCTGGGCGGCTTCGAGGCGGCCGGTGGCGAGCTGGATGGCGGTGAGCTGCTCGTCCAGGGCGACGGCGCGGTCACCGCGCACTCGGGAAGAGGCGCTCCTGGCGGTGAAGATGGTCGGGCGCTGACCCAGCGACGCACCGCTGACACTGAGCCCGGACCACGATGACGCGGCGCCGGGCGCCGATCCGCACCGCAACAACGACTTCCTGTACCGGGAGTACGACGATCGCGGCTTCCGGTGCCCCGCCGGTGCGCACATCCGGCGTACCAACCCCCGCGATGCCACCATCGTCAGCGACGCACGGATGCACCGCCTCGTCCGCCGCGGCACCAGCCCGTTGCCGACGCCGACCGGCTTCGCCGTGCCCGGCTCCGAGGCCCAGCGCGCCACCGACCTGCTCGACGAGCGCTTTCAGGACCTGAACGCCGACGGAGCCTGCCGCGTCCCGGGCCTGCCTCGGCCGCGCTGTGCCGGTGCTGCCTCGGGGCGCGATTCGCTTCGGTCGCTGTTCTTCCTGGCTGGTCGGGCTGCGGGTCCGGGCCGGTTGTGCCGCCGCTGTCCTGTCCTTCGCTCGGGGGCGCCGAAAGTCCGGTCGAGGCCCTCGATATGGCCCTGTCGGTGTGATGCCTCCCATAGGAGCTGTGTCACATCCTAGGGCGGGTAGTAGGAGTGGGGCCGCCAGAAAGGCGCAGAAACGGTGCAGAGCGTCTCATTTCGGACATTTCTCCGTGGTTGGGTAGTACGTCACATCATTGCGCCGTGGTCCGTCCGCCGCTAACCATGGCTGTCGTTGCAGGGAGCCATGACCGGGCCGGGCGGATTGCGCCGGGCCTGTTCGCTCCGGCCCGCAGCGCGGGGTTCTGCTCCGCAAGCCGCTGTGACCGAGTCCGGTCGGCGACATCACGACGTTCCCCTTTGGAGGGTTTCTTCCGTATGACCACGCACACGCAGGTCCGTACCGGCCGCATCGTCCGCTTCCGTAAGCTGTCCGTCGCCGGGATCGCCACCGTGGGTGCCGCGGCGGCGGCCCTCACGCTGACGTCGACTTCCGCGCAGGCTGCCGGGACGACGCCGGCGGGCGCCTCCGTGGCCCCGGCGG
>NZ_JBVHDS010000030.1:36826-68869 GCF_055563255.1 Streptomyces sp. NPDC002958 | reverse complement strand
TGCGCACCGAAGGCATCGAGAAGAACACCCACGACAACCCCTTCGGCGCCGTCCTCTCCTTCCGCGGCACCGTCACCGACACCACGGTCAAGCACGCGCTCTCCGGCAAGGTCATCGAACTCACCGACACCTTCCCGGTCCCCGACGCCAAGGCGTTCGAGGTCGGTCAGTGGTGGGCCGTGCAGGTCGCCCCTGTCGCGGGCGGCGGCGGTGACGAGCGCGAGCTGCAGAAGCTGGTCGAGATCACCGAGATCGTGGACGCGGGCCACATCCGAATCGGCTACCTCAACGGCTGGGAACTCGCCGCGGGCCGCATCCTCACGTGGACCCGCGTCGAGCCGGTCCAGGGCACCCACATCCGCAACCTGGTCTTCGAGGGCGCCGGCCCCGACGAGTACACCGGCTCCCACCCCATCAGCTTCGAGTACGCCGTCGGCTGCGACGTCTCCGGAATCCATGCCACCGGCTCCTTCTGGCCGGTCATCATGCGCCGCTGGTGCACCCGGTTCCGTACCGAGGACTGCTCCTTGAAGAACCCGCCCACCGTCGAGTACGGCGGCGCGGGCTACCTCACCCAGCAGATCTACTGCCTGTACGGACGGGTCGCGGACTGCACGACCAGCAACGTCCGCCACCTCAGCGACCTCACCGCCTCCGCCTACTGCACCGTCGTGAACTGCCACGGCGACGGAGACGACGCGGGCGGCAACCCCTTCACGACACACGGGCAGTACGAGCACGATCTCCTCTTCGACGGCAACTCCGGACTGATGGACATAGCCAACTCCGGTGCACAATGGGGGATTTCCGCGAAGCGGATCACCGTACGCAGACATGTCTGCTCCTGGTTCACCGCCAATACGAAGATCACCGATCTGACGCTCGAAGACATCACGGTGATCCCGCGCCCCACCTTCGATCAGGCCGGCACCCTCACCGTCAACGCCGACGGAGCCCAGGTGCGCGGCTGCACCGCCAAGACCTTCGCCGTCGCCCAGCGCTCCGCGCGCTCCACCCGGCCGACCACCATCAGCGACTGCTCCTTCGAGCCGCCCGCGGGCGCCGTCCTCGTCCAGACCCCGGTCACCGCTCCCGTCCACTTCATTCGCTGCGCCTTCAAGGGCGTGGACGGTGCGATCCTGCGCGGTGCGGGGCCCATTCACTTCACCGACTGCACCGTCACCGGCGCCCAGAACGCGGCCCCGATCTCCATCGGATCGGCGGATCTGCGGATCGACGGCGGTACGTACGACAACACCGGCATAGAACTCAGCGCCGTGCGCGACCAGCGGATCACCGTCACCGGCGGCGCCCGCCTCACCGGCAGCAACACGGCCAAGGCACTGCTCGGCCGCGCGGCCGGCCCCGGGAAGGTGACCTGGGACATCAGCGGACTCAGCAGCGCAGCCTCCGGACCGGACACCGCCCATGTGCGCATCACCGACGGCACGAACCACTACGCGGCGACCGGCAGCCGCTTCACCGGCGGCACGCTCCACCTCGCCCCGGACGCCCTGGAATCGGTCCTGCACACCACATGCGTGGAGGACGGCACGAAGCGCAGCACGATGCCCGCGGACGGCGACTCCGTGCGCACGGACGGGAACCTGATCCTGTGACGGCCGTCATCAGGACTGCGACCGCCGCCGACGATCCGGCCCTGGCCGCGCTGTGGCGGCTGTGCTTCGACGCCCCGCACATCGCCCGCCTCCACGCCCTCGACCCGGACCGCCACCGCCACACGTTCGTCGCGCAGGACGGCCCGGGGGGCGGGATCGACGCGGTCGTCGTCTACGTGCCCAGACTGATCCGCGACGCGCACGGCACCCCGCAGCGGGTCGGCGGCATCGGCAGCGTCGCCACCCGCCCCGAGGCCCGGGGCCAAGGGCTGGTGCGGCGGCTGTTGGTGGAGGCGGAGCGCACCATGATGGCCGAACACTGTGCCTGGTCACTGCTGTTCACCGGGACACCCGCGGTCTACCGGGGCTCGGGATGGCAGGAATTCGGCAGTGCGTACACCGACGGGTCGCTCCTGTCCCCGGCTGCCGACGGGTCGCTCCCGTCCCCGGCTGCCGTCGGGGCGCTCCGGGTCCGCGAGGCCACTGCCGAGGACGCCGTGGAGGTGGCGGCCCTGCACCATGCGTACAACGCGAACCGGCCGCTCAGCTCGCTGCGGACTCCCGAGGACTGGGCGGTGCGCGTTCCCGCCTGGTACGGCGCGCTCGACCGGTCGCTGGTGGTGGAGGACCCCGGATCGGGGGCGCTCGTCGGCTGGCTCGTGGCCCAGTACGAGGAAGAGCGCCTGGAGGTACGCGAATTCGCGGGCGCACCGGAGTGTCTGGGCGCGCTGTTCGCCGCCGTCGCCGAGCGGGGCCGGGCCGCGGGCCTGAGCCGGGCGCGGGTCAGGCTTCCCGACGGGCCCGAGGTCCGGGCAGCACTGCCGGTCCTGCTGGCGGACCCCCGGCCGGTGGAGGAGTACGTGGGCATGGCACGGCCGCTGCACGCCACCACCGAATCCGTCCGGGCCACGGTCACGGCACCCGGCGCGGTCCACTGGTACGGCGACTGCTTCTGAGCTTGAGATTTAACCTCGCCATTCGAACAAGACCCTCTGTTGTGTTCGAATGGGCGTTCACCCGATTCGACCCCGTCGCGGGCGCGTTGATCGCGCCTGAAAGCGCCGGTCAGACGTGTTCGAATCTGCTGGATTAAACAACAAGCTGAGGGCCGGGCGGGGCGTCGTCAGCGACAGGAGGGAGCGGACAGCGCCCCACCGGACCCGCCCCCGCGTCCGTCCGCTCTCTGAACTCCTCGGCGAGCAGCGGAACATCACGCAGCCGCCGCGGAACCAGGGCTGTTCATCGGAACGGGGGAACGGACCCCGCACGCACGGCGCGTACCGCACGCGCCGTGCGTGCGGTACTACGCCTTGTCCGTCGGTGTCTGTTCGTCGTACGCCGACGTCCCCGAGTCCAGCAGGGGCTCCTGGACCTTGAGGTGCGCCGGGGCGAAGGCCCGCAGCACGTGGTAGCCGGCGATCACCACGATCGTGCCCAGTGCGATGCCGCTCAGCTCGAAGTTGTCGGTGATCTTCAGGCTGACCCCGCCGACACCGATGATGATGCCTGCCGCGGTCGGCACCAGGTTCAGAGGGTTGCGCAGATCGACCTTGGCGTGCAGCCAGATCTGGGCGCCGAGGAGGCCGATCATGCCGTACAGGATGACGGTGATGCCGCCGAGCACACCACCGGGAATGGCGGCGACGACCGCGCCGAACTTGGGGCACAGCCCGAAGAGCAGAGCGAAGCAGGCGGCGGCCCAGTACGCGGCGGTGGAGTAGACGCGGGTCGCGGCCATGACGCCGATGTTCTCCGAGTACGTGGTGTTCGGCGGGCCGCCCACCGCGGTCGACAGCATCGACGCGGCGCCGTCGGCGGCGATCGCGGTGCCCAGCTTGTCGTCGAGCGAGGCACCGGTCATCTCGCCGACTGCCTTCACGTGCCCGGCGTTCTCGGCGATCAGCGCGATGACCACCGGCAGTGCGACCAGGATCGCCGACCACTCGAAGCTGGGCGCATGGAAGGACGGGAGCCCGATCCAGTCGGCCTCGGAGACACCCGACAGATCGAGCCGCCAGTGGTCGACGGCCTCGGACCCGCCCACCGGGGAGTGGATCTTGCCGAAGACCCGGTCGAAGACCCAGGACAGCGCGTATCCGAAGACCAGACCCAGGAAGATCGCTATACGCGAGAGGAATCCGCGCAGGCACACCACGGCCAAACCGGTGAACAGCATCACCAGCAGTGCGGTCCACTGGTCCTGCGGCCAGTACGTCGACGCGGTCACCGGAGCCAGGTTGAAGCCGATCAGCATGACGACGGCACCGGTGACCACTGGCGGCATCGCCGCGTGAATGATCCGCGCGCCGAACCGCTGCACCAGGAGACCGGCCAGGAAGAGCACCACACCGACGACGAAGACCGCGCCGGTGACCACGGCGCTGCTGCCGCCGCTCGCCCGGATCGTCGCGGCGACCCCCACGAAGGAGAGCGAACAGCCGAGATAGCTGGGCACCTGGCCGCGCGTGGACAGCAGGAAGATGATCGTCGCGATACCCGACATCATGATCGCCAGGTTCGGGTCCAGACCCATGAGGACCGGGGCGACGAACGACGCGCCGAACATCGCGACCACATGCTGGGCGCCGAGTCCGAACGTACGGGGCCAGGAGAGCCGTTCGTCCGGCCGGACCACGGCCCCCGGTGCGGGACTCTTCCCGTCGCCGTGCAAGGTCCAGCGCACGCCGAGGCCCATGGTCGCTCCCTGTGTGTAGGTGCGGAGTCCAGTGCCTCGCCCGGCATGGTGCAAACCGCAGAAATGATCAGCGCCATGGTAATGCCGGATCGCGCCGTGCTTTCGGCCGGGTCGCGGGCCGTGAGCGCCCCTCACGGATCCATGCGTGAATCGTGGGCGAAGCATTGTCGCTCCGAACAGCGGCCCTACGCTTGCATGATCTTGTTCGTGAACATGGTTCATGTGCGTGATTGCTGGGGTGCTCGATGAGTGGCGGACCCCGTCGGTGCCTGGGCGCCCTCCGCACCGCCGCGGTAGCCCCGCGTCCGTACTGAACGCCGTCACCCTGCTCGACACCGGCGCACCCGGCCGGTCCGGGACCGACCGGACCGCGCTGCGGCACGCCGCGGAACGGCCCGACTCGACCGCCGGCCGAACCGGCTGCCGCGCCCTGCGGAGCCGAGGGCTCAGGGGTGCGGCTCGACCGCCGCCGCGCTCGCGGCGGCGGCGCCCGAGGGCGACACGGCCCTGCGGTCGCCCGCCCGCAGCACCCCGGCCCCCAGCACCAGGCCGAATGCCAGCACCGTCACCAGGCCGAACGACACGACCAGGGACGTCGCCTCGGCCAGCGAGCCGATCGCGGACGGGGCGATGAGCCCGGAGGTGTACGTGATGGTGGCGACGCCCGCGATCGCCTGGCTCGGGTTCGGGCCGCTGCGCCCGGCCGCCGCGAAGGCGAGGGGAACGACCACGGCGACACCGAGGCCGAGGAGCCCGAAGCTGCACATCGCCAACGGCGCGCTCGGTGACGCGACCACGAGCACTCCGCCGACCGTCGCGAGGACGCCGCCCACCCGTACGGTCCTGACCGCCCCGAACCGGTCGACGACCTTGTCACCGGCGATCCGGGCGACCGCCATGGTCAGCGCGAACGCCGTCGTGGACGCCGCGGCCGCCCCGGCGGAGGTGTCCATGATGTCCCGGAGATAGACCGCCGACCAGTCCAGGCTGGCCCCCTCCGCGAACACCGCGCAGAAGCCCACCGCACCGATGATGAGCGCCGACTTCGGCGGCAGCGTGAAGCGCGGCGGCGGCTCCTCGTCCGGCTCGCTGCGCAGATCCAGTACGCCCTGGCAGGCGATCAGGCCCAGTGCGGTGAGGACCAGGGCGGCGATGGAGTGGTGCAGCCGGGCGTCAACGCCCAGATGCGCGGCCACGGTGCCCGCCGCCGAACCGACCAGGGCGCCCACGCTCCACATCCCGTGCAGCCCGGACATGATCGACTTGTCGAGGCGGCTCTCCACCTCGACACCGAGCGCGTTCATGGCCACGTCCGACATGCCGGCCGATGCCCCGTACACGAAGAGCGCCGCACACAGTGTCAGCAGGTTGGGAGCCAGTGCGGGCAGGACCAGCGCGAGCGTCCAGAGGGCGAGCAGGCCGCGCAGCGCGGTCCTGGCGCCGAAGCGATGGCTGATCGCACCGGCCAGCGGCATGGCGAGCGAGGCGCCGATCGCCGGGAAGGCGAGGGCGAGACCGAGCTGCCCGGCGCTGACCCCGGCGTGGTCCTGGATCCAGGGCACCCGGGTGGCGAAGCTGCCGGTCACCGCGCCGTGCACGGCGAAGACCGCGGCTACGGCGAATCTGGCCCGCCTCACCTGCTCCATGCCGAAGACCGTCTCTGTGGAATCCGTTGTCATAGCGCCGTGCCCTCCCCTGGGAATCCTCCGCCGTCGGCGACTCCGGCGCCCGTCTCCACGGTGCGGGCGTAAACTATCAGGCACCCTGCCTGATAAATAGTCCACCCTTTCATCCCGTGCGGCAGTGATCTGGAAGGATCCCGGCATGCCCGCATCACCGAGCACCGCTCGGGCCATCAACGACCGGCTCGCCCTGCGACTGCTCCAGCAGGACGGCCCGCTGACGGCCACGCAGCTGAAGGCCCGCACCGGTCTCTCCCGCCCCACCGTCGCCGACCTCGTCGAACGGCTCCAGGGAGCCGGTCTGATCCGGGTCGTCGGTGAGGCCGGCGCCGAGCGCCGCGGCCCCAACGCCCGGCTGTACGGGATTGCCGCCGACCGCGCCCACCTCGCCGCGCTCGACGTACGTACCGGCAGTGTCGCCGTGGTCGTCGCCGATCTCCTCGGCACCACGCTCGCCGAGGCCACCCTGCCCATCGGCAGTGACACCGACACCGAGGCCGCCGCCGAACAGGCCGCCGCCCTGCTGGAACGCACCGCGCGCGAGGCGGGAGCCGCCCCGCTGCACAGTGTCGGCATCGGCGCGCCCGGTCTGATCGACCCCGCCACCGGCGAGCTGCGCGACACCGCCGGGCTGCCCGCCTGGCATCGACGACTGGTACGGGTGCTCCAGCAGAGGGCGCCCGCCACCGTGCTGGTCGAGAACGAGACCAATCTCGCCGCGGTCGCCGAACACCGCATCGGTGCGGCCCGCGACCGCGACACCTTTGTCCTCCTCTGGCTCGGCCACGGCGTCGGGGCCGCCGTCATGCTGGACGGGAAGCTGCGCCGCGGGGCCTCCGGCGGCGCGGGCGAGATCGGCTTCCTGCCGGTGCCCGGCACGATCGGCGCCCCGTCGGCCGTCAGCTGTGACGGCGGGTTCCACTCGCTGGTGGGCTCCGCCCCGGTCTGTGAACTGGCCGCTGCCCACGGCATCGTGGTGCCCCCGGGTACGGCCGAAGGGGGCAAGGAACCGGGCGCCGCGTTCGCCGTACGGGCCGCGCTGGCGGGGGAGGGGGAGAGCGAGGTGTTCCTGGATGCCCTCGCCGGCCGTCTCGCACTCGGCGCCGCCGCCGTCGCCGCGGTCCTCGACCCCGGTTGTGTGCTGCTCGCGGGCGAGGTCGGCCACGTCGGCGGTGACGCACTCGCGGCGCGGGTCGAGGAGCGGCTGGCCCTGATGTCCCCGCTGCGCACCGAGGTCAGGGCCGGGCGGCTGGGCGGCTGGGCAGTGCTCCGCGGCGCGCTGCTCACGGCGCGGGAGTCGGCTCAGGACGAGCTGTTCACTCCGGCCGGCTGAACCGCTCGGCGAGGAAGTCCTCGAACGGCGTCTTCCTCGCGGCCCGTTCGGGGCTCGGACGGTCTTCGTGCCGGTATCCGCCGGCCGTACGGGCATCAGGGGCCGCTTCCCTCCGGTCGCCCGGAGAGGGGCGCGAGAGCGCGGGCGAGCCCATCAGCAGTCCGGTGGCGGCGAAGCCGGCTGCGAGCAGGGTGGCTCTCGCACGGGTGGGGGACGGCACGTTCGGTTCCTCCCGGGGAGGTTCGGCAGAACACAACTGGCAAGGGGGTGGGCCGTGTTGATGCCCCGGGTGTGCGCACACCGCGGGGCCGCTCCTCGCGGGTGACGCAGAGATCAAGAGGACTGGACCATTGCGTCAATAGGTCTGGACCTTTAAGGCCCGGCTGTCCCGTTTTTTGTGGACCTCGCGCCGGGTTCCTGTGAGTCACTCCACAGGTGCTCACCGGCATGACCCATGAGCGGGCGTGGCAGACTGATCCTGTACCAGTAGCAGCGCACTCCGGGGTCGGTGCAATTCCGAACCGGCGGTTATAGTCCGCGACCCGTCCGCATCCAGCGGCCGGTTGACCAGGTGGGATTCCTGGACCGACGGTTAAAGTCCGGATGGGAGGCAGTGCGCGGCGGGCCGTTTCACTGGGTACGCCGCCGTCGGCGGATGGTCTTCGGGCGACCGATCCATCCGTGTATTCGGCATGAGGCGTCCCCCTGTTGCGTTCCCGCTTCATCTGTCGTCATCGACAGGCCCCGGAGTCCGTGCCCGAAGAGGCAGGAGGACCCGGTGGTCACCGCAGCCGACATCGCCGCCATGCGCCGAGCGATCACGCTCGCCGCCCGCGGTCTCGGCTCCACCAGCCCCAACCCGGTCGTCGGCTGCGTCATCGTCGACGCCGCAGGTCATCCGGTCGGCGAGGGATTCCACCAGCGCGCCGGCGGGCCGCACGCCGAGATCCACGCCCTGCAGGCCGCAGGCGGCAGGGCCCGGGGCGGCACCGCCTACGTCACCCTCGAACCCTGTAACCACACCGGCCGAACCGGCCCCTGCGCCCAGGCGCTCGTCGAGGCCGGTGTCGCCCGGGTCGTCTACGCCGTCGGCGACCCGGACCCGCAGGCCACCGGCGGTGCGGACACCCTGCGCGCGGCCGGGATCAGGGCCGAGCAGGGGCTCCTCGCGGATGAGGCCGAGGCGGGCAACGCGGCCTGGCTGACCTCGGTGCGCCTCGGCCGCCCGTACGTCCTGTGGAAGTACGCGGCGACCCTCGACGGCCGGATCGCGGCCGCCGACGCCACCAGCCGCTGGATCACCTCCCCCGAGTCCCGCGCCGACGTCCACCGGCTGCGTGCCGAGGCCGACGCCGTCGTGGTCGGCTCCGGCACCGCCCGTACCGACGACCCCCAGCTCGGTGTACGGGGCATCGAAGGCGCCGTACAGCCCTTGCGGGTGGTCGTGGACACCGGCGCGACCGCCGTGCGCCCCGGCGCCCGCGTCCTCGACGGCACCGCGCCCACCCTGATCGCTGTCGCCCACGACGCCGAGGCGCGCCATCTCCCCGAAGAGGCCGTCCTGCGGCTGCCGCGCGCCGCCACCGGCCTGGACATACCCGCCCTGCTCACAGCCCTGTACGGGCGTGGCATCCGCTCCGTACTCCTCGAAGGCGGCCCGACCCTGGCCGGGGCCTTCGTCACGGCGCGAACGGTCGACAAGGTCGTCGGCTATCTCGCCCCGGTGCTCCTCGGCGCCGGCCCCGCGGCCCTCGCCGACGCCGGAATCTCCACCATCGCCGAGGCGTTGCGCCTCGATGTGACCGAGACCGTCCGTATCGGCCCCGATCTGCGCATCACCGCCGTCCCCGGACCTGCCCGGAAGGGAAACTGAGTGTTCACCGGAATTGTCGAAGAACTGGGTGAGGTCACCGCCGTCGAGAAGCTCGGCGACGCCTCCCGCTTCCGCCTGCGCGGTCCCGTAGTCACCGAAGGCGCGAAGCACGGCGACTCCATCGCCGTCAACGGCGTCTGCCTCACCGTCGTCGAGCTCGGCGACGGGGAGTTCACCGCCGATGTGATGGCCGAGACCTTGAACCGCTCCAGCCTCGGCGCCCTGGAAACGGGCTCCCGGGTCAATCTGGAACGACCCATGGCGGTCGGCGGCAGGCTCGGCGGCCACATCGTCCAGGGCCATGTCGACGGCACCGGCCGCATCGTCGAGCGCAAGATCTCCGAGAACTGGGAAATCGTCAAGATCTCCCTTCCCGCGGACCTGACCCGCTATGTGGTGGAGAAGGGGTCGATCACCGTTGACGGCGTCAGCCTGACCGTCGTGGACGCCGGACCCGACTACTTCACCGTCAGCCTCATTCCCACCACCCTCGCCCTGACCACGCTCGGCGTCAAGGAGCCCGGCGACCCGGTCAACCTGGAGGTGGACGTCATCGCGAAGTACGTCGAGCGGCTGCTCGGCACCACCGCGCAGGAACCCGAGGAGCCGGCGAGGTGACCGCGATGAACTGGCTGAACTCGGAGGCGTTCACCGCCTTCGGGCAGCACATCATCTGGTCCGACATGATCGGCAACACGGTCGGTCTGATCGCGCTGACCCTGGGCTGGCTCCGCTCGATCTGGACCTGGCCCGCCCAGATCCTGTCCGGCGTCGTCCTGGTCGCCGCCAATGTCTCCGTGCACCAGGCGGGCAGCGTCGGCAAGCAGCTCGTGGTCATCGCCGTGGCCGTCTGGGGCTGGCGGCAGTGGACCAGGGGCAGGCAGCAGGCCCAGGACGGCTCCATCGCCGTACGGTTCGCCACCTGGCGCGAGCGCGGCTTCCTGCTGGGCGGCGCCGTGCTCGGCACCCTCGCGGTCGGCAGCCTGTTCACCGCGTTTCCCTCGCTCTCCTGGAGCCCTTGGGCGGACGCGTACATCTTCGCGGGCACGCTCGTCGCGATGCTCGCCCAGGCCCGCGGCATGGTCGAGTTCTGGTTCGCCTGGCTCCTCGTCGACCTGGTCGGTGTACCGCTGAACTTCCACAGCGGACTCGCCTTCTCCGGTCTCATCTACGTCGTGTACGGCGCCCTCGTCCTGTGGGGCATGCGCGATTGGTGGCTGCGTTCGCGGACACCCGCTCTGGAAGGAGCCACGGCATGACTGCCCAGCCCACCTGGTTGCACCGGGAGCGCGAGAGCGCCGTCGAGGACCTCGCCCTCGACCCCGTCGAGCAGGCGATCCGCGACATCGCCGCCGGACGGCCCGTCGTGGTCGTCGACGACGAGGACCGGGAGAACGAGGGGGACCTCGTCATCGCGGCCGAGAAGGCCACCCCCGAGATCGTCGCGTTCATGATGAGCGAGTGCCGCGGTCTGATCTGCGCGCCCATGGAGAACGACGAGCTGGAACGGCTCGAACTGCCGCAGATGGTCGACCACAACACCGAGTCGATGCGCACGGCGTTCACCGTCTCCGTCGACGCGTCGGCGGCGCACGGCGTGACCACCGGCATCTCCGCCGCGGACCGGGCCACCACGCTCCGGATGCTGGCGGGCGGCGAGGCCGGCTCCGGCGACTTCGTACGGCCCGGCCACATCTTCCCGCTTCGCGCCCGCTCCGGCGGTGTGCTGGTCCGCAACGGCCACACCGAGGCCGCCGTCGACCTCGCCCGGCTCGCCGGACTGCGGCCCGCCGGAGCGATCGTCGAGATCGCCGGAGAGGACGGTGTGATGCTGCGGCTGCCCCAGCTGGTCCCGTTCGCCCGCAAGCACGGCCTCACGATCATCTCCATCGAGGACCTGATCGCCTACCGCCGCACCTCGGAGCCGACCGTCCGCCGCGAGGCCGAGGTACGGCTGCCCACGAGCTTCGGCGCGTTCACCGCGTACGGCTTCCGGTCCACGACCGACGGTGTCGAGCATGTCGCACTCGTCCACGGTGACATCGGGAACGGCGACGACGTCCTGGTCCGGGTCCACTCCGAGTGCCTGACCGGTGACATCTTCCAGTCGCAGCGCTGCGACTGCGGGCCCCAGCTGCACGCCTCCATGCGCCGGATCACCGAGGAGGGCCGCGGCGTCGTCGTCTATCTGCGCGGCCACGAGGGCCGGGGCATCGGCCTGCTGTCCAAGCTGCGCGCCTACGAACTCCAGGAGCGCGGCATCGACACCCTCGACGCCAACCTGGAACTCGGCCTGCCCGCCGACGCCCGGGACTACGCAGCGGGCGCCCAGATCCTCAAGGACCTCGGCGTCCACAGCCTGCGCCTGATGACCAACAACCCCGACAAGACGGCCGCGGTCCTGCGGCACGGTCTGGCCGTCACCGGCCGCGAGCCGATGCCTGTCCAGGCCGGCGAACACAATCTGCGCTACCTGCGCACCAAGCGCGACCGCATGGGGCACGACCTGCCCTGGCTCGACGCCGCCACGGCGTCGACCTGCGGCAACCAGTAACGAACGAACCAGTCGGCAACGAACCAACACGGAAACGAGCGGTAGGAGAGACATGAGCGGCAAGGGTGCACCCGAACTTTCCGTACGCAACTGCGGTGACCTGCGCGTGGCGGTCGTCGCCGCCCAGTGGCACGAGAAGGTCATGGACGGACTCGTCGACGGCGCCCTGCGCGCCCTGCACGAGCTGGGCATCGACGAGCCGACCCTGCTCCGGGTGCCCGGAAGCTTCGAGCTCCCGGTGGTCGCCAAGGTCCTCGCAGGCCGCGGCTACGACGCGATCGTCGCCCTCGGCGTGATCATCCGCGGCGGCACCCCGCACTTCGAGTACGTGTCCCACGGCGTCACCAACGGCCTCACCCAGGTCGCCGTCGACACCGGAGTCCCGGTCGGCTTCGGGGTACTCACCTGCGACACCGAGGAGCAGGCGCTCGACCGGGCAGGCCTGGAAGGGTCCAACGAGGACAAGGGGCACGAAGCGGTCATTGCGGCCGTCGCCACCGCCGCCACGCTGCGTACGGTCAGCGAGCCCTGGCGCTGAGTGGGGGGCGTCGACCCCGTATTCTAAGGACCATCATGGCGAACAAAACCTTCGAAGAGCTCTTCGCCGAGCTGCAGCTCAAGGCCGCCAACGGCGACCCCTCCACCTCCCGCACCGCCGAGCTGGTGGACAAGGGGGTCCATGCCATCGGCAAGAAGGTCGTCGAGGAGGCCGCCGAAGTCTGGATGGCCGCCGAGCACGAGAGCAAGGACGCCGCCGCCGAGGAGATCTCCCAGCTGCTCTACCACGTCCAGGTGATGATGGTCGCCCGCGGGATCTCCCTCGACGACGTCTACGCCCACCTCTGAGCACGGCCTCGGCACCACGCCGCGCTTCGCACATCCGCATATCCGTACAAGAATCCCTCCTCGCAAAGGAACCTGACCACATGCTGCGCATCGCCGTCCCCAACAAGGGTTCACTCTCCGGGCCTGCGATGGCGATGCTCCATGAGGCCGGCTACCAGCAGCGCAAGGAGTCCAAGGAGCTCGTCCTCGTCGACCCCGAGAACGAGGTCGAGTTCTTCTACCTGCGGCCGCGCGACATCGCGATCTACGTCAGCTCCGGCCGCCTGGACATCGGCATCACCGGCCGCGACCTGCTGCTGGACTCCGGCGCCGACTCCGAGGAGATCCTCCAGCTCGGCTTCGCCC
This sequence comes from Streptomyces sp. NPDC002958, assembly GCF_055563255.1. Lineage (NCBI taxonomy): Bacteria > Bacillati > Actinomycetota > Actinomycetes > Kitasatosporales > Streptomycetaceae > Streptomyces > Streptomyces sp. NPDC002958. The sequence goes on along the minus strand of NZ_JBVHDS010000030.1, from coordinate 55,922 downwards.
GCTCCACCTTCCGCTACGCCACCAGGCCCGGCACGGCCCAGGGCCCGCAGGACTTCGACGGCAAGACGATCGCCACCTCCTACGAGGGCATCGTCGCCAAGCACCTCGCCGACGTCGGTGTCAACGCCTCCGTCGTCCACCTCGACGGCGCGGTCGAGACCGCCATCGAACTCGGTGTCGCCCAGATCATCGCCGACGTCGTGGAGACCGGCACCAGCCTGCGCAACGCCGGACTCGAAGTCATCGGCGAGCCGATCATGACGTCGGAAGCCGTCGTCATCCGCCGCACCGGCGCACCGGACGACGACCCCAAGGTGCAGCAGTTCCTCCGCCGTCTCCAGGGCGTCCTGGTCGCCCGCAGCTACGTGATGATGGACTACGACTGCCGCGTCGAGCACCTGGAGCGCGCGGTCGCCCTCACCCCGGGCCTGGAGTCGCCGACCATCTCCCCGCTGCACCACGAGGGCTGGGTCGCCGTCCGTTCCATGGTCGCCGCCCGGGAGGCCCAGCGGATCATGGACGATCTGTACGACCTCGGCGCCCGCGCCATCCTCACCACCGCCATCCACGCCTGCCGCCTCTGACGGCCGGGCGACCACCCGGAAGACAGAAGAACACCATGTCCGCCCCCGCGCCCCGCTCCGAACTCCCCACACTCCCGGTCACGTTCCGGCCGACCCGAACCCGGGTGGTCCTGCTGACCGTGGGGGCGGCGATGTTCGTCGTCATCACCGTCATCGCCCTGACGCTGGAGCAGCTGAGTGCGGGGGAGCGGTCCAGCTTCATCTTCACCGCGCTGCTGTTCTTCGGCGTGCTCGCGCTGCTCAGCCGCCCGAAGGTCGTCGCGAACGAGGACGGGGTGACGGTGGTCAATCTCACCCGAACGCGCCGGCTGTCGTGGGCGGAAATTCTCCGCGTCAACCTGCGCGTCGGTGACCCCTGGGTCTTTCTCGACCTGAGCGACGGGACCAGCATGCCCGTCCTCGGTATCCAGCCGGGAATCGCCAAGCAACAGGCCATCCGCGACGCCCGCACGCTCCGCGCCCTCGCCGAGAACCACGGCACCAGTACGGACAACGGCTGAGCCCCCTGCCCCGTACGGCCTCTTCTTGATTACTCTGGAGGACGGCGGCGCCCTGAGCGCCCCGCCCCGCACGAGAGGTCCAAGAGGCCGGCGGGGCTTTCCTGCGACCCAAGGAGTGACTCCTTCCAGCAATGGACGGACCGTCCGGTAGTACCTGCGCCGCCCCTTTCCCGGAGGCGGCGGCATGACCACCCCCCTGCTGCTCCTGAGCGCAGCATTCCTCCTCATCCTCGCCAACGGATTCTTCGTGGCAGCCGAGTTCGGGCTCGTCACGGTGGAGCGGCCGGACGCCGAGCGCGCCGCCGCCGAGGGCGACCGGCGGGCCCGCACCGTCGTCGAAGCCCTGCGTGAACTCTCCTTCCAGCTCTCCGGCACCCAGCTCGGCATCACCATCACCTCACTGGTCGTCGGCATGCTCGCCGAACCGGCGCTCGCCCAGCTGCTGGACGGCCCCCTCACCGCGACCGGTCTGCCCGACGGCGCCGTACCCGGCATCAGCGTGGTCATCGGGATGCTGGTGGCCTCCGCCGTCCAGATGGTCATCGGTGAACTCGTGCCGAAGAACTGGGCAGTCTCCCGGCCGCTCCAGGTCGCCCGGTTCGTCGCCGGCCCCCAGTACCGTTTCTCCGCCGCTCTCCGGCCGGTGATCAGCCTGTTGAACACCGTCGCCAACCGGTTGGTACGACTGCTGGGCGTCGAACCCACCGACGAGCTGGCCTCCGCCCGCACCCCCGGCGAACTGGTCTCCCTGGCCCGGCACTCGGCCGAGGCCGGCACCCTCGAACAGGACACCGCGGATCTCTTCGTACGGACCCTGTCGCTCGCCGGACTCACCGCCCAGCACGTCATGACCCCACGGGTGAAGGTCAGCGCCCTCCAGTCCTCGGCGACCGCGGAGGATGTCCTCAACCTCACCCGCGCCACCGGCCTCTCCCGATTCCCGGTCTACCGGGAGCGCATCGACGAGGTCGTCGGCATGATCCACCTCAAGGACGCGCTCGCCGTGCCCGCCCAGGACCGGCTGCGTACCCCGGCCGGCCGGATCGCCGTACCGCCGCTGCTGGTGCCGGAGACCCTGCCCGTCGAACAGTTGCTCCAGTGGCTGCGCAACGAGCAGCCGATCGCCGTCGTGGTCGACGAGTACGGCGGCACCGCCGGAGTCGTCACCCTTGAGGACATCATCGAGGAACTCGTCGGCGAGGTCAGGGACGAGCACGACGCCGAAGGCGCCGACCGGCCCGAACTGGCCCCCGCCGCTCCCGAGGACGGCCGCCCGGCCTGGGAGGCCGAAGGCAGCTGCCGGGTCCTGACCCTGCGCCGGATAGGGCTCGACGTACCCGACGGACCGTACGAGACGGTGGCCGGACTCGTCGCCGATCTGCTGGGACGCATCCCCGCCCCCGGTGACCGGGCCGAACTGCCCGGCTGGCGGATCTCCGTCCGTCAGGTCGGCCGCTACCGCGCCGAGAAGGTCCGCTTCGTACGCACGGCAGAGGTGACCGACCCCGTTACCGAGGTTCCGGTGACCCACGGCGTCCTGGAGGCCGTGCGATGAGCCTTGTCCAGTTGGTCTTCGCCGGGCTCCTCGTGCTGGCGAACGGCTTCTTCGTCGGTGCCGAGTTCGCTCTTGTCTCGGTACGGCGCAGCCAGGTCGAACCCCTCGCGGCGGCCGGTTCCAGCCGGGCCCGCCAGGTGCTGTACGGCCTGCAGAACCTGCCGCAGATGATGGCCGCCGCCCAGTTCGGCATCACCGTCTGCTCGCTGACCCTCGGCGCCGTCGCCGAACCGACCGTCGCCCAACTGCTGGAGCCGGTCTTCCACGCGGTGCACCTGCCCGAGGGCCTCATCCATCCGCTCGGCTATGTGCTGGCGCTCGTCTTCGTGGTCTTCCTCCATCTCGTCATCGGCGAAATGGTCCCGAAGAACCTCGCGATGGCAGCGCCGGAGAAGACCGCGCTGTGGCTCAGCCCCGGCCTCGTCGGCTTCGCCCGCGTCTGCCGCCCGGTCACCTCCGCACTGGGCGCCTGCGCCCAGCTGGTGCTCCGGCTCTTCGGTGTCGAACCGAAGGACGAGGTGGAGGCGGTCTTCACCAGCGAGCAGCTCAACCGGCTCGTCGAGGACTCCGGTCAGGCGGGACTGCTGGAGCCGGAGGCACAGGAACGGCTGGAGGACGCACTGGAGCTGGGCAGCAGGCCCGTCACCGACGTGCTGCTCAGCCGGGCCTCCCTGGTGACGGTGGACCCCTCCGTCACCCCGCACCGGATCGAGGAGCTGACCGTACGGACCGGCTACTCGCGCTTTCCCGTCTGCGCGGAGGGCGGCGGCTCGTTCATGGGCTATCTGCACGTCAAGGACGTTCTGGACCTGGAGGACGGCGAGCGGGCCGTCCCCCAGCACGTGTGGCGCCCGATGGCGACCGTACGGGCCGAGCTGCCCCTCGACGACGCCCTGACCGTGATGCGCCGGGCGGCGACGCACCTGGCGCAGGTCGCCGACGCATCGGGCAGGGTCCTCGGGCTGGTCGCCATGGAGGACGTCCTGGAGATGCTGGTCGGTGAAGTACGCGACCCGGCCCACCGGGTCTCGGTACCGCGCCGGACGGTGGACACGACGGCCGGCACCGGCGAGCTCACCGCATCGGTCCGCTGAGGCCTGTCCTCGATCGCCGGGCGGGCTGTTCTCCGGCCCGTCCGGCGATTGCCCGGTGACCTCGACGGCTCCGGGCCGGCCCTCACAGCGCGGGCGGCTCCTGCGGCCCCCGGTCCACCGGACCCCGGCCGGACCGCACCTCGCCGTACGCCTGCATGAGATCCGGCAGCCGCAACGTGGCCAGATCGTCCCGGCTCGGCACGGCCGCGTAGCCGGAGAGCCGCAGATCGCGATAGGCGCAGCTCTTCTCGTACAGGGTGCGCAGGAACCGCCCGTTGCCCAGTTCGTCGATCCAGCCCTGATCGACGACATGGCCGCTGATGGAGCGCAGCTCCTCCAGGGACTCCTCGTCCCACGCGTCGCCGTTCTCCGCGGCCAGCACCTCACCGATCGAGGTGAGCTCCAGCGGCCGATAGCTCGGGAAGTCCACCCGGGTGGTGAAGCGTGAGGAGAGCCCCGGATTGGTGGCCAGTAGCCGGTCCATGCCTTCCGGATAGCCCGCGAGGATGACGACGAGATGGTCCCGGTTGTCCTCCGCGCGTTTGAGGAGGACTTGGAGGGCCTCGTCGCCGTACGCGTCACCCTTGCTGTAGCCGGTGTTGGAGAGGCTGTACGCCTCGTCGACGAAGAGCACCCCGCCGAGCGCCGAGTCGATCAGCTCATTGGCCTTGACGGCGGTCTGGCCGAGGAACTCGCCCACCAGATCCGCCCGTTGGGCCTCGACGAGATGGTCGCCGCCGAGCAGGCCGAGTGCGTAGAAGACCCGCCCCAGAATGCGGGCCACCGTGGTCTTGCCGGTGCCGGAGGGGCCCGAGAAGACGAAATGGCGTTTCGGCGGCTGCACGGGCAACCCCTGACCGGCCCGCAGCCGCGCCATGTTCAGCTGTGCGGACAACGCCTTGACCTGGCGTTTGACGGGATCCAGGCCGACCATCCGCTCCAGCTCCGCCAACGCCTCGGCAAGCAGCACCGGATCGCTGGGCCCGGCAGGGAAAGGTGCCGTCGGCTGGCCGGGCACCGCGGTCTTGCGCCGCGCCCTGTCGGACGGCGGCGGCACCCCGATACCGACGAGCCCCGGGGTCTCGGCGCCCGGTCGCAGCTCCCGGCCGTCCGCCAGATCGGTGCCGAGCAGCGAATCCCCGTCCGGCTGCGCCTCCGTCACGGTGCCGTCCGTGCCGAACCCGGCCAGGGACACGGCGGTGAGACCGGCGGCCTCGTCGGTGCCCTCGAGACCGTCGTAGTCCGCGATCGCCGCGAGCCGCGCCGAGGTGTCCATGAACGCCGGGTCGATCCTGTGCACCGCCCGGTACAGCGGCAGGGCGGCCGCGCTGCGGCCGGTGCCCTCGTGCGCGCGGGCCAGCCAGTAGCGCAGCTCCTTGCGCTGCGGCTGTTCGCTGCGGCAGCGCATCAGCGCGGTGGAGAGCAGCGGCTCGGCCTGCCCGTACATCTCCAGCCGCACCCGTGCCATCCCGCCGAACAGCCCCGCTTCGATACCGAGCATCGGATCGTCGATCAGCTGCTCGGTGTTGCGTACGAGCTGCTCCCAGTCCTTGACCAGGTAGGAGCGGCAGGCGTGCAGGAAGCGCACCTGCGGGTCCGCGTCCACCGGCGGCAGACCGGCCAGCGCACGGTCGAGCTCGGCGATGTGGCGCCCGTCCAGCCAGTGGGAGGCGTGCGCGAGGAGCAGATCGCGCGGGCTCTCCAGCACCGGTTGCACCCACCATCCCAGCCAGTACCAGGAGTTGAGCGTGCGTCGATGGCGGGTGCGCTGCTCGCCGAAGCGTTCGCGATGGCGGTACATGCGCAGCAGCGCCGTCGTGGTGTCGATCCTCAGCGCATGGAGGCCGAGCCAGCCGTCCGCCATTGCGGGATCGAGGCGCACCGCAGCCCTGAACTCCTCTTCGGCCTGTGGGTAGGCGCCCATGGTGTAGGCGTCCACGCCGCGCAGCCAGGCGAGGTCGGCCGGGGCCTGTGCGCCCTGCGTGCCGATGTCCATCTGGTCCCCCACAAACCGTGCCCCCAGGATGTCCCGCCGCACGACCTGCCCGCCGAGGCGCGCTGAATCACTGTGTCACGGACGGGAATTGACCGCACTGAGAGGCATCGTACCTGCGCAGGGAGTGTGCGACTAAGAGCGCCGCAGGCCGAAGGGAGACCGTGACCGAGGGTGAGCGGAATCCGCCGAATCGGCGTGAAGGGAGAGGGCGCGAGGGCAGAACGAAGCCCCCGATCACGGGGGAACAACCGGGGGCTTCGTGTCTGCGAGGGCTCCGAAAAGCCGCACATTGAGAACGTAAGACCTGTACCGCCCTCTGGTCAAGCAGAGTTGAGGTACTTCCGGGAGGATTTCTCACCATTCAAGACGGCGATGCCGTGCGCTCACGGTCGGTGACGGAATGGGTCGCTCCTGCTGCCGAGGGAGGCCCCTCCAGCCACTCGTACCCCACAGGCAACTGCCGCACCAGGGTATCCGCGTGGGAGCGAGAGGGATCGGCCGAGAAATGTTCCGCCTCGGCCGCCGTCCACCCGTCCCAGAAGGCCGAAAGAGTCGGTCCGTCGCGGCGGCGGCCCCGCTCCCAGGACTCCGCGGCGGCGAGATCCATCCACAACAGCCGTGCCAGATGGGGCCGCAGCGCCCGACGGCCCGCCCCGACTCCCTCGATCAGGACCACCGGCGCGGACTCCAGGCGGCGCGGCGCGCCGAACGTCCGTGCGGTCCAGTCGTACGGCGCATAGTGCGCGCACTCACCGCGCGACAGCGGCCCGATCACCTGCTCACGCAGCCGGTCCACCCAAGTGAAGAAGGACTCATGGGTGGCCAGATCGTCCAGATGCAGGACGGGGGCGCCGTCGAGCGCGGCGGCGAGGCGGGAAGCGAAGGTGCTCTTCCCCGATCCCGCATGGCCGTCGACGGCGATCAGCCGTACCGGTCCGCAGGATGGCGCCAGGGCGCGCAGCCGCGCGGCGAGGAGCGAGAGGTCGTTCATGCGCCCCAGCCTACGAGCCGCTCCGGAGCAATCGCAGGTCACTCCAGTGGACCAGACCAATATTGATTTATCGGCGCAAGTCGAATCGCTGGCCGAATCCGGCCACGAACGCAATAGTTGGCTCACTGTCGTGCACCTGCAGCCCCATTCCGTTACGACCGGGGGTCTCGCCCATGAACAGACCGACCTCGCGCAGAACCGTGCTGACCGCCGCGCTCGCGGCCGCGGCCACCGCTGGCACGGTGTCATCCGCCGGCTCCGCATCCGCTGCCGTCCCCTCCACCGCCCCGCCCCACGCCCCCTTGGCGGCCGCCCCCCTCGTGGACAACCACTCCTGGCACACCTACACCGACTGGCGCAGCGGCTTCGGCGCCGGGACGCGCGCCGTCACGGGCCGCAGGCCCGGTCTGGTGATCGGCCACGCCGAAGGGCGCACCGACTACACCGATCCGCACACCGGCCGGACCGCCACCTGGGAGTACGCGACGTGGACCTCGCCGGTCCACCGGCCCGCCGTCCCGGCGACCGAGGTGATCGCCTCTTGGAACGCCGAAACCCCGGCGGGCACCTGGATCCAGGTCGAGATGCAGGGCCGCTACTCGGACGGCACCGCGACACCCTGGTACGTGATGGGCCGCTGGGCCGCGGGCGACGGCGACATCCGCCGGACGTCCGTCGACGACCAGACCGACGGCAAGAGCTCCATCTGGACCGACACCTTCTCGGTGGACGACGCGACCGGCGGGCTGCGGCTGGTCTCGTACCGGCTGCGGCTCATCCTCCACCGCACCCCGGGCACTGGCCTCACGCCCACGGTCCGGCGGCTCGGCGCGATGGCGTCCGACATCCCGGACCGCTTCACCGTGCCCGCCAGCACCCCCGGCCTCGCCCGCGAGCTGCTGGTGCCGCGCTACTCGCAGAATGTGCACGTGGGCCAGTACCCGGAGTACGACAACGGCGGCGAGGCCTGGTGCAGCCCCACCTCCTCGCAGATGATCATCGAGTACTGGGGGCGTGGGCCCACCGCCGACGAGCTGGCCTGGGTCAAGCCGGGCCTGGCCGACCCGCAGGTCTGCCACGCCGCCCGGTTCACGTACGACTACCAGTACGAGGGCTGCGGCAACTGGCCGTTCAACGCCGCGTACGCCGCGACGTACGACGACATGAGCGCGGTGGTGACCCGGCTCGGCTCGCTCGCGGATCTGGAGACGCTGATCCGGGCGGGCATCCCGGCCATAACGTCGCAGTCCTTCCTCAAGGAGGAGCTGACCGGCGCGGGGTACGGGACCTCCGGCCACCTGATGACCGTGATCGGGTTCACCGCGGACGGCGACGTGATCGCGAACGACCCGGCCTCGCCGGACAACGAGGCCGTGCGCCGGGTCTACCGACGCCAGGAGTGGGAGACGATCTGGCTCCGCACCAAGCGCCGCAATGCGAGCGGCAAGGTGGTTTCCGGCACAGGCGGCGTCTGCTACCTGTACTTCCCCGCGCACCCGACGCCCGCCCAGAAGCGGGCTCTGGCCGCCGTCGGCATCCGCTGACGCGGGCGGGGCTTCCCCGGGGCAGTGACGGACGTCTCTACCCCGGGGCCCGTCGTGCCGGCACTGTGGCCGGGTCCTCCGGGGACACCCACTGCCCGCCGACCTGGTTGTACTGTCCGTCGTCGGCAGGGTCGGCCACCGGCCTCACCGGCGCCGCAGCAAGGAAGGCCGCGGCCGCAACACGTCCGGTGCGGCGCCGCAGGCCGCGCCCTCCAAGACCGTCGGGCGTTCATTCGGGCACCGCCTGCGGACGTACGACATCCTCCGGGAGCAGCAGCCGCAGATCGTCCAGACCCGGCGCGGCCATGGCGCTCACCCGGCCCGCCTGGCGCGTCATCATGCCCTCCAGGACCTGCCGGGCCAGCCGCGCGTTGCCGAACGAACGGTCCCTGGGCAGCGCGTCGAAGTACTTCCGCATGACCGCACCCGCCCCCGGGCCGCACTCGTATCCGGACGAGGCCGCATGCCGGCGGACGATGGTGACCAGCTCGTCCGAGGAGTAGTCGGCGAACTGTACACGCCGCGAGAACCGCGACGAGAGACCGGGGTTGGACGCCAGGAAACGCTCCATCTCACCGGTGTAGCCCGCGACGATCACCACCACCTCGTCCCGGTGATCCTCCATCAGCTTCAGCAGCGTGTCCACCGCCTCGCGCCCGAAGTCGCTGCTGCCCGGAGCCCCCTCGGGGGTCAGCGTGTACGCCTCGTCGACGAACAGCACCCCGCCCCTGGCCCGGTTGAACACCTCCCGTGTGAGCTGGGCGGTGTGCCCCACGTACCGGCCGACAAGGTCCGCCCTGGCCACCTCGACGAGCTGTCCGCGCGGCAGCACACCGAGCGACTTCAGCAGCTCGCCGTAGAGCCGGGCGACCGTCGTCTTGCCGGTTCCGGGCGGCCCGGTGAAGACCAGGTGGTGGCTGATCCGCGGCGCGGGCAGCCCGGCCGCCTCCCGCCTCTTCGCGGTGGCCAGCAGATTGACCAGATCGGTGACATCGCGCTTGACGGCGGCCAGGCCCACCATGTCCCCGAGCCGGGCCAGCGGGTCGCTCTCCGCCCCGCCGTCGGCCGACTGCCCGGCCGCCGCCTCCTCACCCACGTCCTCGGGCAGCAGCCGGGTGAGGTCCTGTTCATCGGCATCGGGCAGCGCGGCCAGCCGGTACGCCTGACGGTCGACCATTTCCTCGAACACCTGCCGGGCGGCCCGGCCGTTGCCGAATCCGGCGTCCCTGGGCATCTGCTCGAAGTGCGCGGCGAGCGCGGCGAGCGTCGACTCGTCGAGTTCGTACCGGTGATGGGCGCACATGCTCTCGATGATCGCGACCAGTTCGGGAACCGCGTAGTTCTCGAACTCGACCGTACGGGAGAAGCGTGACGCGAGCCCCGGGTTGGAGCCGAGGAAATCACGCATCTCGTCCGCGTATCCGGCGGCCACGACGACGACGTCGTCGCGGTGGTCCTCCATCAGCTTCAGAAGCGTGTCGACGGCCTCACGACCGAAGTCGGCGCCCGAACTGCGCCCGTCCGACAGCAGGCTGTACGCCTCGTCGATGAACAGGACCCCGCCCAGGGCCCGTTTGAACGTCTCGGTGGTCTTGATGGCGGTGCCGCCGATGATCTGCGCCACCAGGTCCGCGCGCGACACCTCCACCAGATGGCCGGAGGGCAGCGCGCCCAGTTCGGCCAGGATCGCCCCGTACAGTCGTGCCACGGTCGTCTTGCCGGTGCCGGGCGGCCCGGAGAAGACCAGATGGCGGCTCATCGGCGGAGCCGGCAGACCGAGGCGGGCGCGCCGTTGGGCGAGCTGGATCAGATTGACCAGCGTACGCACCTGGTGCTTGACGTTCTCCAGGCCGATCAACGCGTCGAGTTCGGCCAGCGGGCCGTCCTCGCGGGCCGCCCCGGCGCCGCCCGTCCCGGCCGGGTCGGTGCCCTCTGCCTCGCCGAGCCCCCAGGCGTCCCGTTTGCCGTTTCCTGTGCTGGTCAGCTGCTCGACCGCCAGCCGGTCGCCGGTCCTGGCCTGCACCAGACCGCCGCCCTCGTTGTCCCGCACGGTGGAGTTGACCACCGACACCGCGGCCGTGGTCTCCACCCGGAAGCCGTCCCGGCCCGAGCCGCTGACCTCGCAGGCGGTGAAGGCGCCCCGGCCGCCCTGGGCCAGCAGCACACCGTGTCCCGTTGCGGCGGTGATCCGTAGCCGGGTCGCGGTCAGTTCGCCGCCATCCTCGACCACGACACCCGTGTCCGTGGACTCCTGGATGTCGCAGTCCCGGACGGTGACGCTGCCGCCCGCCGCCACGGACATGCCGTGCGCGGCGCCGCGCACGGCGCCTCCGCCGACGTAGACGTTGCCGTCGTCGCGGACCCGGATGCCGGCGTCACCGGGGCGGTCGATCTCGCAGTCCTCCAGCCGGCCCCGGCCGTCCTCGACGACCTCCACGCCGTGCCCCTTGGCGTCGCCGATCCTGGCCCTGCGTACCAGGGGGTTGGCGCCGGAACGTATCCGGACGCCCGTACCGCCCGCGTCGAGCACTTCGAGGCGGTCCAGCTCGGCGGCCGACTCCTCCTCCAGCAACACACCCGTCTGCGCGCTGTCCCGGACGGTCAGCCCGATCAGTACCGGGGACGCCGAGCCCCGTACGTGCAGCGCGGCGTCCTCGGCCGAGTCCAGCCAGCAGTCCTCGAAGGTCCCCCGGGCCCGGTCCGAGACCAGTAGGCCAGGACCCTTCGTGCGGGCGGTACGGCACCGGCGCAGCAGCGGATCGGTACCGCCGGACAGGACGATGCCCGGCCCGGTCGTGCCGGTCACCCGGATGTCCTCCAGTACCGTCCGCGCCGACGAGGAGAGATGGATGCCGACACTGGTGTCGTGGACCACGGTCCGCAGCACCTGGGTGGCGCTCTGCTCCTCCAGCGCGATGGACGGCTTGTCGGTGGAGGAGATGTCGCACTCCTCCACCGAGCTCTGTCCCTCGCCGTTGGCGAGCACCCCGTTGGCGCGGGCGTTGCGGATGGTGCAGCCCCGCAGGGTGATCCGGCCGCGTTCGCCGATCACCACACCGGAGGTGCCCAGGTGTTCGACCGTGCAGGACTCCGCGGAGCTCTCCACCGTCGAGGTCACGACCAGGCCCGCGCCGCGCGGATTGCTCACCCGGCAGTCCCGCAGAGCCACCGAGCCGACACCGCGTGTCAGCAGGGCGGTCCACGATGCGCCGGTGATGTCGCAGCCGTCCATCGCGATCTGGCCGCGGGGGGCGTCCACCACCGGCAGCTCCTCGTCGCGGCCGCGCAACACCAGATCGGTGAGCATCACGGCCTCGGCCTGGAGCACCACGGCGCTGCCGTGGGGCGGGCATATCTCGACGCTGCCGCGGGACTGTTCGGCGGCGATGGTGACGGGAACGGTGATGACCAGACTCTCGGCGTAGGTGCCGGAACGGACGCTGATCACGGCACCGCTGCGCGCCCTGGCCAGCGCCTCCCCGATCGTTCGAAAGCCGTCGGGCCGCTCTGGACAGACCGTCAGAACCTGGCGTGACAAGCGGAATCCTCCTCCTTGGGGCCACACCGCGGTCCGGGCAACATATTGTCGGAGCGGGTGCGGCACCATCATGCCGGAGCGAGTCGCGGGAGCTTCGGCCGGAGCGGGAACACCGAGTGAGTCACGGCCTGTTGGACCTTTCACAGATTGCCGCATGAGGGACGAAAAGGGGCGGATGGTCGGTCCGGCCCTCCGCCCCGCCCTCGCGTGGTGGCTAGTTGATCGCCTTGATCGGCTCGTCGTCGGTGGTGTCACCGCTGAGCTCCCGGAAGAAGGTGCCGCCCGGTCCCTGCTGGTTCTTGTGGCCCATCTTGGTGGCGATGGTGGCCGGGGTGTCGTAGCTCCACGAGTCGGCGCCGCAGTGCGCGTACGCCGTAACGGCGACGGTGCTGGTCGCGGGGCAGCTGTTCTTGAGGGGCTCGTCATCCTCGATGCCCGCCTCGTACGAACCGGGCGCCGCTCCGGCCGCAGCCGTGCTGCCGGCCGTCCCATGAACTTGCTATGAACGCGGAAATGCCGGTTCGGGTGGAACCGTAGATGGACTGGACCAGTTGAGTCATTGGTTCGGACCAATCCCGGTGGCTGTCGCGCTCGTAGTCGAGTCGCTCCGCCGCCCCGTGACGGATATCGTCCGATCGGGCATACTCAAGCCGCCACAGCCGCTGGCCAGCAGCTCTCGTAATCCGAGGGACCGGTATCGGCTGAGCAGCAGTCGCCTTTCCGGGCTCTGCCCGAAAGCCCCCCGGCGGCGCCGCCCACACCCCGCGCGCGCGACCGTCGCAACGCCCGACAGGGAGGAGAGCGCCGTCATGACCGACCGTGCCCCGCAATTGGTGGAACGCCGTCTGCCCACCGAGGAGTCCAGCCAGCTCGTCGCGCTCGTCCGCGATATCGCCCAGCGAGAGATCGCGCCGCGGGCGGCCGAGGAGGAGGAAGCGGGCCGGTTCCCGCGCGAAGTCTTCACTCTGCTTTCCGAGTCAGGACTGCTCGGACTGCCCTACGACTCCGCCCACGGCGGTGGTGACCAGCCGTACGAGGTCTACCTCCAGGTCCTCGAAGAACTCGCGGCCGCCCGGCTCACCGTCGGTCTCGGTGTCAGCGTCCACTCACTCGCCTGCCACGCGCTCGCCGGATACGGCACCAAGGAGCAGCAGGCCGAACACCTCCCGGCGATGCTGGGAGGGGGCCTGCTGGGCGCCTACTGCCTGTCCGAGCCCGCCTCGGGCTCCGATGCCGCCTCGCTCCGTACGAAGGCCGTACGGGACGGCGACGACTGGGTCATCACCGGCACCAAGGCCTGGATCACCCACGGCGGCATCGCCGACTTCTACACGGTGCTGGCCCGCACCGGAGTCGAGGGCGCCCGCGGTATCACCGCCTTCCTGGTCCCCGGCGACGCCGAGGGGCTGAACGCGGCCGTCCCCGAGAAGAAGATGGGCATGAAGGGCTCGCCCACCGCCCAGCTGAACTTCGACGGCGTACGGGTCGCCGACGCGCGCCGGATCGGCGAGGAGGGTCAGGGCTTCACGATCGCCCTGTCCGCACTCGACTCCGGGCGTCTGGGCATTGCCGCCTGTGCGATCGGCGTCGCCCAGGCCGCCCTGGGCGAGGCCGTCGCCTATGCCACCGGGCGGCAGCAGTTCGGCCGGCCCATCGCGGACTTCCAGGGCCTGCGCTTCATGCTCGCCGACATGGCCACCCAGATCGAGGCGGGCCGGGCGCTCTACCTGGAGGCGGCCCGGCTGCGCGACGAGGGCAAGCCCTTCTCGCGCCAGGCGGCCATGGCCAAGCTGTTCTGCACGGACGCGGCCATGCGGGTCACCGTCGATGCCGTCCAGGTGCTCGGCGGGTACGGCTACACCCTCGACTTCCCCGTCGAGCGGCTGATGCGTGAGGCCAAGGTGCTCCAGATCGTCGAAGGCACCAATCAGATCCAGCGGATGGTCATAGCGCGCCACCTCGCGGGTCCTGAGACGCGCTGATCCGCAGCGGCCGCTCCGACCAATCGGGCGTCGTCATGATCCGGTTCCACTCCTGGTCATGGCGGCCCGGCAGGGTTTGTCCGGCGCTCTCCCAATGACGCAGCAGGGCCCGATGGATGGGCGGATCGGTGGAGTGTGGCACCGGCCGTGGGGCCGACCGGTGAGGCACGGGCTGCGGCACCGGCTGTGAACCGGGCTGCGGAACCGATTCTTCGGCGGTCGGGGCGGCGATACGGCGGCGACCGGGACGGGCCGTTGAATGCAGCAGGGTCATGCCCGGCCAACGGCGCGGTGCAGGCCCTGATCACTGCCCGGCCGATTCGAGAGCCCGTTCGCCAGGTCCCTGGGCGACGGAGTTCCTTCGGCAGCGGGCACCACGCGGCCGGGTCGTCGTGGTGCGCGCAGATGTGTCGGACGCCTCCGGGCGGTCCCGCGCGGGCGCGGGAGCGGCCCTCAGGCGGCGTCGCGCCGCATCTGCGGCACCCGCAGCGGGCGCGAGCCGGGGCCACCGGCGTGCGAGAACGGCTGCATCCTCCAGTCGAGCCCCTGAGGGAGCGTCAGCAGCAGGGCCGTCTCCTGCTCCTGGACGTCGAGCGTCTCATCGGCGGGCCGCGTCTGGGACGCCGCGCGGCCCGTACCGGCGCAGACCGTCAGAACGAACGGGTTCCACGGAGTCGGGCACAGCGCGTGCTCCGGCAGTACGTCCTCGTCCGCCAGCAGCGCGATCGGCTGCGCGCAGTCCGGGCAGATCACCCGGTACATCTCGAGCATGTCGTACGCGTCGGAATCGTTGTCCTCGTCGAGATCAGCGGGCTCCGGTTCGGTACGTGCGGTGAGCTTCAGGCTCTGCATGGGAAATTCCCCCCTCAGGTGGGCCGACTGGGCGACACGGCCTCGACCACAGCAAGCACTTCCCGTCGCGCGTCGGCCGTAACCGCGAGGGAGGTCGACTATCCACCCGTAAACCTGTGGCATTCGTCACATGCCCGCCGCAGGTGCCCTTCCGGAGCCCTTGCGGCTGTGCCTGGGGGGACCCGGGGCAATAGGTTGGTCCGTATGGAGGAGTTGGACCGACAGATCGTGGAGTTGCTCGTCAAGGACGGGAGGATGAGCTACACCGACCTGGGCAAGGCCACGGGCCTGTCCACCTCGGCCGTTCATCAGCGCGTCCGCAGGCTGGAGCAGCGCGGGGTGATCCGAGGCTATGCCGCGGTCGTCGACCCCGAGGCCGTGGGCCTGCCGCTCACCGCGTTCATCTCGGTGAAACCCTTCGACCCGAGCGCGCCGGACGACATCGCTGAGCGGCTCGCGGGCGTTCCGGAACTGGAGGCGTGCCACAGCGTCGCGGGTGACGAGAACTACATCCTCAAGGTGCGTGTCGCGACGCCGCTTGAGCTGGAGCATTTGCTCACCCGGATCCGTTCGTTGGCCGGTGTCTCCACCCGGACCACCGTCGTCCTCTCCACGCCGTACGAGGCCCGGCCCCCGCAGATCTGAGGGGGCCGCGGACCGTGCCGGTCGGGGCAGGCGCGAGACTGGTCCCATGACCGAGAGCACCGCCCCCCAGAGCGAACACCGCACCGTGCTGCTGCGCGGTGGCGACGTCCACAGCCCCGCCGACCCCTTCGCCACCGCCATGGTCGTCGAACGCGGCCATGTCGCCTGGGTGGGCTCGGAAGGGGCTGCCGACGCCTTCGCGAGCGGCGTCGACGAAGTGATCGACCTCGACGGTGCGCTGGTCACCCCGGCGTTCACCGACGCCCACGTCCACACCACATCGACCGGTCTCGCCCTCACCGGCCTCGACCTCTCGGGTGCCCGGACCCTCGACGAGGCGCTCGGTCTCCTGCGCGCCCACGTGGCGGCGCACCCCGCGGACCGGGTCGTCCTCGGCCACGGCTGGGACGCCACGCGCTGGCCGGAGCGGCGCCCGCCGTCGCGCGGCGAACTCGACGCGGCTGCCGGCGGCCGGCCGGTCTACCTGCCCCGCATCGACGTGCACTCGGCGGTCGTCACCACCGCCCTGCTCGATCTGGTCCCGGGCGTCACCGCGCTGACCGGGTACCACCCCGACGCCCCGCTGACCGGCGCCGCCCACCACGCTGTGCGTTCGGCGGCCCACGGTGCCGTCTCGTCGCAGCAGCGCGCCGACGCCCAGCGCGCCGCCCTGCGTCACGCCGCGTCGCTCGGCATCGGCACCGTCCACGAGTGCGGCGGCCCCGACATCTCCGACGAGGAGGACTTCGTCGCCCTGCTGAAGCTCGCCGCGGCGGAGGACGGACCGCGGGTCTTCGGCTACTGGGCCGAGCAGGTCGCCGACGAGCAGGACGCCCGCCGAATCCGGGAACTCGGTGCGATCGGCGCGGCCGGGGACCTTTTCGTCGACGGCTCGCTCGGCTCGCACACCGCCTGCCTGCACGAGCCGTACTCCGACGCTCCGGCCGGGCACACGGGCACCGCCCACCTGGATGCGGCGCGGATCGCCGCCCATGTCACCGCCTGCACCGAGGCCGGGCTCCAGGCCGGCTTCCACGCGATCGGCGACGCGGCGGTCTCCGCCGTGGTGGAGGGCGTCCGGGCCGCCTCCGAGACGCTCGGCCCGGCCCGCGTCCGGGCCGCCCGGCACCGTATCGAGCATGCCGAGATGCTCACCCCCGAGACCGTCGCCGCCTTCGCGGAACTGGGGCTGACCGCCTCCGTGCAGCCCGCCTTCGACGCGGCCTGGGGAGGTGAGGAGGGCATGTACGCGCAGCGGCTGGGTGTCCAGCGGGCCAGGACCCTCAACCCGTACGCGGCGCTCCTGCGGGCCGGTGTGCCCCTGGCCTTCGGCTCGGACAGTCCGGTGACCCCGCTGGACCCCTGGGGGACCGTGCGGGCCGCCGCCTTCCACCGCACGCCCGAGCACCGGATTTCCGTGCGGGCCGGCTTCACCGCCCACACCAGGGGCGGCTGGCGGGCCGTCGGCCGCGACGACGCGGGGATCCTGGTGCCCGGCGCCCCGGCCGACTACGCGGTCTGGCGCACCGCTGACCTGGTGGTCCAGGCCCCGGACGACCGGGTCGCCCGCTGGTCGACCGACCCGAGGTCGGGAACGCCCGGCCTCCCCGATCTCACCCCGGGCGCCGAGCTCCCGGTCTGCCTGAGCACCGTGGTCTTCGGACAAACTGTCTACGTAAGGCCGAACGAGTGACGTCCGGACATTTCGTACCGCCGATCGAAGACGCGCCCGTTCTGTCGCGACCTGCGGATCTTCACCGCTGACCAGGCAAGTCCCGTGAACATTGCAGGTCAGGCGGCTATTGACAGAACGCGCCCACCGGCCGGTAGGTTCGGCCGAGTCCACCACAGGACGTCCGACCGGCTAAACCGCCACGCAGTCGTCGAACGCCGCTGGGTCATGGGGTGGTGTGCCGCACCGGCGCACCACCACTGACAGCCAGGTTCAGCGCCCGCGCCTCGGGGGCGAGGGACGGTCAGAGCCGGACGGTAGGTGCGACCCGGGTGGGGCCCGGACGTTCAGTAGACAACGGCTAGGGCGACCCGCAGCCAGCGGGTCCCAGGTCGGCCCGAAGGGCGCTGGGCCCCCATCCGTAGTTCCCGTCCGAGGTTCTGTCCGTACTTCCGTCCTTCTGTCCGTGACGGTGCCCGACCGCGTCCGACCGTCTCGGCATCCGGCCCCCGCCCGCTGGATATGGTGTGCACCTGCGTACGGACTTAAGGGGCAGTAAGTGAACGACGGCGGTCAGAGGCGATACGGCCCGCTCGGCAGAACCTTGGTGATTATTCCGACCTACAACGAGGCCGAGAACATCAAGCCGATCGTCAGCCGGGTGCGCGCCGCTGTGCCGGAAGCCGACATCCTGGTCGCCGACGACAACAGCCCCGACGGCACCGGCAAGGTCGCCGACGAACTCGCCTCCGCCGACAGTCAGGTCCAGGTGCTGCACCGCAAGGGCAAGGAAGGGCTGGGCGCGGCCTACCTCGCGGGCTTCCGCTGGGGCACCGAGCACGGGTACGGCGTGCTCGTGGAGATGGACGCCGACGGCTCCCACCAGCCCGAGGAGCTCCCCCGGCTGCTCACCGCGCTCAAGGGCGCCGACCTGGTGCTCGGCTCCCGCTGGGTGCCGGGCGGGCGCGTGGTCAACTGGCCCAAGTCCCGCGAGATGATCTCCCGCGGCGGCAGCACGTACTCCCGGCTCCTCCTCGGTCTGCGGACCAGGGACGTCACGGGCGGCTACCGGGCCTTCCGCGCCGAGACCCTGGAGGGCATCGGCCTCGACCAGGTCGCCTCGCAGGGCTACTGCTTCCAGGTCGACCTGGTTCGCCGCGCCATCGAGGCCGGGTATCACGTCGTCGAAGTCCCGATCACCTTCGTGGACCGCGAGATCGGCGACTCGAAGATGAGCCGCGACATCCTGGTCGAGGCGCTCTGGCGGGTCACGTCCTGGGGTGTCACCTCCCGTACGAACCGGGTCCTCGGCCGCAAGGCGATCTGATCCGCCGGGGTGGCGGGAGCCGGTCCGCCGCTCATGATCACCCCCTTACGTCGTTTGGACGCCCGTACGGGCACACTGGGGAGCATGACGACCGGCACACCACACCCGACCGCCCCCAGGCGCTCACGCGCCCGTACCTTCGTTCCCCTCGCCATCGCCGCCTGGGCGGTGCTGGAGATCTGGCTGCTCACCGTCGTGGCCGGCGCGGCGGGCGGGTTCACCGTGCTGCTGCTCCTGGCGGCGGGGATCGTGCTCGGGGTCGCCGTGATGAAGCGCGCCGGCCGCCAGGCCTTCCGCAATCTCACCGAGACGCTCCAGCAGATGCCCGGGCAGCCCGGCGCCGCCGCCCCTCAGACCGCACCCTCGGGCAGCAGGGGCAACGGCTTCCTGATGCTCGGCGGGCTGCTGCTGATGATCCCCGGGGTCCTCTCGGACGTGGCGGGGCTTCTGCTGCTCGTGCCACCGGTCCGTTCGATGCTGGGCCGGTACGCCGAGAGTTCGCTGGAGCGCCGGATGCGTGCCGCCGGCCCCGGCAGCTTCTCCGACGCCTTCCAGCAGGCCCGCATTCACCGGCCGGACGGAAAGATTGTGCAGGGTGAGGTCATCCGTCAGGACGGCACGCAGCCGGGCTCCCGCCCCGACGAGGGCCCCCGGCAGCCACTGAATCCCTGATTCCGGACCGCAATACGACAGAGCCGCGGGGGGGGGGGCCCCCCCGGGGGGGGGGCCCCCCCCCCGCCCGCGGTTATGGGTGTTCGCCGCGGCGGCCGCCAAACAGCAGACCCCCCCAAGCCCCGCGGGCTGGATAGATACCGC
>NZ_JBVHDS010000030.1:0-36816 GCF_055563255.1 Streptomyces sp. NPDC002958 | reverse complement strand
GCCCCGGCCCCTTCACCCGCGCCGGCCCCCCGGGCCACCGCGGTTTGGCGGCGGCCCGCGCCCCCCCCCCCCCCCCCGCCCGGGGGGGCCCCCCCCCCCCGGGGGGGCCCCCCCCCCCCGCGGCTCTGTCGTATTGCGATGTCGCGCGGTCAGGCAGACTTCCTGCTGTCCCGCGGATGCACGGCGATGTTCATGGCTCCGGAGCGCAGAACCGCCAGCCTCTCGGCCAGCACCTCCTCCAGCTCCTCGCGTGTGCGCCGCTCCATGAGCATGTCCCAGTGCGTACGCGCAGGCTTGCCCTTCTTCTCCTCGGGGCCATCCCCGTCCACCAGGAGTGCCATGGCGCCGCACGCCTTGCACTCCCACTCCGGCGGAATTTCCGCCTCTACCGAGAACGGCATCTCAAATCGATGTCCGTTCTGGCATGCGTACTCCACCGCCTGGCGCGGGGCCAGATCGATGCCGCGGTCCGTCTCGTAGCTGGTAACCACGAGTCGCGTGCCGCGGAGAGCTCGCTCACTCATGAATCGTGCCTCCCGGGCTTGTCGCCCACAGGACAGGTGTCGCTGTCGTCGTCATCCGGTCAACGCCCGGTCGGCGGTAAAGATTCCCGTTGCCGGTCATGCGTCGCCCGTCGTGCCGCTGCTTTTTCAGGGTTCAGGTACCCACCGATGCCCGGTTTGTCACATCTGGTAGAAGTTGTCACCCAACGGTTTGGCTTCTTCCGCTCGCAGTAACGGTCCTCCGGGCAGGCCAAAGGCGTACACTACCGGCCTTTCACTTCAACGTCTAAATCCGTTTCGGAACGGGATTGCCCGCAGCCGCCACGGCCTGCCGCACCGGCACCCTTGCGAGCAGTACCGAACCGACCGCGAAGAAGATCGCCAACGAGATGATCGCATCCCGATAGCTTCCGGTCAGCTGATATGCGAGCCCGAACACCAGTGGCCCGAGCCAGCTCAGCCCGCGGTCGCTCATCTCGTACGCGGAGAAGTATTCGGCCTCCTTGCCGCGCGGCACCAGATGGGAGAACAGCGAGCGCGACAGCGCCTGGCTGCCGCCGAGCACCAGACCGATCGCCGAGGCCAGCAGATAGAAGAAGACCGGCGCGTCGGCGGGCAGGAAATAGCCGGCGACGAGAATCAGCGTCCAGACGACGAGCGAGCCGAGGATCGTGCGCTTCGCGCCGTACACCCGCGCCAGTCGGCCCATCCCCAGTGCTCCGGCCACCGCCAGCACCTGCACCAGCAGCACAGCCGTGATCAGCGTCGTCTGGTCGAGGCCCAGCTCCTCGGACCCGTACACCGAGGCCTGGGAGATCACCGTCTGCACACCGTCGTTGTAGATGAGGTACGCCAGCAGGAAGGAGAGCGTCAGAGGATGGCGGCGCATGTCGCGCAGGGTGGCCATCAGCTGCCGCCACCCCGAACCGACCGCCCCCTCGCCGCCCGGCGCCACCCGCCGGTCGCGCAGCCGTCGCAGCGGTACGAGGGTGAAAGCACCCCACCAGACGCCGGCCGAGGCGAGACAGATCCGCACCGCGTCGGACTCGGAGAGGCCGAAGGAGTCATGGCCCGTGTACAGGACCAGATTCAGGACGAGGACGAGCGCACCCGAGGTGTATCCGAACGCCCAGCCGCGCGAGGAGACCGCGTCCCGCTCGTCAGGTTCGGCGATCTGCGGCAGATAGGCGTTGTAGAGCACCATCGACACCGAGACCGAGGCGTTCGCCACGATCAGCAGGAACGTGCCCAGCAGATAGCGGTGACCGTCCAGGAAGAACATGCCGGTGGTCGCGGAGGCCCCCACATAGGCGGCGGCCGCGAGCAGGGGCTTCTTCCGCCCTGTACGGTCCGCGACAGCGCCCACGATCGGCATCACGATCACCGCGACCACGACCGAGACGGAGACGGCGTAGGCGAAGAGCGACCCGGCGCGTACCGGTATGCCGAGCGGGTGCACGAAACCGTCGGCGTCGGCGGCCGCTTTGGCGACCGATGTCAGGTAGGGGCCGAGGAATACTGTCAGGACACTCGTCGAGTAGACGGAGCAGGCGAAGTCGTAGAAATACCAGCCGTGCTGTTCGCGTCTGCGGCTCGCGGCGTCGGTGGAACCCGTCGTGAGTTCCGTAGGCTCAGCGGTGTCTGCGGTCTCGGCGCTCAACCCGTACCCCCCTCGTCTCTCCCCGTGGAGACCTCGTACGACCGGCGTCAGGCCCAGGCTCCCCGCTCGCTCAGCACCGTACGCAGCGTCTCGATGTGATCGGTCATGATGCCATCCACACCGAGATCGAGGAGCGCTGCCATACGCTCGGGTTCGTTCACCGTCCAGACGTGCACCTGGAGCCCTCGTGCGTGCGCCTCGCGTACGAAGCGCCGGTCGACCACCCGGACGCCGTTCTGGCTCTCCGGCACCTGCACGCACACCGCGCCGGCCCGCAGCGCCGCCGGAATGCCGTACGAGCGGAGCCGCAGGCCCAGCACGCCGCGGACGCCGTAGGAGGTGGCGAGCCCGGGCCCTGCGAGACGGTGCGCCCTGGCGACCCGGCTCTCCGAGAACGAGCCGACGCACACCCGGTCCCAGGCATCCGCCCGGCGGATCAGATCGACCAGCGGGACCAGTGCGGACTCGGCCTTGATGTCGACGTTCCAGCGGGCTTCGGGAAACGCCTCCAGCAGCTCCTCGAACAGCGGCAGCGGCTCCCGGCCCGCCACCCTGGCCCGCCGCACCTCGCTCCAGGGCAGCGCGGCTATCCGGCCCCGGGCATCCGTCACCCGGTCCAGGGTGGCGTCGTGAAAGGCGACCAGACGGCCGTCCGCCGTGGTGTGCACATCGGTCTCGAAGTAGCGGTAACCGGCATCGGCGGCCCGCCGGAACGCGGCCGTCGTGTTCTCGATCCCGTTCGCCGCGCCGCCTCGATGGGCGAAGGGGATCGTCGCGGGATGGTCCAGATAGGGGTGGCGTACGGAGGTCACTGCGGCAGTATGGCCTGCTCCGGTGTCCGGGCGGTGACGGTGGTGTCGTTGTTGTCCGTCCCGGGCGCGACGGCAGCGCCGCCATGCGCACGGCCGGGCGCGGCGGCTGCCGCGTCATCGGGTGCGGCGGCAGCCTCTTCGGCCGGCTTTCCGTCGATCGCGAAGAAGCGCAGGAAGAACTGGGCGAGCGGGCCGATGGCCAGGGCGTACAGCACCGTGCCCGCGCCGAGGGAGCCGCCGAGTGCGAAGCCTGTCACCACGACCGCCACCTCGATCAGCGTGCGGACGAGCCGGATGGAGCGGCCGGTGCGCAGATGCAGACCGGTCATGAGCCCGTCGCGCGGTCCCGGGCCGAACCGCGCCGCGATGTACAGCCCCGTCGCGACACCGTTGACCACGACACCGGCGACCATCACGGCCATCTGTGCGGCGAGGCCGTGCACGTCGGGTACGAGGGCCAGTGTGGCGTCCATGGCGATGCCGATGGCGAAGACATTGGAGACGGTACCGAGACCGGGACGCTGCCTGATCGGTATCCACAGCAGCAGAACGGCGGCGCCCACAATGATCGAGACGACCCCGATGGACAGCCCGGTGCGCTCGGCGAGCCCCTGATGCAGCACCCCCCAGGGTTCGAGGCCGAGTCCGGCGCGGACCAGGAGCGCCGAGCTCGCCCCGTACAGCGCGAGACCGGCGTACAGCTGAATCAGTCGTCGGGTGAGGTGTGTCCAGCGAGGGACGGAGGTGATGGACAAGAAGTGCCCCCTGGAGTGGTGGTGGTGGACTGCCGCATGTCACTCTGTGGCAGGGGATTGGCTGCCAACTATGGCCAATCCGAGGAAGGTGGACTGATTTCCATGGCCCAGTGGACTTCGGTAGTCGGAGCGGCGCAGCTCGCCAGGCAGCTCCATGCCCAACAGCCCAGGCCCGCCGGACGGGGCGCCCGCAGGCCACCCGCCTACCGCGCGCTGGCCGACGGGGTCCGGCTGCTCGTCCTCGAAGGCCGGGTGCCTGTGGCCGCGCGGCTCCCCGCAGAGCGCGAACTGGCGCTCGCCCTGTCCGTCAGCCGTACCACCGTCGCCGCCGCGTACGAGGCGCTGCGGACCGAGGGGTTCCTGGAGTCCCGCCGCGGAGCCGGCAGCTGGACCGCCGTCCCCGCGGGCAATCCGCTGCCCGCCCGCGGTCTGGAACCGCTTCCTCCGGAGTCGCTCGGTTCGATGATCGACCTCGGCTGCGCGTCGCTGCCCGCCCCCGAACCGTGGCTGACCCGGGCGGTCCAGGGCGCCCTGGAGGAACTGGCGCCGTACGCCCACACCCATGGCGACTACCCGGCCGGACTGCCCGCACTGCGGCAGATGATCGCCGACCGCTACACCGAGCGCGGCATCTCGACCATGCCCGAACAGATCATGGTCACCACCGGGGCGATGGGCGCGATCGACGCGATCTGCCATCTCTTCGCGGGCCGCGGAGAGCGCATCGCGGTGGAGTCCCCGAGCTACGCCAACATCCTGCAGCTGATGCGGGAGGCGGGCGCCCGGCTGGTGCCGGTGGCGATGGAGGAGGGGCTCGGCGGCTGGGACATGAACCGCTGGCGACAGGTGCTGCGGGACGCGGCGCCGCGGCTCGCCTATGTCGTCGCAGACTTCCATAACCCCACCGGAGCACTGGCCGACGAGGACCGGCGGCGCGAGCTGGTGGACGCGGCCCGCTCCGCCGGCACGGTCCTGGTCGTCGACGAGACCATGAACGAGCTGTATCTCGACGCCGATGTGCAGATGCCGCGCCGGGTCTGCGCCTTCGATCCGGCGGGCTCCACCGTCCTCACCGTCGGATCGGCGAGCAAGGCCTTCTGGGCCGGTATGCGGATCGGCTGGGTGCGCGCCGCCCCGGATGTGATCCGCAGCCTGGTGGCCGCCCGCGCCTACGCCGACATGGGGACGCCCGTCCTGGAACAGCTCGCGGTCAACTGGCTGATGCGTACCGGTGGCTGGGAGCAGGCCGTGCAGGTCCGGCGCGAACAGGCGCGGGAGAACCGGGACTCGCTCGTCGCCGCGGTGCGCCGGGAGTTGCCGGACTGGGAGTTCTCGGTTCCGCGCGGTGGTCTGACGCTCTGGGTGCGTACCGGCGGCCTCTCCGGCTCGCGGCTCGCGGTGGCGGGGGAGCGGGTCGGTGTACGCGTTCCCTCCGGCCCCCGGTTCGGTGTCGACGGTGCCTTCGAGGGGTACGTACGGCTGCCGTTCACCGTTGCGGGGCCGGTCGCGGACGAGGCGGCGGTGCGACTCGCGGCGGCGGCGCGGCTGGTGGCTTCGGGGGCGGGCGCGGGGGTGGAGGCGCCGCGGACGTTCGTCGCCTGACCGACACTGCGGCGCGGGGTTGACGGATCGGCTGATCAGTCAACCCCGCGCTGTCCTGTGCGTTCCGTTCAGTCAGCGACCTTCATGCCCTCCATGGCCACGGCCGCGGTCGGAGTGTGCGGCATCGCCGGGTCCGGGACGCTCGCCTCGATCGGCACGGTCGCGTCCACGGGCACGCCCGTCTCGATGGGCACAGCCGCCTCGACCGGCTCCTGCCGTCCGGGGAGCAGACCGAGGACCGCCTGCCGCTGTGTCTCGCTGGTCGCCTCGTCGTACGGGTCGGGTGTGGCCGGGACCTGGAGCCGCAGCACGGGACCGGCGCCTAGTCGCGCGTACCCCCGGCCGGGCGGGACGTCGGGTGTCGGGGTGGTGTGCGGTTCCGTGCCGAGCACCGACTCGACCTGCTCGCGGGAACAGTCGCCGAGTACGACCCGGGCCCTGGTGTGGGTGCGTACGGTCTCGCCGAGGGTGTCCAGGCTGTCGAACTGATCGGTCATGACCACGGTGACGTTGGCCGCCCTGCCGTGCCGCAACGGCACTTGGAGCAGTTCCTGAGGATCGGGCCTGCCGTCGGCGGCCGCCAGGTGACCGAGGACGCTGGGCCGGTCCAGCAGGATCCAGAGCGGGCGTTTGATGTCGTCGGGGGCGGGGTGGCCGGACTGTCGGGCCCGGTTCGCGGCGATCAGCCGCCGCTCCGTCTCGTGGGCCGCCCACTCCAGGCTCGCCAGCGCGCCTGCCAGGCCGCACTCCACGGCCAGTACGCCGTCGCGACCGGTCAGGCAGGCGTACTCGCCGGTTCCGCTGCCTTCGATGATCAGGATGTCGCCGTGCTGGAGCGCCTGGAGGGCGATGGAGCGCATCAGCGTGGTGGTGCCGCTTCCGGGCTGGCCGACGGCCAGCAGATGCGGCTCGGTGGAGCGGGCACCGGTCCGCCAGACGACCGGAGGTGCGTCACGGGTCGCGTCGCCGTCGTGCACGGGAACGGTGCGCTGCACCGCGTCGCCGTCGGTGAAGCCCAGCACGGTCTCGCCCGGTGCGGTGACGAAGCGCTGGGCCCCGATCGAGGTGGGCAAGGCGTCGAGCACGCTCATGACGAGCCGGTTGCCCTCCTCGTCCCAGGCGAAGTGGTACTCGCGGCCGCGGCCGGACTTGGCGTGCAGCAGCTGCTCGATCCGGGTGCGGGAGGCGGCCTCGCTGTCGGTGAAGTAGGCGGGGTACGTCACCTGGAGACGCGTCAGGCGCCCGTCGCCGTCGAACTCGTAACCGTCGAAGACCTTCTTCCAGTCGCCGCCGTGGGCGAACAACGGGCTGGGGTCGTCGGCCACGGAGAAGTACGGCACGAGCGCCCCGTACAGGGAAGGCAGCCGTCCTGTCTCCGCCTTGTCGGGACCGGTCTTCACGGGGGTCCGCCCCCGTCCCTTCCATGCGGCGGCGCCCATTACCGTGACCAGGGCGAGCATGGACCCGTACGGGATCAGCGCGACCACGAGTAGGCAGGCCGCGACGAGGGACAGCGTCGGACCACGCTTGTCCTTGGGCGTCGCGGCCCACTTCTGCCGTCCGGCTCCGGCCAGCAGTCGTAGACCACGAGTGATCGTGATCAGCGGATAAAGGACGTCGGTGGCGTTGTCGGCGGCCGTGCGCGCGAACTCGCGACTGCGAGTGATCGATGCGCTGCCGCTGCTCAGAATGCGGGGGAGTGGTCGCCGGGCCACGTCGGTCTCCTGTAAGGGGTGGGAGCGGTCGCGGAGAGTCAGAATTTGATCCCCTGCAAAAGGCTGGCGAGACTCGCGCCGCCCGCGGTGATGCTCGGTGCGATGGCTGTGCCTGCCAGATAGAAGCCGAACATGGCAGTGACGAGGGCGTGCGATGCCTTGAGGCCGTCCTTCCTGAAGAACAGGAAGACGATGATGCCGAGGATGACTACGCCTGACATGGACAGGATCATGAGAGGTTCTCCTGATTGGGGGGACAGTCACCATGAGTCCTTCCAGGTTCACCGGAAGTATCTATACGATAAAAGCTGTATTTGGGTGAAAAGTCTTTATTTTCACTCGGTTGGCCCATGGGTGAGCGTCGACGGGACGAACCATTCGATGTGGCACGCTGTTCCGCCGCCACGGGGCGCGATCTCTTGTCGCGGGCGGGCCGGGTCATGGGCGTGGTCGAGCAGTACCCTGTCGGTTCACTCGTGCGGCCTCTACGGCGTACGCCCCAGCAGGTCAACAGCGGTGAAATCGGTTAATGGAAGGCGGTCCGTCCGATGAGCGAGAACCCCGATCCCGAGGTGGTCGAGCTGGCGACGAAGGTCTTCGACCTGGCCCGCCGCGGTGAGACCGAAACGCTCGCCGCGTATGTCGATGCGGGTGTTCCCGTGAACCTCACCAATGACCGGGGCGATTCGCTGCTGATGCTCGCTGCCTATCACGGGCATGCCGCCGCGGTCACCGCCCTCGTCGGCCGTGGCGCCGACCCGGACCGGGCCAACGACCGCGGACAGACACCGCTCGCCGGAGCCGTCTTCAAGAGCGAGGACGCGGTGATCGAGGCGCTGCTCGCCGCAGGGGCCGACCCGGCGGCCGGAACCCCCTCCGCACTGGACACTGCACGCATGTTCGGCAAGGCCGACCTGCTGGAACTCTTCGGCTCCCGCTGACCGGGTACGCCGTAAATGTGGTCGCGGTGGCGAAATGGCTGGGTCATCATGACGTCGCGGGCCCGGTTCGGGCCACCGACGAGAGGCAGAGGAAGATGGTCTACACCAAGCGGAAGACGGCGGTCGGCCGATCATGTTGCTGCGCGGCGTAGTGCCCCACCCGGCACTTGGAACTGCACAGTCCCGGTTGCGTCGACAGCTTGATGTGAGGCTTTTTTCATGTTTGATCCGTTCATAGCGCCGAGCGGCACCCTGCTCGGCCTGCTGCAGAGGGGCCGTGGCGACGGCACGCTCCACGCGCTCGCCGCACCACGCCCCGAGGCCCTGGCGGCTCTCAACCACTGCGTCCTGAGCGATCCGCGTCACGACTGGCAGGTGGAGAACCGCTCGCTCTACTACGCACGCCTGTATCTCGACCTCGACGGCGGTATCGAAGAGATCGAGCGCCACCTGTGCGATCCCGATGACCACGTCCACACCGACGACTCGCGTACCGGGCTGGCCCTCGCCGTACTCGGCCACCTCGCCTCGTACGGACGGGACGATGCTTTGGCCCTGCTGCGGCGGTACGCCGCGACCGGAGCCAACTGGGCCTGGGCCCTGGACGAGCTCGCCCTGCGAGACGACGACGCGGGGCTCCGCGCCCTCGCCGTACCCGTGCTCGGTCGGTTCCCGGCCACCGAGGAGGGCGCCGCCCAGTTGGCCGCCGCCGTACGGGACGCCTTCGAACCCCGCCCCTGGCGGCTCTGGGCCGACGACCCGCGCGAAGCGGTCGGCGCCAGGGTCAGGGCCGCCTCGGAACAGGGCTCCTTCGACCGGTGGCAGCGACAGATGCGGCCGGGCGGCCCCCGCCCCGGCTGGAGCGTCCAGGCCGTCTTCGACTGGGCCCAGCAGGGACTCGAACGCGGCAGCGCCCTCCATGTGCCGGCCGCCCGCTGCCTCACCGCCGTTGCCGGCCCCGAGGACCGGTCCACGATCATCGAGGCCGCCCGCAGCGGCCCGGCAGGCGCGCGTTGCGCCGCCCTTCACTATCTGGCCGAGGCCAGGGATCCGGCCGTGCTCGAACTGATCGAGATCGCCGCGGTCGGCGCTTCGAGCGCCGTTGCCGACGCGGCCGTCGCCGCCTTCGAGCGGATGTGCGGCGACGCCGCGGTGGACCGCGCCAGGAGCTGGGCCCGACGGCCCGACGCGCTCGGCGCCGCCGCGGCCGGTGTGCTCGCCTGCCGCGGCGGCGCCCAGGACGCCCCACTGGTCCTCGGCGCGCTCCGCGAGGCCGTACGGGGCGAAGGACCGGACGCACCACGCCTGTGGACCCTCGTGGACGGCTCGGGCCGGCTGGGCATCGCCTGCGCGGCCCCCGTACTGCGCCATGTCTACCGGGAGACGTCGTCCTCGCACCTGCGCGGCCGAGCGGCTCGCGCACTGGCCGCGACCGACCCCTCCTTCGCCACCGGATTCGCCGTCGAATGCCTGTGGGACTGCGAGGAGACCACCCGTGAGGTCGCCGCACTCCACGCGGAGACCGGCGACATCAGGGTCGCCGAGCGGCTGCGCCGACTCGCCGCGGACCCGGCCGAGGAGGCCGAGGTGCAGACAGCGGTACGCAGCAGGATCGGGCCCGACACCCCCGCGGTCTGACCGGAGTACACACAGTGGCGCGTCGGGGGGCGCGCGGCGCGAACGGGCGGGCGGCGCGAACCGTCGCACGGCGCGGCACCTCCGAGCCGCCGGCCGACGGCCGCCCTCACCGCCCGCCGCGCCGAACTCCGACCGGTGAGCCGTCTACGCACCCCACCGCACCGCCCGCCGGGAAGAGGGCCGTGCCGTCCGGCCCGTTGTCCGTAGCCGCGGGTCAGTATGGAGGGATGACCGGACGCTGGGAGTTCTGGATCGACCGTGGCGGGACGTTCACCGATGTCGTGGGCCGGGATCCCGACGGGAAGCTGGTCACCCGCAAGTTGCTCTCCCACGACCCGGACCGCTACCGCGACGCCGCCGTGGCCGGCATCCGGGGGCTGCTGGGTCTCGGCCGCACCGTCCCGATCCCCGCCGACCGGGTCGGCACGGTGAAGATCGGCACGACGGTCGCCACCAATGCCCTCCTGGAGCGGCGCGGGGAGCCGACCGTCCTGGTCATCACGGAAGGCTTCCGGGACGCGCTGCGCATCGCGTACCAGAACAGGCCGAGGCTCTTCGACCGCCACATCCTGCTGCCCGAGGCCGTGTACGAGCGGGTGATCGAGGTCCACGAGCGGATCGACGCCCGGGGCCGGGTCGTGACACCACTCGACCGCGAAGCGGTGGCCGAGCGACTGAGGGCCGCCCGGGCCGACGGCCTGCGCAGTGCGGCGATCGTCCTGATGCACGGCTACCGCCACCCCGGACACGAGAGCGTGGTGGCCGCCGCAGCCCGCGAGGCAGGCTTCACCCAGGTCAGCTGTTCGCACGAGGTGAGCCCGCTGATCAAGCTCGTCCCACGCGGCGACACCACCGTCGTCGACGCCTATCTCTCACCGATCCTGCGCCGGTACGTCGACGAGGTCGCCGGTGAACTCGGCGGCATCCGGCTGATGTTCATGCAGTCCAACGGCGGGCTGCGCGAGGCCTCGCACTTCCGGGGCAAGGACGCGGTGCTCTCCGGCCCCGCCGGTGGTGTCGTCGGCATGGCCCGAACCTCCGGACAGGCCGGATTCGACCGGGTCATCGGCTTCGACATGGGCGGCACATCCACCGATGTGTCGCACTACGCGGGCGAGTTCGAGCGCGAGCTCGGCACCCAGGTGGCCGGTGTGCGGATGCGCGCGCCCATGATGAACATCCACACCGTCGCGGCCGGCGGCGGCTCCGTCCTGCACTTCGACGGCCACCGCTACCGCGTCGGCCCCGACTCGGCGGGCGCGATCCCCGGCCCGGCCTGCTACCGCCGCGGCGGGCCGCTGACCGTCACCGACGCCAATGTGATGCTCGGCCGGGTCCAGCCCGCGCACTTCCCGGCCGTCTTCGGACCGGACGGCGACCTTCCGCTCGACGCGGACCTCGTCGGAGAACGCTTCGACGCGCTTGCCGACGAGGTGGCGCACGCCACCGGAACGCGCCGCACGGCCGCCGAGGTCGCCGCCGGGTTCCTGGAGATCGCCGTGCTCAACATGGCGAACGCGGTCAAGAAGATCTCCGTACAGCGCGGACACGACATCACCCGCTACGCCCTGACCGGTTTCGGTGGCGCCGGAGGGCAGCACGTCTGCGCCGTCGCCGACGCCCTGGGCATCGACACGGTCCTCGTACCGCCCCTGGCCGGTGTGCTGTCCGCGTACGGCATCGGTCTCGCCGACGCCACCGCGATGCGCGAACAGTCCGTCGAAGCGGTACTGAACGAGGCGACGCGGACCACGGTGGGCGAACTCTGCGACGAACTCGCGGCCCGTACCCGCGCCGAACTGCGCGCCGACGCCATCCCCGACAGCGCGATCAGCACGCACGCCCGCGTGCTTCTGCGCTACGCCGGTACGGATTCGAGCCTGCCCGTCGACCTGGACAGTGCCCCCGCCATGGCCGAGGCCTTCACCACCGAGCACCGCGCACGCTATGCGTTCACCATGGACAAACCCCTGGTCGTCGAGGCGGTGTCGGTCGAGGCGATCGGGTCGGCGGGCCGGCACGAACCGCGCCCGGCCGACCGCACTCCCCGCGAGAGAACACACCCTCAACCACACGACACCGTAAGGATGTTCGCCGACGGGCGATGGCAGGACACCCCGCTCCACCGGCGCGAGGAGCTGCACCCCGCGGACACCGTGACCGGCCCTGCCGTGATCGCCGAGGCGGATGCCACCACCGTCGTCGACCCCGGCTGGCAGGCCGCTCTCGCCGACACCGGCCATCTGTTGCTCACCCGGGTCCGCCCGCGCCCGGACCGGACGGCCGTCGGCACGCGGGTCGACCCCGTCATGCTGGAGGTCTTCAACAACCTCTTCATGTCGATCGCCGAACAGATGGGCGTGCGCCTGGAGAACACCGCCCACTCCGTCAACATCAAGGAGCGGCTCGACTTCTCCTGCGCCCTGTTCGACGCGGACGGCAATCTGATCGCCAATGCCCCGCACATCCCCGTCCACCTCGGCTCGATGGGGGAGTCCATCAAGGAGGTGCTGCGGCGCAACAGCGGCGCGATGCGTCCCGGCGATGTGTACGCCATCAACGATCCGTACCACGGCGGCACCCATCTGCCCGATGTGACCGTGGTGACGCCCGTGTTCGAAGAGACCGGTGACCAAGGGCCGCAGCTGCGCTTCCTCGTGGCCTCACGTGGACACCACGCCGAGATCGGCGGCATCACCCCCGGTTCCATGCCCGCCTTCAGCCGCACCATCCACGAGGAAGGAGTGCTGTTCGACAACTGGCTGCTGGTACGGGACGGCAGGCTCCGCGAGGCCGGGACACGCGAACTGCTCACCGCCGCCGCGTACCCCTCCCGTGACCCGGACACCAACCTCGCCGATCTGCGCGCCCAGATCGCCGCCAATGAGAAAGGCATCGCCGAACTCCGGCACATGGTGGAGCAGTTCGGGCCCGATGTCGTCGCCGCGTACATGGGACACGTACAGGACAACGCCGAGGAGTCCGTCCGCCGGATCATCGCCGAACTGCACGACGGCGCCTACCGCTACGAGACCGACAACGGCGCGGTCATCGAGGTCGCCCTCACCATGGACCGGGCCGCCCGCAGCGCGGTCGTCGACTTCAGCGGCACCTCACCGCAGCAGCCGGGGAACTTCAACGCGCCGAAATCCGTGGTCATGGCGGCTGTGCTGTACGTCTTCCGGACCCTGGTCGCCGACGACATCCCGCTCAACAGCGGCTGCCTCAAGCCCCTGGAGGTCAGAATTCCGGAGGGCTCCATGCTGGCCCCCGTCCCTCCGGCGGCCACCGTCGCGGGAAACGTGGAAACGTCCCAGGCCGTCACCGGCGCCCTGTACGCGGCGCTCGGCATCCAGGCCGAGGGCTCGGGCACCATGAACAACCTCACCTTCGGCAACGAACGGGTCCAGTACTACGAGACCGTGGCGAGCGGCTCGGGCGCCGGCGACGGCTTCGACGGCGCCGACGCCGTACAGACCCATATGACCAACTCCCGGCTCACCGACCCCGAAGTCCTCGAATGGCGCTACCCCGTGCTGCTGGAGAGCTTCCGGGTGCGGGACGGCAGCGGGGGTATGGGGCGTTGGCACGGCGGCTGTGGAGTGGAGCGCCGAATCCGCTTCCTCGAACCCGTCACCGTGGCACTGCTCTCCGGCCACCGCAGGGTCCGTCCTTACGGCATGGCGGGCGGAGAACCCGGCGCCCTGGGCGACCAGCACATCGAGCGCGCCGACGGCCGGACGGTCACACCGCTGCGAGGCTGCGACACGGCCGACCTGGAGCGAGGCGACGTACTGGTGCTCCGCACACCGGGCGGCGGGGGCTACGGAGCCCCGGATCCTGACTGTGACGGCCGTGACGGCCGTGCGGAACGCACCGGCGAACCACTGTGAAGTCCTCGCCGGGCGGATCCGGGAAAGGGGTTGCTTCTGCGCCGTTTCGACCGTTGTCAGGGTGAGGACCTAATCTGTGCAACGTGACTTCGCCTGCCTACACGGACAACGCTGCGCCCCAGCTCAGCGCGGCGCCGCGGCCCGCCCCGGGCCCCGCCGCCGACGAGGGGCTCTCGCGGCGGCTGCGCGCGCTCGCCTGCACGGCGCCGCTGCACGATCTCGATGTGCGCAAGGCGAATCTGGCCGGTGAGTACACCGTCTACGCGATGGCCGAAGTCGCACTCGCGGCGATCGACCTCGTCACCCTCAACATGGACTTCGACACGGGTGCCGACCACGACCAGATAGTGACCAGGCTTCTTCCCCGCGTCGCAGCCCAGGCCCCGCACCGCCCGGCCGCCGAGCACGAGCGGGTCGCCCGCTGGGTGCTGGAGAATCTGATCAACGTCGGTAGCGTCGACCGCGGATTCCGTGCGGTGTACGGCACTTTCGGACCCGATGGGGTGTATGTCCGTCGCGATTACGACTTCAAACTGATTGAAGAGGTCCCGGGATACGGCGGCACCGTCTATCTCCGGGCCACCGACGAAGCGGTCAACGTCCTGGTCGGCGCCCTCGACACGGACGTCACCAGCGCCCAGATCGCCGCCGAGGTGAAGCTGGAGGTCCTCATCAGCCGGGGCCGCCTCGCGGACGCACAGCTCGCCGCCGAGCAGGCCCGGTACCGGACCGTTCAGTACGCGGAGACCCTCCGTAAGACGCTGGAGGCCACCCGGCGCAACGTCCGGGCCGTCGACTGGCTCAACGCCGTGCCCGACATGATCGCCGAAGCGCTCGACCACGTCGCCGACCGCTACCGCCACGAGAACGCGATCCTCACCAACATCCGCAGGGCGCGCGACGAAGCCGAGGAGCCCGAGCACAAGCGGCGCGCCGCCGAACTCGTCGACATCGTCAAGGACTGCATCCGCCGCCACACCCAGCTGCAGTCCCGCCTGCTGGAAGCCGGACCGCTGTTCCGCGCCGAACAGGACCGGCAGGCGTTCGCCACCCCCACGGCCCGTACGGGCCTCGATCTGTACGGTCAGCTGGTCGCCCCGCTGCTGCCGCTCCCCGTCGAGCAGGCCATCCGCGTCACGGATGTGTTCTTCACCCATGGCACCGGGATGCGCACCCCCACCTCGGTACGGGTGGGCGATCTCGTCGACATGCTGCTCACGCCGCCCCTGGAGCGGGAGCACCTGGGCGCCGAAATGCCCGAACCCGATCTGATCGCCACGCCGGACGACAGCAGGTTCAGCGAGGAGCAGCTAGCGAGCGCCATGGAACTCCTCGACCTGGAGCACGACGCCCCGCGCCGACTCTCCGGACTCCTCGCGGAGGCCCGGCGCCGCGATCCCGAACTGCCCTATCTGGTCGCCCTGCTCGCGGTGCACGCCGCGAGCCCGCCGGTCGGCACCGCCTACCGGCAGGGCGAGCAGCGCCTGTTGTTCTCCGTCGACGACGGGACACAGCTCGACGACCTGGAGTTCGGCGGTGCGGATCTGATAGTGGGTACGGCCCTGCTGGACGCGGCCGCAATGGCCGCGGACCGCTCGGAGGCGTCATGAGCGGCGCGCCATGTGAGGCACACGGAATGCCGATCCGCCCGGCGCACCCCGGCCATGGGCATCGTCGGCCACCCGGCACCCCAGTCGTGTGTACGGACCGGACCGCGCCGCCCGGGACGGACGCCGTGAGACGCGGCGCCGTCCACCCCGTACCGAAGAGTTTCCGCAGCAAGGAGCGACAGTCGTGAGCGACCACCGCGCACAGCACGCCGACGTGTGGGGCGAGCCGACCGCCGCGTACGCGACCGAGAGCACGACGTCCGCCGACCCGGCGGGACCCGTCGCCACCGCACCCATCACCCCGGCCGACGCAGCCGACGCCGCCCGGCTCGTCTCCTTCGGACTGCAGCCCAAACTGCTGCCCGCACGCGACGCCGAGTACGCCGAACTGCTCCGCCGCTACCGGGAGGAGCCCGCGTTCGCCCGGCTCGCCGACGCCGTGGCGACCGGACTCGGCCTGGTCGTGCTGGAGGTGTCCACCCGGGCCGGCATGGCTGTGACCGCCGCCGAAGGCTCGGTTTTCGCCGTCCGCATGGGCGACTACGCCCGCCGCGCCTCGTCCGACTCCGCCGACCGCTTCCTCCACGGACTCGCACACCTCGCCGTCGCCGCCATGGCCTTCCCCCGCCCCGAGGACCTCGCCGACGACGCGTACATCGGCCGGATCACCGTCAACGGCGTCGACTCGTTCGTACGCCAGGCCTGCCGCCGCCTGGAGGAGCGCGCCGAGGAGCACGGCGACAACACCGACCCGGCCACCGACGCCCCCGGACTGGAGGCGGCCTGGCGGATCTACGCCCGGCGCAGCTCCACCGGAGCCACGAAGGACGCCCGGCGGCTGGCCGGCTCCACCACCGGCATCGTCGGCAAGGCCGTCGCCTTCCTCACCGACTCCGGCTTCCTCCAGCGCACCGGGGACGACGCCGGAGGCGCCTTCCGCACCACCGCCCGCTACCAGCTCCAGGTCCGCGACATGGCCGGCAGCGCCGCCATGGCCGAACTTCTGGAGCTCGGAGTCGTACCGGTCAGCGACGGAACGGCGACGCTGCTGCCGCCGCCCGGGACGGACGACCTGGAGCTGGTCGCCGACGCCGGACTGCCCTTCCACGCCTGACCAGCCAGCCCCACCACCGCAGTCTCCCTCCCGCTGTCTGAACGACGAGAGTCCGCCGCCATGTACGAGTTGTCCCGGGTCCGCCTCTACTCCATCGGGCCTGCCGGTGCGCGCTACGCCGACACCGTGCTTGACCTGCGCGGAGTGGGAGAGCCCGTACCCAATCCCGCCCCGGCCCAGGCGGAGTTCTTCGAGGAGGAGCCGGTCGGCCCACCGCGCCGCCCCGCTCCCGCCGGGGTGCTCTTCCTGGAGAACGGCGGCGGCAAGTCGGTGCTGCTGAAGCTGATCTTCTCGGTGATGCTGCCCGGCCACCGCAACACCCTCGGCGGCGCCAGCTCCGGCGTACTGCGCAAGTTCCTGCTCGCCGACGACTGCGGGCATGTCGCCCTGGAGTGGCAGCACACCCTCACCGGCGAGTGCGTGGTCGTCGGAAAGGTCAGCGAGTGGCGCGGACGGCAGGTCTCCAACGACCCGCGGAAGTTCGCCGAGGCCTGGTACTCCTTCCGGCCCGGGCCCGGGCTCAGCCTGGACTCCCTGCCGGTCGCCGAGGCCACCTCCGTGCGCCGCCCCGTCGAAGGCGCCTCCGGCGCGCAGGGCCGACGCCGCACGATGAAGGGCTTCCGCGATGCCCTGACCGAGGCGGGCAAGTTCTACCAGCACCTCGATGTGCACTGGGAAGAGATCCACGACCGCTGGAACGAGCACCTCGGAGACCTCGGCCTCGACCCCGAACTCTTCCGCTACCAGCGCGAGATGAACGCCGACGAGGGCGAGGCGGCGGGCCTCTTCGCGGTCAAGAAGGACTCCGACTTCACCGATCTGCTCCTGCGCGCCGTCACCGACACCCGCGACACGGACGGCCTCGCCGACCTGGTGAGCGGCTTCGGCAACAAGCTGGGCCGCCGCGCCGAGCTGACCGCGGAGCGCGACTTCACCGCGGGCTCGGTCGATCTGCTCGGCCGGATCGTGGAGGCCGCCGACACGCGTTCCCGTGCCCGGGACATCCACGCGGGGGCCGAGCGCCGCACCCGCATGCTCGCCCGCAGACTCTCCGCCCGCGCCGGCCAGGAGCGCGGCCGGACCGCCGAGCTGGCCCAGCAGGTGACGGGCGCCGCGCACACCGTCACCACGGCCGAGGACGCCCGCAGCCGCAGCGCCCTGATCGCCGCCGAACTGGCCTACCGGCACGCCTCCCTGGCCCTGACCGCGGCGGAGAAGGGCGCGGCCGCCCAGCGCCGCGAACTGGGCGACGCCCGCACCCTGCACTCCGCCTGGCAGGCCGCCGAGGCCGTGCTGCGACACCGCGCCGCCGCCGACCGCTCCGCACGAGTCGCCGTCGCCATCCGTGAGGCCGAGCGGGACGCCGCGCCCGCGCTCGCAGCCCGCGCCGAGGCCGCCGCCGATCTCGTACGGGCCCTGCATACCGCGGCGGAGGCCGGCGAGACGCTGGCCAACGAGGAGGAGGAGCGCTCCGACACCCTCCAGACGGCGGGCGAGACCGCCCACCGCGACGCCACCACCGCCGCCACCGAGGCCCAGCGCGCCCGCAGCGAGGCCGGACATCTGCGCCAGCGCCTCGCCGAGGTCGAGCAGGAAACGGCAGAGGCGGTACGGGCAGGCTGGCTCGACAACACCGCACCGGACGCCGACCCGGCGCGCGCCGCCCTCGCCGCGAGTGACGCCGAACAATCCACCGTCGCCGCTTGGGACACTGCCAGGCAGGCCGCCCGCTCGGCGGCCGACGTGGCCAGGGAAGCCGCAGCCGCCGAAAGCCGCGCCGAACTCGCCGCGGCGCGCGCCGCCGATGCCGCACAGGCCGCGGAACAGTCGTACGAGGCCGAGCTCAGGACCGCCGAGTCGATCGCCGCCGAGCACCGGCTGGCCGACCTGCTGGGCCTGCCCTCCACGCGGAGCACCGGCGTGCCCCGGCCCCGCAGCGGCGCGGCCGGAACGGAGGCGGACCCAGACGCCCCGCACAGCACGGACCACCAGGACCAGGCAGGCCAGGGAGGCCGGACAGACCGGTCGGACCAGGCCCCCCACGCCACACACACCGCTACGGTCGAGCAGCCCGCCGCCCCCGAACAGCCGCTCAGCGCCCAGGAGCTCGACCGCAGCGCCGACGAACTGCGGGAGCTGCTCGACCAGGGCATCGCCTCCGCCGAACGCCGCCTCTTCGAACTGCGTACCGCGGCCGCCGACGACTCCCGCATCCTCGGCGCACTCGGCGACGGCGGGCTGCTGCCGCCCGGCCCCGATGTCCTCGCCACCGTCGAATACCTCGGCGAGCACGGCATCCCCGCCCTGCCCGGCTGGCGATACCTCGCCCAGGCCGTCGACCCCGCCGATCACGCGGCCGTCCTCGCCGCCCGTCCCGAACTCGTCGATGGCGTGGTCATCACCGACCCCGACTCGCACGCCCGCGCCCGCGACGTCCTGAGCGGCGCCGCCCTGCTGCCGCGCTCCGCCGTCGCCGTCGGCACCGCCGCCGCGCTGCTCGCACCCGTCCCGGCCACCGGCACGGGTGCGGCCGCGAACACGGAGGGGGTGTTCCTCGTCCCGCCGAACCCGGCGATGCACGACGAACACGCGGCCGACGAGGAGCGGCAGGCCCTCAGGAGCAGGGCCGCCGCCCGCGACGAGGACATCCGTACCCTCGCGGCCCGCCTCACCGCCGACCGCTCCCTCGCCGCCCGCATCGGCTCCTGGCGTGCCGACTGCCCACCCGGCATGCTCGCCGAACTCGCCGAAGCCGCCCACACCGCCCGTACGGCCGCCGAAACGGCCGAAGCCGCGCTCGTCGAAGCCCGTACCGTACGTGCCGAGGCCGACGAGGCCGCCGCGGACACCGCTCGTGTACGCGACGAACGCCAGGAGGCCGCCCAGCGCGCCCGCCGCGCCGCTGACGCCCTCGCGGGCCTCGCCTTCCGGCTCCGCGAACGTGCGGCCTGGCAGGCGAAACTGCGCGAACTGACCGACGAGGCAGCCGAGTCCGAGGCCCGCGCCACCGTCTGCCTGGAGCGGGCCCGCGCCGCCGACGAGGACCGCAGGGCCGCCCAGCGCGCCGCCGACGACGCCCGACGCACCGCCCGCGCCCTGCGCGCCGAACGTGCCGAGATCGCAGGCGCCCCCGAGCACCTTCCCGAGCCCGTGGGCGGACCCGCGCGCCCCGCACTTCCCGCGCTGCGGGAGGCCTACCGGGCCGCATCCCAGCTCTACGAGAAGGTGGGCGTCGGCGCCGACCTACGCGCCGAACAGGCCCGCGCGGAGAGCGACGAGAGCGCCGCCCTCGCCGAGCTGGACCGGCTCACCAACAAGGTCCGCACCCGGGCCGCCCAACTCCTCGAATCCACGGACGGCGCCGACGGCCCCTCCCGGCAGGCGGCCGCCGCCCGCGCGGAGTCCCTCGTCCAGCTACTGGAGAGCAGGGCCTCCACCGCGAGCGAGCAGCTGGGCCGGCTGCGGGGCGAGGCCGAGCGCCTGGCCCCGGTCGACGGCGAGACCCACCACACCGAACTCCCCGACGAGCTGGTCCCCGCCGACGCCGAACAGGCCCAGACCCTCCTGCGTAGCGCCACGGCCGAACTGGCCACCGCCACCGCAACCCTGGACACCGCCCGCGCCGCCCACGCCGAGCTGCTGCACGCCCACCGCACCGCAGAGGACTCGGCAGGCGGCTTCGACGAGACCGCGGCACTCCTGCGCGACCTCCTCAGGGACCACGGCGCGGACGACGACACCGAGGCCCCCGAGCCGTACCCGGGCAACCTCGACGAAGCCCGGCAGTCCGCGGCCGAGGCCCGGCGCTCGCTGCGCGGCTGCGCCGCCGATCTCTCCGCCGCCGAGAGCGCCGTGCGGGAAGCGAGCGACGTCCTCGTACGGCACGCCAACTCCACCCGCTACGAACAGGTCCGCACCCCGGCCCGACAGCAGATCCGCGAGCTGCCGGCCGCGGCGCTGCCCGAGCACGCCGAGAAGTGGGCCTCCGCCTTCGCACCCCGGCTCCGTGTCCTCACCGACGAGCTGGCCCAGTTGGAGCGCAACCGCGACTCCATCGTCGACCGGCTCCGCGGCCTCGTGGAGTCCGCGCTCACCACCCTCCGCTCCGCTCAGCGGCTCTCCCAGCTCCCCGAAGGACTGGGGGAGTGGTCCGGCCAGGAGTTTCTCCGGATTCGCTTCGAGGAACCCGACCAGGCGACGCTCACCGAGCGGCTCGGCGAAGTCATCGACGAGGCGACCCGCGCCGCCCTGAAGAAGAACTCCGATCTGCGCAGGGACGGTATGTCCCTCCTGTTGCGCGGTGTGCAGGCGGCGCTGGAGCCCAAGGGCATCGCCGTGGAGATCCTCAAGCCGGACGCGGTGCTCCGCGCCGAACGTGTCCCGGTCGGACAGATGGGCGATGTCTTCTCCGGCGGCCAGCTGCTCACCGCCGCCATTGCCCTGTACTGCACGATGGCGGCACTGCGCAGCAACGACCGGGGCCATGACCGGCACCAGCACCGGCACGCGGGAACGCTCTTCCTCGACAACCCCATCGGCCGCGCCAACGCCACGTATCTGCTGGAACTCCAGCGCGCGGTGTCGGACGCCCTCGGTGTGCAGCTGCTCTACACGACCGGGCTGTTCGACACTACGGCGCTCGCCGAATTCCCGCTGGTCATCCGGTTGCGCAACGACGCGGATCTGCGGGCCGGGCTGAAGTACATCAGCGTGGAGGAGCACCTTCGCCCCGGGCTGCCGCAGCAGGACCCGAACGGTGAGACGGTGCACGGCGAGATCACCGCCACCCGCATGTTCAAGCGCACCACGAGAACGCTCGACACCACCCCATAGGGTAGACAGCCACGGCGCGCCGGGGCGCAGCTTGAGATTTAACCCAGCAGATTCGAACACGTCTGACCGGCGCTTTGGCGCGATCAACGCGACCGCGACGGGGTCGAATCGGGTGAAAACGCCCAGCCGACATGGCAGAGGGCCGTGTTCGAATGGCGAGGTTAATTCTCAAGCTCAGGCGCGAGAGAGGCTGCCCGAGCGCCGACGGCGTATCCGCGCGTCGTCCCGCTGCACGGTCCGCGCCGCCCGCCGTGCTCTGCGCCGCTCACGGCGCAATTGCCGCGCCGAACTGCTCGGCGCGGACACCACACCGTTGCGCTGATTCCAGACCTGCCGGGTGACCCAGACATCCAGTACCGACCAGGTCGCGACCACCGTGCTGCCCACACTGCTCAGCACCATCGGAAAGGCCAGCCAGGACCCCGTCAGCGTGCACAGGAACGCCACCATGGCCTGGATGACCGTCAGCGACATGATGAGCACGGCACGCACGGCAGCCGTACGGACCGGGTCCGGCATCCGCCACCGTGTCGCGGGTTCTTCCACCCAGAGCTGCTGGCGCTGCTGGCGCGGGATCTTCGCCCCGCCCATCGCCGCCGGTGACGCCGCCGCCGGTGACGACGGCACCGGGCTCCGACGTTCTTCCGTGTCCAAGAACTCTCAACTCCCCACCGCTGTCCGACTTCAGGGTTGCTGCCCGGCATGCGCCGTTTCCACGCGGGCGGATCGAACAGTCCTGCCCCGAGCGCCCCCCCGTGTTCCCCCTGCCCCGTACAGAGAGACGATTGACCAGTCGTGAAGATTCCCTTGATCCGGCACCGAGCGAAGAATTCCAGCCAACTGCCCCGCCGAACGGTGTGATGCTCTGACAGGTCTCTTCTGCCGCTTTCGCGAATTTCATTGTCCGGAATACCGGGACAACTCGTGACCAACACGGGGAAGCGCGGCTGAAAATCGTCCGGACATCTCTTCGGATTGTCTCTCTGTCAGTAGTAGGCTCGCGCCGTTTGTTGACGGAACACGGCCCCCGCCCAGCGGGGTCGAACTGGGGGAGGCCATGCGCTTTCGCGGAAAGTCCATCCGCAGGAAGATCGTGGCGTTGCTTCTGGTGCCGCTCGTCTCCCTCACAGGACTCTGGGGTTTCGCCACCTTTCTGACGGGGCGAGAGGCCAGTCAGATGTTGAGTGCGAGCACCATAGTGGAGAAGGTCGGCCATCCTCTGGAGGACACCGTCCGCGCCATTCAGAACGAGCGCCGCCAGACCCTTGTCTTCCTCGCCGACCCCAGGGCCTCCAACGCTCTTCCGCTTCTGCAACGCCAACGAGCGGCCACCGACGCCGTTGTGGCGGACGTCAAGGACAGCGCACGGCAGAAGGACATTCGCGACGCGCTGCGGCCCGAGGACGAATCGCAGCTGAACTCGATCCTCGGCACGGTCGACGGCCTCGGCGCGCTCCGTGATTCGGTTGAGAAACGTACCATCGACCGTCTGAGGGCGATGGAGTTCTACGACCGCCTCATTGACCCCTGCTACCGCTTTCTGAACGGTCTCCGCACGATGGAGAACGTGTCGATGGACAAGCAGGTCCGCGCACTGGTCGGCATCTCACGAGCCCGCGAAATGCTCTCCCGCGAAGACGCCCTGGTCGCCTCGGCGCTCATCGCCGGACGGCTAACCGCTTCCGAACTGCGCCAGATCTCCGACCTCGTCGCCAATCGCAAGATGCTCTACGAGATCAATGGCGAGATGCTCCCGTCGTCGGAACGCCAACGCGTGAAGCAGTACTGGACGAGCCCGGACAGCGAGGCGCTGAGGACCGCGGAGAACACGCTCGTCAACGGCGGCCCCACCCAGGACCCGCGCGCCGTCGACGCCGAGCGCTGGCAGGAGGTGGCCACGCCGGTCCTGGACCGGCTGGCCAATGACTCCACCGAGATGAACAACCGTTTCCAGGACCGTGGCAAGCCCGCCGGCTACAACGTCCTGAT
The DNA here is from genome assembly GCF_055563255.1 of Streptomyces sp. NPDC002958. Classification (NCBI taxonomy): domain Bacteria; kingdom Bacillati; phylum Actinomycetota; class Actinomycetes; order Kitasatosporales; family Streptomycetaceae; genus Streptomyces; species Streptomyces sp. NPDC002958. The sequence goes on along the minus strand of NZ_JBVHDS010000030.1, from coordinate 13,751 downwards.
CAAGGCCGGTGTCGCGGGCGTTCTCGGATTCCTTGCCCTGCTCGCCTCGGTGTTCGTCTCCGTACGCATCGGCCGTGAGCTCATCCGTGACCTCTCACGGCTCCGCAAGGACGCCCACGAGGTCTCCGGCGTGCGGCTGCCGAGTGTGATGCGCCGGCTCGCCGCGGGAGAACAGGTCGACGTCGAAACCGAGGCACCGCACCTCCAGTACGAACGGGACGAGATCGGCCAGGTCGGACAGGCCCTCAACACTCTGCAAAGAGCCGCAGTCGAAGCCGCGGTCAAGCAGGCGGACATGCGCCGCGGGGTGTCCGAGGTCTTCGTCAATCTCGCCCGCCGCAACCAGGTGCTCCTGCACCGGCAGCTGACGCTCCTGGACACCATGGAGCGCCGCACCGAGAACACCGATGAACTCGCGGACCTTTTCCGCCTTGACCACCTGACCACCCGCATGCGGCGCCATGCCGAGGGCCTGGTGATCCTCTCCGGTGCCGCACCGTCCCGTCAGTGGCGCAAGCCGATCCAGCTGATGGACGTGGTACGGGCAGCGGTCGCCGAGGTCGAGGACTACGAGCGGATCGAGGTCCGCCGGCTGCCCCGCATCGGTGTGGGCGGCCCCGCCGTCGCCGACCTGACCCATCTGATCGCCGAACTTCTGGAGAACGCCACCGTGTTCTCACCCCCGCACACCGCGGTCCAGGTGCACGGAGAACGCGTCGCCAACGGCTTCACGCTCGAAATCCACGACAGAGGCCTCGGCATGCCTCCCGATGTCCTCCTGGACGCCAACCTGAGGCTCGCGGAGACACCCGAGTTCGAACTCTCCGACACCGACCGGCTCGGTCTCTTCGTGGTCAGCCGCCTCGCTCAGCGGCAGAACGTCCGTGTCTCGCTGCAGACCTCTCCGTACGGTGGCACGACCGCCGTCGTCTTCATCCCGGCGGCGCTGCTCACCGACGCCCCGGAGACGCACGGCACCGGATTCCGTCTCGACCGCAGGTCGGAGAAGGCGATCGGCAGCGACGGAAGGGCAGCCGGCCAGGGACCCGGCAGCGACAAGGACCGCAGGAACGGCGTGCCGGACCGCCGGGCCACCGGCAGGCCCACCGGCCTCGCCCCCGTGCCCACCGGCCTTGTGGACCCGGCCCTGCTGGACGGGCCCGTCGAGCTCGAAGGGCCCGTAGGAGCGCTGGGCTTCGAGGCCGACCTCGTACTCGATCCGCTGCTGGATGCAGGGCTCGCCCCCCTGCTGGGCGGTGCGTCCGACATCGACGACACCGAGAGCGAACGCGGCGGTATCTTCCGGGCCCGCGACCTCCGGCACGACGGCGTCCGCGAACAGCATCAGCAGGCCTCCGACCAAGCGGGGCAGTCCGCAGCCGGTGTACGGGCGATGCGCCCCGGCGGCCCGGCGCCGTTGCCCCGCCGCAAACCGCCGACCCTGGTCACCGACAACGGCCGCAGAGTCGACGGGCCGGGCCGTACACACCCGACAAGCGCCGAGCACGACCCCTCACCCGGCCCGGCCGACACCGACGCCGGGAACAGGCCGTCGGCCGCCGACCCGTCGCACTTCGCCGCCGACACCGGCAGGCCCGCCGGACCGCGGCACTCCACCGAACCCCGGCAGCCCACCGGCTTCCGGAGACCCACCGAGTCCACCACACGGGCCGAGTCCACCACACGGGCCGAGTCCACTGCACTCACCGAGCCCGAGCCTCCGGCAGCCCCGGGCGCGGCCCGGGAGACCGTGGGCGGTCTGCCCCGTCGTATCCGGCAGGCCAGCCTCGCCCCGCAGCTTCGCGAGGTCTCCGGCGGCCGCGATGCGGAGCCGGCCAGAACGGAACCGGATCAGGACTTCGAGCGCGATGCGGACGAGGTACGCAGCCGCATGGCCTCGCTGCAGCGCGGCTGGCAACGCGGCCGTCGGCAGAACGCCGAGGACGTGACCGGTCCCGGTGACACAGCACAAGGAACCACTCCGGGAGGGGACGGTCGATGACCGCACCGAACGCCGCAGCACCCAATGCCGCACGCCAGGGCTCCGGCCAGCTCAACTGGCTCCTCGACGAACTCGTCGACCGCGTCGCCAGCATCCACAAGGCGCTGGTGCTCTCCAGCGACGGTCTCGCCACCGGCACGTCCCAGGAACTGACGCGCGAGGACAGCGAACATCTGGCGGCCGTCGCCTCCGGGTTCCACAGCCTCGCCAAGGGGGTGGGGCGCCACTTCGACGCGGGCAGGGTCCGCCAGACCGTCGTCGAACTCGACGAGGCGTTCCTCTTCGTCACGGCGGCTGGTGACGGCAGCTGTCTCGCCGTGCTGGCCGACGCCGACTCCGATGTCGGCCAGGTGGCGTACGAGATGACGCTGATGGTCAAGCGCGTCGGCGCCCACCTCGCCAACGCTCCCCGGACAACCGGTCCGTCCGCCGGGGGGTGAGTGGACGGCATGAGCGCTGACTCCTCCAGATCTCCGGCAACGCCCACGGACCCGCAAGCATCGCGGTGGTACGACGCCGATGCGGGCCCGGTGGTCCGTCCGTACGCGATGACCCGGGGCCGTACCAGCAGCGCCTCCCGTCATCGGCTCGACCTGATCGCGGTTGTCGTCCCCGAACCCGCGGCCGACGACCCCGGCAGGGACCAGACGCTCTCCCCGGAACATGTGGAGATCGTCGAACTCTGCAGTGACATGCCCCAGTCGATCGCCGAGCTCGCGTCCGGCCTGGATCTCCCCGTCGGGGTGGTCCGGGTACTGGTCGGGGATCTCGTCGAGGACGAGCTGGTGCACGTAACCCGTCCCGTTCCGCCGGCCGAGCTGCCGGACGTGAACATTCTTCGCGAGGTGATCAATGGTCTTCGGGCGCTCTAGCCGCAACAGGCGGCCCGTTGAGCCCGTAACCCTGAAAATCCTGGTGGCGGGCGGCTTCGGAGCGGGCAAGACGACTCTGGTGGGCGCGGTCAGCGAGATCAGGCCGCTGCGTACGGAGGAGAGACTCAGCGAGGTGGGCCGCCCGGTGGACGATCTGGCGGGCGTGGAGGCGAAGACCACCACCACCGTGGCCATGGACTTCGGCCGGATCACACTCCGCGAGGACCTGGTGCTGTACCTCTTCGGCACCCCGGGGCAGGACCGTTTCTGGTTCCTGTGGGACGAGCTGGCCCAGGGCGCGCTCGGAGCGGTAGTGATTGCGGACACCCGGCGGCTGGAGGACTGCTTCGCGGCGGTCGACTACTTCGAGCGCCGCGCGATTCCGTTCACCGTCGCCGTCAACTGCTTCGAGGGAGCCGACCGGTTCCCCACCGAGACGGTGCAGGCGGCACTGGATCTCGACCCCGAGGTGCCGGTGCTCATGTGCGACGCACGCGACCGCTCCTCCACCCGGGACGTACTGGTGGCGGTCGTCGAGCACGCCGTGGCCCGTGCGGAGCGTCCCCGCGAGCCCGCAACGACGTAGGGGCCCATCCGGCGGCCGCAGCGCGAGGAACGCGGCCCGTACCCGCGCCGACCGGGGTACGGGCCACGCGATGTTGCCTGACTGAACAGGGATTTTCACCCTGTGTGATGGGCCGTCGAGGCCACGGTCAGCGGTTGTCGGCGAGCCACTTGGCGGCGGTATCTGCCAGTTCCCGGTCGCGGCCCGCCAGCATCATCCGGATCATCTGTACGTCGCCACGCAGCGACCAGGCGGGATGCCCGAAGGTGGCCGGATTGTTCTTCTCGATCAGGAAATGCGCGGGCCAGGCGGTCCCGTACCCGATCAGCGGCAACGCGGCCGCGTACCTCTTGCGCCCCCGAGCCAGGCCGTAGGCGGTGACCGCCAGCCCGGTGAGGGTGCCCGTCAGATGGACCCAGCGGGTCGCGGCCCTGGAGTGCATCGCGACGTAGTAGGGCCAGAACTCTTCGTATGAATCGAACGTCTGCTGTGACATACGGGCACCGTAATGGCACGAGTGGCAACCGGAAACGGCTGATCCGCGTCCGAGAAGGAGAACGGGCGGCCGGAACCCACGGGGGTGGTCCCGGCCGCCCGTTCCGCGCACCCGTGTCAGTGCCCCGCGACGGACCTCCTGGCCACCGGGAAATCGAAGTAGGTGTCCGGGAACAGCTCGGGCTTGAACGTGTAGTGCCACCATTCCTCGGCCAGATTCACAAAGCCGGCATCGGTGAGCGTCTTCTTCAGGAACTGCCGATGGGCGCGCTGTACCCCCTGGATGCGCGGGTCATCGGTGTGGGAGAGCGTGTCGAAGCAGTCGTATCCCGTGCCCATGTCCACGGAGTTGTCCGGGAAGCGGTCGCCCTGGGGCGCGTAACAGGCCACCAGTTTCTGGCCCGGCAGATACGGCCCGGTCGGCGCGGCGGGCAGTTTCACCAGCGTCAGGTCCACCGTGCTGCCGCGGCTGTGCCCGGACTTCCCCGCGATGTAACCGTCCGCGAACAGCCGCGTCTTGTCGACCCGGGGGTAGAACTCGCCCTTCATGGTCGCGTCGTCGAGATCCTTCGCCCACCGCACGAAGTGGTCGACGGCCCGCTGCGGCCGGTAACAGTCGTAGACCTTCAGCGAGTAGCCCTGCTTCAGCAGCCGGGCCTGCGCGCGGTGCAGGGCCAGGGCCGCGGGTCGGGTCAGGACGCAGATCGGTCGGCGGTAGCCATCCACCGGCACGCCCATGAAGTTGTGTGCGGTGGAGTAACGCATCTCCTGGATGATCGTCGGATCCACCGAACGCAGCGCGACGAACTCCTCGGGGGCCTTCGGCTCGGGCCTCGCCTGCGCCACGGGGGCGGTGGCGGTGACGGCGAGCAGGGCGGCGGCAGCGGCTGCCAGGACACGGAAGGCGGAAGCAAGACCTGTCATGGGCACATAATCCAGCAGTGCGGGGGAACCCGACAGGCGATCGGATACAGTCCGCGCGTGTCTACGCCCACGAGCAACCCCGAGAAGCCGGTCAAGGACTCCCACTGCGGCAACTGCGGAGCGCCGTACGGCGCCTCGGCACCGCCCAACGCCTGGCCCCGCACCTGCGCCGTCTGCGGCGACACCGCCTACCGCAACCCGCTGCCGGTCGCCGTGGCCCTGCTGCCCGTCACCGACCGGCACGGCACCGGACTCGTCGTCATCACCCGCACCATCCCGCCCCACCGCGGAGGTCTCGCCCTCCCCGGCGGCTTCATCGACCACGACGAGGACTGGAAGCACGCAGTCGTACGCGAACTCCGCGAGGAGACCGGCATCGGCGCGGACGAACAGGACGTCCGCCTCGTCGACGCCCTCAGCGCCCCGGACGGCCATCTCCTCCTCTTCGGCCTGCTCCCGAAACGCCCCGCAGCCGGACTCCCGCCCTCCGGGCCGACCGAGGAGACCTCCGGCTTCCAACTGCTCCGCACACCCACCGAGCTCGCCTTCCCCCTGCACACCAGGGCCGCCCGCACCTGGTTCGACGGCGGCTACCGCTGACCGGCCCGACCACGCCCGTACACAGCGGCCGGCCTCCGCTGCGCGCACCGGCCCGGCCTCCGTCCACCGCGATCCGAGCTACAACCCCCGTAGCCGCACCGGGTAGTTCACTGCCCCGTCCTCGCCCTCCCGCTCCACCAGAACCTCCCCGTCCACCAGCCGCGACGTATAGCGCTCGACCTCCGCCCGCTCCCAGCCGTCCCCCGCGTCCAAGACCACCGGACCGCCCCCACTTCGCCCCGCAGCCGGAGCCCACACCTCCAGCTCCACACCCCCGTCCGCACCCCGCACCGGCAGCACCGAACCCGCCCGTGCCAACACCGGCACCCGCGACAGCGGAGCATCGAGCAACACCTGACCGGGCCCCTCGTACACCTCACCCGTCGCCGTGTCGTACCAACGCCCCCGCGGCAACCGCACCGCACGGCGATCCGCCCCACGCTCGAGTACCGGCGCCACCAGTAGGGCGTCACCCAGCAAGAACGCGTCCTCGCACTCCCGCAGCGCCCGATCCCCGGGCGCACCCCACCAGAGCGGCCGCACATACGGCGCACCGGTCAGGCGGGCCAGCTGCGCCAGCGTCACGAAGTACGGGCGAAGCCGCTCCCGCTCCTCCAGCGCCGCCCGGGCGTGCTCCAGCACCTGCGGGCCGAACTCCCAAGGCTCCCGCCGCCCCGCGTCGATCGCCGCATGGGTACGGAACAACGGCATATACGCACCCAGCTGGAACCACCGCAGATACAACTCGGGCGACGGAGACCCGTCGAACCCGCCCACATCCGGCCCCGAATACGGAACTCCGCACAGCCCCAGCCCCAGCACCAGCGCGAGGGAGGCCCGTAGCCCGGGCCAACCGGTCTCCACATCACCGGACCACGTTCCCCCGTACCGCTGCATCCCCGCCCAACCGGAACGCGAGAACAGAAAAGGACGTGTCTCCGGCCGCAGCCGACGAAGCCCTTCGTACCCGGCACGCGCCATCGCCAGCCCGTACACATTGTGGGCCTCCCGATGATCACCCCCGCGGCCCTCCAGGCAGTGCCGCGCCGACCGCGGCAGCGTCGGATCCCCGAACGCCGCGAACGACACCGGCTCGTTCATGTCGTGCCACACACCTGAGAACCCCTGCGCAAGCCGTTCCTCGTACAGCCCGCCCCACCACTCCCGTACCCGCGGATCGGTGAAGTCCGGATACACGCACTCACCCGGCCACACTTCCCCACGCACCACCCGTCCCCGCGCGTCCCGGACGAACGCCCCGCCGCTTCCGACCGCCGCACCCGTATCGAACACCGCGTACCCCGGCTCCGCCTTCACCGCCGGGTCGACGATCGACACCAGCCGCACCCCGTCCTCCCGCAACTCCTCCGTCAGCCCCGGCAGATCGGGAAAGCGCTCGCGGTCGACCGTGAACACCCGATGCGCGTCGTGGTGGTCGATGTCCAGATGCAGTACGGACAGGGGCAGCCCCCGCTCCCGGTACCCGGCAACGATCCGCCGCACCTCCCGCTCGCTCCCGAACCCCCACCGCGCATGCTGCGGACCCAGCGCCCAGGACGGCGGCAGCGCAGGCGCGCCCGTGAGCGCCGTCCAGCCCTGAAGCACCCGGGCCGGCGTACCGGCCATCACCCAGCAGCGCAGCGGCCCCCCGTCCATCCGCACCTCGCACATTCCCGGACGGTCATGGCCGGACCCCGCACCCTCCTCGCCCTCGCGCAGAGTCACCCGGCCCGACCAGGTGTTGTCGTGGAACACCAGATGCGTCCCGGCATCGGAGACCACCAGCTGCACCGGCATCGTCAGATACAGCGGATCGTCCCCCGGCCCGAAGCGCCCACCAGGATCGGTGTTCCACAGCCGGTACACACCGTCCCGCAGCCGTGGCCCGGACGCCCGTCCACCGAGCCCGAAAAACCGGGCGTCCGCCGGCACCTCGGAACGCTGCACCCACCGAGCGGCACCACCCGCCACTGGCTCCCACCAGCGCGGCGGCAATTCTCGCCGGAGCACCACCCCGCCCGGTGTACGCAGTTCCACGGCCCCGTGCCGCGACACCGCAACGGTCAGCCGCTCCGAGACCACCTGCCAGCCACCGTCCTTGTCCGGTTCCAGCTCGGTCCGAGGATCCGGCTCCGGTGCCGCACCGGCGAGGGCGTACGACGGCAACGGCTCCGCCCCGTCCCAGCCCCAGAACACCGAGCCGCCCACGCACACCCGGACCCACAGCTCCGAACGCGCGAACCGCACCACACCCCCGCCCGGCTCCGGCTCCGCCCCCACCACAAGGCCCGGCACCCTCGCCCGCTCCGCACCGCGCCGCGGCAGCGCCCGCGCATCCGCATTCCGGCGCTGCCAGGAGGAGCGCACCGTGCGCAGCCCCTGCACCGAACCGACCATCTTCACTAAGCGCACCAGGTCGCGACCGTCCATGCGGCTCACCCTGCCATCCGACGGGGCGGGTGCGAACCCCGTTCAACTTCCGTTCACCCGTGGCCGGACCACATATCCGGACACGCGACCATGGGTGGCGAACCCTGGTGCGAACGACAATCACATGGCATCGTCCGTAAAAGCCGCCTCACGTGCACATTCCAACACGTGTGCGCGCGACGCACGCCCACCCCGCGTACCCGTACAGCCAGGGAGCCGCCCCATGACCGCAGCAGCCAACGAAGCCCCCCTCTGGCAGCCCGGCCCCGACCGCATCGCGGCCGCGGCCGTCACCCGCTTCCAGAGCTGGGCGGCCGAGCGGTTCGGAGCACCGGCCGAAGGCGGCTACCCGGCGCTGCACCGCTGGTCGGTCGACGAGCTCGACACCTTCTGGCAGGCCGTCGCCGACTGGTTCGACGTACGGTTCGCCACCCCGTACGAGTCCGTCATCGGCGACCGCACCATGCCCGGCGCCCAGTGGTTCCCCGGCGCCACCCTCAACTACGCCGAACACGCCCTTCGCACCGCCGAGGACCCCCTGCGCGCCGACGCCCCCGCCCTGCTCCACGTCGACGAGACCCACACCCAGGTCCCCATCTCCTGGTCCGAGCTCCGCCGCAAGGTCGGATCGCTCGCCGCCGAACTCCGCGCCCTCGGCGTCACACCCGGCGACCGCGTCAGCGCCTACATCCCCAACATCCCCCAGGCCGTCGTCGCCTTCCTCGCCACCGCGGCCGTCGGCGGCGTCTGGACCTCCTGCGCCCCCGACTTCGGCGCCCGCAGCGTCCTCGACCGCTTTCAGCAGGTCGAACCCGTCGTCCTCTTCACCGTCGACGGCTACCGCTACGGCGGCAAGGAACACGACCGCTCCGGCACCGTCGCCGAGCTGTGTCGCGAACTCCCCACCCTGCGCGCCGTCGTCCACATCCCGCTGCTGGGCACCGAGGCCCCGGAGGGTGCCCTCGAATGGTCCGCCCTCACTTCCGCGGACACCGAGCCCGTCTTCGAACAGGTCCCCTTCGACCATCCGCTGTGGGTGCTCTACTCCTCCGGCACCACCGGACTCCCGAAGGCGATCGTCCAGTCACAGGGCGGCATCCTGCTCGAACACTTCAAGCAGATCGGCCTGCACTGTGACCTCGGCCCCGACGACCGGTTCTTCTGGTACACCTCCACCGGCTGGATGATGTGGAACTTCCTCGTCTCCGGCCTGCTCACCGGGACCACACTCGTGCTCTACGACGGAAGCCCCGGCTACCCGGACGTCAGCGCCCAGTGGCGCGTCGCCGAACAGACCGGAGCGACCCTCGTCGGTACCTCCGCCGCCTACGTCATGGCCTGTCGCAAGGCCGGCATCCACCCCGGCCGCGACTTCGACCTCTCCCGCGTCCAGTGCGTCGCCACCACCGGCTCCCCGCTCCCGCCCGACGGATTCCGCTGGCTCCACGACGAGGTGGACGACAACCTGTGGATCGCCTCCGTGAGCGGCGGCACGGACGTCTGCAGCTGCTTCGCCGGCGCGGTCCCCACGCTCCCCGTGCACATCGGCGAACTCCAGGCCCCGTGCCTCGGCACGGACCTCCAGTCCTGGGACCCCGCGGGCAAGCCGCTCATCGGCGAGGTCGGCGAACTCGTCGTCAACGCGCCCCTGCCCTCCATGCCGATCCGCTTCTGGAACGACCCCGACGGCACCCGCTACCACGACAGCTATTTCGACATGTACCCCGGCGTCTGGCGCCACGGCGACTGGATCACGATCACCGAACACGGCTCGGTCATCATCCACGGCCGCTCCGACTCCACCCTCAACCGCCAAGGCGTACGGATGGGGTCCGCCGACATCTACGAAGCCGTCGAGCGGCTCCCCGAAATCCGGGAATCCCTCGTCATCGGCCTCGAAGAGCCCGACGGCGGGTACTGGATGCCGCTCTTCGTCCACCTCACCGAAGGCGCCGCGCTCGACGACGACCTGCGCAACAGCATCAAGCAGACCATCCGCGAGAATCTCTCCCCGCGCCATGTCCCGGACGAGATCATCGAGGTCCCCGGCATTCCGCACACCCTCACCGGCAAGCGCATCGAGGTTCCGGTCAAGCGCCTCCTGCAAGGCACGGCCCTGGCCACGGCCGTCAATCCCGGCTCGATCGACAATCTCGAACTCCTCCACTTCTACGAGGACCTCGCCCGCAGGCGTCGCTGACCGTCCGCGTTGTCAGTGCCCCTGATTACTCTGAGTGAGCAATGATCGACAGCGCACTGGGGGAGTCATGGCGCACACCGGAAACACCCAGCACAGCAAGTACACCGAGACCGGCAAGACCACCGGGGACAGCCGGTCCGGCACATCGATGCGACGCACGCTGCGCCGCGAAGCACCCAGCACCATCGGCCTCCTGGCCGACGCACAGGACTTCGCGGCGATGCAGCACTACCGCACCTTCACCTTCGACGACCACACCGTCTATCTGCAGCAGGTCGAGGGCCTGCTGAAGGCCCTTGCCGCGCAAGGCATGCACGCCACGGTCGCTCTCTTCGACCCCGAGGAGTACGCGGAGTTCTGCACCGAGTCAGGCATCGCTCCCGACGCCCCGGCCAGCCGCAGCCGCTTCACCGCCGAAATCGCCTCAGCCGGTGCCACGGTCGCATACACCGGACAACCCATCGACACCCTGATCCCGCTCCTGGTCAGCCGAGCCGTCCGCCAGGCCACCTGGGAGTACGCCACGATGATCCTGGCCGACCTCGGAGAATGCGCGGACTGCGGCCAGGACATCGGCCGCTCCGCCTTCGACCGGGCCTCCCACCTGCTGCTGCGCATGCTGGAGACGGCCGGCCCCGGCACCCACCACCTCGTGTGCAGTACTCCCACCGAGAGCGAGCATCTGCTCGCCGTCCTGCACACCGAGCGCGGCACCACGGGGCCCGCCCGCCTCGAATCAGCGGAAGGAGCCGAGTTCGTCACCGTGCTCGCCGTCGGTATCGCCCTCGAAAAGCCCGGGGGAGTCGTTCTCCGTACGAGCAGCCCCGGCACCCAGGACCGGGTCCACGGCTGGCGGCTGGCCCGCGGCAGCATGGTGCCGCTCACCGCCGGCGAGGTCTTCAGCGCCTACTGCACCGACGCAGACACCGGCGAACCCGTCGCCCCCGAGTCACACGTGGAGTACTGCGCAGGCTTCGACCTCGGCGCGGACGAACCGGAAACCCACCACTGACAAGCCGGAGGGGCTCCCTGCCACCATCGGCAGGGAGCCCCTCCACCACAGACACCGCGGGGCTACTCGCCCGACAGCACCGCCTGAGCCGCCACCCGCGCCTCTTCGGCGGAGTCCGCCGCACGCGCGGCGGAAGCGGCACGCTCGCACTGCGCAAGCGTGTACTTCGCCAGCGTGGCGCGGACATAGGGAATGGACGCGGCCCCCATCGACAACGACGTCACACCGAGCCCCGTCAGGACACAGGCGAGCAGCGGATCCGAGGCGGCTTCACCACAGACACCACAGCTCTTGCCCTCGGCCTTGGCGGCCTCCGCCGACAGCGCGACCAGGTCGAGCAGCGCAGGCTGCCAAGGATCCTGCAGTCGGGACACCGCACCGACCTGACGGTCAGCGGCAAAGGTGTACTGCGCCAGGTCATTGGTGCCCAGCGAAAGGAATTCCACCTCCTGCAGGATCGAGCGTGCCCGCAGTGCGGCGGACGGAATCTCCACCATCGCGCCGAACTTCGCCGTCAGCCCGGCCGCATGGCAGGCGTCGGCAAAGGCCTTCGCGTCCGTACGGTCCGCCACCATCGGGGCCATGACCTCGAGGTGGACGGGCAGACCCTCGGCCGCTTTCGCCAGCGCGGTCAGCTGGGTCCGCAGCACCTCGGGGTGGTCCAGCAGACTTCGCAGCCCCCGCACACCCAGCGCCGGGTTAGGCTCGTTGGCCGGGGTGAGGAAGTCCAGCGGCTTGTCGGCACCGGCATCCAGGACCCGCACCACGACACGCCCCTCGGGGAACGCGTCGAGCACTGCCCGGTACGCCGCAACCTGCTTCTCCTCGGACGGCGCCTTCTTGCTGTCGTCCAGGAACAGGAACTCGGTACGGAACAGCCCCACGCCCTCCGCACCGGCCTCGACCGCCGCCGGCACATCGCCCGGCCCACCGACATTGGCGAGCAGCGGAACCTTGTGACCGTCGGAGGTCGCGCCGGGACCGGTCGAAGCGGACAGCGTGGCTTTGCGCGCCGCAGCGGCACTCTCCATCTCCGCACGCTTCTCGGCACTGGGTTCGACGAAGATCTCACCGGTGCTGCCGTCCACCGCGATGACCGTGCCCTCGGCCAGCTCACCGGCACCGGGCAGCGCAACCACGGCGGGCACCCCGAGCGCGCGCGCCAAAATCGCGCTGTGACTGGTCGGCCCGCCCTCCTCGGTCACAAAGCCGAGCACCAGCGCCGGGTCCAGCAACGCCGTGTCGGCGGGCGCCAGGTCCCGCGCGATCAGCACGTAGGGCTCGTCGCTGTCCGGTACACCGGGCATCGGCACACCGAGCAGGCGAGCCACGATCCGGTTGCGCACATCGTCGAGGTCGGCAACCCGCCCCGCCAGGTACTCCCCGGCGTTGGCGAGCAGCGCCCGGTAGGCGGCGAACGCGTCGTAGACGGCGCGCTCGGCGGTGCTGCCGACGGCAATGCGCCGATCCACATCAGCCATCAGCTCGGGGTCCTGCGCCATCATGGCCTGAGCCTCGAGCACATGCTGAGCCTCACCACCGGCCAGGTTGCCGCGAGCAACAAGGTCGGCAGCCACGGCTTCAACGGCCTGGCGAGCGCGCCCCTGTTCGCGCTCCGCCTCTTCGGCCGGAATCTGCTTGGCCGGCGGTTCGAGCACCGCCGTACCCATGTGACGCACCTCGCCGATCGCCACGCCGTGACTCACACCGACGCCTCGCAGCGTTGTCTCCATTTCACCCGTCCCCGGTTGTGCGGCGGCCCGTGCCCCCGCGGTGGATATCCAGTCGGCTGTCACTGCGCCGAGCCCGTCACTGCCAGCCGAACAACGTGTCGCCGACCTTCACGTCGCCGTCCTCGTGGACGTCGGAGAGGGAATCGACTGTGGCTTCCAGAGCCACGATCGGGCACACGGGGGACTTGCCGGCCGCCTCGACGCCCGCAGGGTCCCACCGCACGATGCCCTGACCGCGCGTGACCGTGTCCCCCTTGTTCACGAGCAGTTCGAAGCCCTCACCATTGAGCTGAACGGTGTCGATGCCGAGGTGGACGAGCACACCGTGTCCGTGCTCGTCCACGACGACGAACGCGTGCGGGTGGAGGGAAACAACGATGCCGTCGACTGGCGATACGGCTTCGGACAGCTCGCGCACAGGGTCAATGGCGGTTCCGGGACCCACCATCGCGCCGGAGAAGACCGGGTCCGGTACCGCGGCGAGCCCGATGGCACGTCCGGCAAGAGGGGACGTCACAGTGGTCATAGGGAACCTCCCAGGGGTGGAGTTCGAATGGCGCCGTCACGGGTTGTGGGCGACGACGTACTGTTCAGCAGAGTAAGTCATAAGAAGTTCCGGTTCCGTCCGAGTCCTGGCGGTTCTCGGCCTTAGAAGGGCACCGGAAACGATTTGCCTCGACTCTCGGCGGCCTGTACTGTCGTACTCCTGCCTGGCCCCAGCGCGGCTTTCAGCCGGGGGTCGGCGGCGACTTTTAAGTCCTGCATCTAACCCGGATCGGCACCTGCATGCCTGCAGGAGGTTGGTCAAGGGAAATGAAAAGGCCTGATAGAGTCGGACTCGCCGGAAAGGGAAACGCGAAAGCGAAGAACTGGAAAGCAGCCCCGCTTCGACCGGGAATCGGACACGAAAGAGTCTGA
>NZ_JBVHDS010000029.1:0-69978 GCF_055563255.1 Streptomyces sp. NPDC002958 | reverse complement strand
ACACTGGCCCGAGGGGCGTCCTCCTTTCCTGCGCATCGGCGCGCCCCTACTCGTATGGTGCGACCTCGTGTCGCACCCGCTTGGTTCTCGCGGATCAGCCTCGTGGAGAGCTGGTGATGGAACTCGCGGCGCGCGTCCGCGACACGGGCGTGCGCCCGTGCGACGCGGACCCTGGCCTTGTCCCTGTTCTTCGAGACCTTCTCCTTGCGGGAGAGGACGCGCTGCGCCTTCTTCAGGCGCTTCTCGGCCCGGCGCAGGAAGCGCGGGCTGTCGACCTTCGTGCCGTCGGAAAGAACCGCGAAGTGTCCGAGGCCGAGGTCGACCCCGATCTCGGGCGTCGTCTCCGGCAGCACCTCAAACGGGCCGGTCTCGACGACGAAGGATGCGAAGTACCGGCCCGCGCTGTCCTTGACCACGGTCACCGTGGACGGGGCCGAGGGCAGCGTCCGGGACCACTTCACCCGCACATCGCCGATCTTCGGCAGGCGCAGCTTCCGTCCCGGCGTGATCGACCAGCGGGCGTTCGCGGTGAACCGTACGGCCTGCCGGGTGTCCTTTCGCGACTTGTGCCGGGGTGCGCCCATGCGCGGGCGCTTGCCCTTCAGGCCGTCGAAGAAGTTCCGGTACGCCGTGTCCAGGTCTCTGAGGGACTGCTGGAGCACCACGGCGGACACCTCGCCGAGCCAAGCCCGCTCCGGGGTGTTCTTCGCTTCGGTGATGAGCTGCTTGGACAGGTCGCCGGTCTTCGGGAACGGCAGCCCCTGCTCGCGGGCGGTCTCCCGTGCCCTGAGGGCGTCGTTGTAGACCACCCGTGCGCACCCGAACGCCCTCGCCAACGCCGTGCGCTGACCGGCGCTCGGGTACAGGCGGAAGCTGTACCGAAGCTGCACGTCCATCATGCTACTCAGTTGGTTTATGGGTATCGATGAGAACATTCGTACAGGCCGTCACTGTGTTTTCCGCATGCATGTCCACTTGGTTTTCGTGACGAAGTACCGGCACTCCGTCTTCGCCGACCAGCACCTGACGCGGTGCGAGGAGATCATGCGGAGCGTGTGCGAGGACTTCGAGGCCGAGCTGGTGGAGTTCAACGGCGAGGCCAACCACGTCCACCTGCTCGTGAACTTCCCGCCGAAGGTCGCCGTCTCGAAACTGGTGAACTCCCTCAAGGGCGTGTCCTCGCGCAGGCTCCGCCAGGAGTTCCCCGACCTCGTTCACCACTACTGGCGCGCACAGCGCCTGTGGTCCGGCTCGTACTTCGCCGGGTCGGTCGGCGGCGCCCCGCTCAGCATCGTCAAGCAGTACATCGAGCAGCAGAACCAGCCGCTCTGACTCTGGTCAGCGTGAACAGCGCGGATCCGTGCACACAGCTGAGGTCAGAGCAGGCCAAAGATTCGCTTCACCACCGCGCTGAAGCCCAGTGCACTGCGAATAGCCCCGGTAGCCAAGTCCCCCCAGCGCGGCCTCGAACCGCGCTGCGGGGACTTGGCGTCGGTACTCCAGATCCGTGACGACGTCGAGGGCCGCTCACACCACGACGAGGCGCACCCGATCGCCGCACAGTTTGCTCATGTCGTCGACGTCCGACGTCAGCATGACGACGGGACGTTGCTGCCGCAGAGCTGCCTCGGCCACAGCCGCGTCGATGGCGTACTTATGGCCGTGCAGTCCTCTTGCCATCAACAGTGTCGAGGCCGCCTTCGCCTCTTCGTCCCCCACCGGGACGGTGCGCAGACCGGACAGCACCCAGGCCAGCCGGGCCTTGTTGGTGCGGGCGTGCACGGCTTCGATGATGGCGAGCGCAGAGATGACCACCTCCATCCCCCTGGACCTCGCCTCCGTGACCAGAGCCACCACCGCCTCGTCATCACCGAGCAGCTTGGAGAGCCCCTCACTGTCGAGGACGAGCGTCCCTTCGTGGATCAGCTTGCGGCGGGCCACTGGCCCTCCTCGGCGAAGACCTCGTCGAAGACCTGCCGCGCCCGCTGCCGCGCCTGCTCGGAGACCGGGCCCTTACGGCTCTCGTAGTCCGCCAGGAACTCGTCCAGCACCTGCCCCCGGAGCTCCCGCTCGACGGCTGCGGCGATGAACGCGGAGAACTCCCGCTTGCCGGCCCGGGCACGGATCGCTTCGGCGGTCCCTTCGGGCAGAGAGAGGCTGACCCGCGTAGCAGGCCCCTCACCGATGCCGTACGTCGTCTCGGACATGAGGCAATCGTATCAAACGAGTAGGAAACGAAGGTTCTATGCGTGGCGCCCTGGGAGGGGCGACCTCCCGGCGCCCCGCCCCTCCTACCCCTCCCGCTTCCGCGCCCGCCACACCAGGAACGCTGCCGACGCCACCGCGGCCGTGCGCACCGCCACCGGCCACACCCCGCTCAGCGCCTCCGCCATCCCGTCCTGCGGGATCGGCTCGCCCCAGCGGCCATCTGTACGGCCCCAGAGCCAGACGAGTGCGCCCGCCACGACCGCGCCCGGCAGCCCCATCGCGGCCCATTTCGCCTCCGCGCGGGACAACGTGCGCGAGCTGTACGCGAGCAGCCAGCCGCCCGCCAGGGCCAGCCAGGAGCCCATCACGGCGCCCACGACCAGCAGCCCGGCGGCAAGCAGCAAAAAGGGGTGGGAGAAACCCCGAGCCCTCGACTCGCGCGGGGTGCGGCGCTTGAGGACCGGGAGCCGTCGGCGTCGCGGCGCGGCCTCGTCCGTGCCGACGTCCTCGACCGAATCGTCGTCCACCGAATCGCCCGCGCGCGGACGCGGAACGGCGTCCCGGGGCGGCGGCTTCATCATGTCCGGGATCTCGACGCCGCCGACGAACCCCGGCACATCGACCCCGTCACCGAACGGCTCCGGCTCGATCCGCCACCAGTCGGGCTCGCTCCCGGACGGCCCCAGCTCGTCCGTACCGGCCATGTGCGGCGGCGAAGGCACCCGCCCGGCCGCCGCTTCCGGAGCCGACAGGGCCTCGGAGTCCTCCGGGTCCTCCGGGTCCTCCGCCGGAGCCTCCGACCGCACCTGCGACGCGCCCTTGCCGGAACTGTCTTTCCGGAGCATCCCCTTGCGCGGACGGGGGACGCCGCGCCCCTCCCCCTCGACCGGTTGCGGACGCTGAGGCAGCTCCACCGTCCCGTCGGCCGACACGGCCGCGGCGGCGACCAGTTCGTCCGGTGTGCCGAGCCTCCCGATGATGCGGCGGACCGCCGCCGGGGTGTCCGCGGACTGCGCTCCGCGCTGCCGGTCGATCTCGCCCCGGAGCGTCGAAACGAGCCTCATCCGGCTGCCCGAGGACAGCTGTTGCTGCTGCGCCAGGTCCCCGACCCGGCTCAGATAGTCGTAGACGAGCTGGTCGCTCTCGATGCCCACGCGATGGTTCCCCTCTACCGCCTTGCACCGACGGTAGCGCCCTCGGGCCTGTCCGGAGCGACTACCGTGGGACGGATGGGGATGACCACACCACCGCGGACGCTCGCCGAAGCTCTCCGCGCCCGGGACGACGAGTCGTTGGCGGGGCTGCTGCGTGCCCGCCCCGATCTCCTCACCCCCGTACCGGGCGACATCACTCAACTCGCGACGAGAGCCGGCACCCGGGCCTCTGTCGTACGCGCGCTGGAACACCTCGACCGGTTCGCCCTGCAGACTGCGGAGGCGCTCGCCGTCGCCCCCGACCCCGCCTCGTACGAGACGCTGCTCGGCCTCCTCACCGGCGACGGCCGGGACGACGGCGAGCAGCGCGACGACGCGGACGCGGCGATCGCGGACGCGCTGCCCGGCGCCCTGTCCACCCTGCGCGAACAGGCCCTCGTCTGGGGCGAGGACGACCGGCTGCGGCTGGTGCGCACCGCGCGAGAACTCCTCGCGCCGTCCCCGCAGCACCCCTCCCCCACCGGTCTGGGCCCGACCGTCGCGGAGGCGACGGCCGGAATGTCGCCGGGCCGGCTCCAGGAGATCCTGTCGGCCGCCGGACTGCCCGCCACCCATGACCCGGTCTCCGCCGTGACGTCCCTGTCCGCGCTCTTCACCGACCGGGCCAGGATGGGCGAGCTGCTGGACTCCGCCCCCGCCGAGTCGCTGTCCGTGCTGGACCGGCTGGTGTGGGGGCCGCCGTACGGAGAAGTGACTGCGAACCCCACCCCGCCCGTGAAATGGCTGCGCGACCACGGGCTGCTGCTGCCCGTGTCGACCCGCACCGTGGTGCTGCCCCGCGAGGCCGCCCTGCATCTGCGGGCCGGGCGCGCCCACCGTGTGCCGGAACCGCGGCCGCCCGCCGTGGAGGCGGTCGCGAACCGTGACCCCCAGGCTGTGGACAGCGCCGCGGCCGGCCAGGCGTTCCTGGCGGTGACCACCGTCGAGGAACTGCTGAAGAGCTGGAACGGCGGCGGCCCCGCGATACTGCGCGCCGGTGGGCTCAGCGTCCGCGAACTGAAGAAAACCGCCACCGCCCTCGACGTCTCCGAGCCGACCGCCGCTTTCTGGGTCGAACTCACCTACGCGGCCGGGCTGCTGGCCTCCGACGGGGAGGCCGACGAACGGTACGCGCCGACGCCCGCGTACGACGACTGGGCCGAACTCCCCGCCCAGGACCGCTGGGTGCGCCTCGTCACCGCCTGGCTGGCCGCCACCCGCACCCCCGGCCTGGTCGGCGGCCAGGACTCCAAGGGCCGGGCCCTGTCCGCCCTCGGCCCCGACCTCGACCGCTCCGCCGCCCCCGAGGTACGCCGCCGGGTTCTGACCCTCCTCGCCGCCCTGGAGCCGGGCACCGCCCCCGACCCGCAGACCGTGCTCGCCCGGCTCCGCTGGGAACGCCCCCTGCGCGGCGCCTCCGCCTCCGCCGGGGACACCATCGACCTGCGGTCCCGGATCGCCCTGTGGACGCTCAACGAGTCCGAGCTCCTCGGCATCACCGGCCGCGGCGCGCTCGCCTCGCACACCCGCGCCCTGCTCGACTCCGGGCCCAACGAGGCCGCCGCGCTGCTCGCACCCCTCCTCCCGGAGCCACTGGACCACGTCCTGCTCCAGGCCGATTTGACGGCCGTCGCCCCCGGCCCGCTCGAGCGCCCCCTGGCGGACCTGCTCTCCGCCCTCGCGGACATCGAATCGAAGGGCGGCGCGACGGTCTACCGGTTCACCCCCGGGTCCGTACGCCGCGCCCTGGACGCCGGACAGTCCGCGGCCGATCTGCACGCGTTCCTCGCCACCCACAGCCGTACGCCGGTACCGCAGCCGCTCAGCTACCTCATCGACGACGTCGCCCGCCGCCACGGCCATCTGCGGATCGGCGCCGCCTCCTCGTACGTACGCTGTGACGACGAGGCCGTACTGAACGAGATCCTCGCCGACAAACGCTCGGCCACCCTGCGCCTGCGCCGCCTCGCACCGACGGCCGTGGCCGCCCAGGTCGACCCGGCGTCCCTGCTCGAAGGGCTGCGCGAGATGGGCTACGCACCGGCCGCCGAGTCCGCCGAGGGCGACGTCCTGATCACCCGCGCGGGCGCCCGCCGCACCCCGCCCCGCACGGCCCCCGTCCCCGTGCCCGAGGGCCCTCCGGTCCCGGACGCCACCCTGCTCGGTGCGGCGGTACGGGCGATCCGCGCCGGGGACACGGCCGCCACGGTGGTCCGCAAGGCCCCGGACGACACGCCCGCCGACACGCCCGCGGACACGCCTGCCGCCCCGTCCGGCTCCCCGTCCGGCTCCCTGCCTCGTACGACCTCCGCCGAGACCCTCGCCACCGTCCAGGCCGCCGCGATGACCGGCTCGACGCTCTGGATCGGCTACGTCAACGCGGACGGGGCCGCCAGCCAGCGCGTCATCGCCCCGGTCCGGGTCGAGGGCGGCTTCGTCACGGCGTACGACCACACGGCGGACGAGGTCCGCACATACCCGCTGCACCGGATCACCGGCGTCGCCGAACTGGCCGACGACGCCACGCCATGAAGCCCGAAGTCTGAGTCCCGAGTCCTGAGTCCCGAGTCCTGAGTCCTGAAACCCGAGCCCTGAGGCCCGAAGTCTGAGCCCTGAGCCCTGAGCCCTGAGCCCTGAGCCCTGAGCCCTGGAAAGCGTCAGCCCGGCGACAGCAGCCACCGCCACCGCGGCTGCTCCGTCACCGCAGCGGCCCCCGCGCCGCGGAATCGGTCACCCTTGGACCGTACGCACCTGTGTGCCGAGCAGCACACCGCCTCATGGCCCCCGCATGCGGCACACTGGACGTTTGGCCGTTCCCGGCCGTCCCCGCAGCAGAAAGGGCCGACGCGCGTGACCGGACCCCTCATCGTCCAGAGCGATAAGACACTACTCCTGGAAGTCGACCACGACCTGGCCGACGCCTGCCGTCGGGCGATCGCGCCCTTCGCCGAGCTGGAGCGGGCACCCGAGCACATCCACACCTACCGGCTGACCCCGCTCGGGCTGTGGAACGCGCGCGCCGCCGGGCATGACGCCGAGCAGGTCGTCGACGCGCTCGTGCAGTACTCGCGCTATCCCGTTCCGCACGCGCTGCTCGTCGACATCGCCGAGACGATGGCCAGGTACGGCCGTCTCACGCTCTCCAAGGACCCTGCGCACGGCCTGGTGCTGACCTCCACCGACCGGCCCGTGCTGGAGGAGATCCTCCGGTCGAAGAAGGTCCAGCCGCTGGTCGGGGCACGGATCGACCCGGACACCGTGGCTGTGCACCCCTCGGAGCGCGGGCAGATCAAGCAGACGCTGCTGAAGCTGGGCTGGCCGGCCGAGGACCTCGCGGGTTACGTGGACGGCGAGGCGCACCCCATCGAGCTCGCGGAGGACGGCTGGGCGCTGCGGCCGTACCAGAAGCAGGCCGTCGAGGGGTTCTGGCACGGCGGCTCGGGTGTCGTCGTCCTGCCCTGCGGTGCGGGGAAGACGCTGGTCGGAGCGGGTGCGATGGCCCAGGCGAAGGCGACCACGCTGATCCTGGTGACGAACACCGTCTCGGCCCGGCAGTGGAAACACGAACTGGTGAGGCGGACCTCGCTGACCGAGGACGAGATCGGCGAGTACAGCGGTACGCGCAAGGAGATCCGGCCGGTCACCATCGCCACGTACCAGGTGCTGACGACCCGTCGCAAAGGCGTCTACCCGCACCTGGAGCTGTTCGACTCCCGCGACTGGGGTCTGGTGATCTACGACGAGGTGCATCTGCTGCCCGCGCCCGTCTTCAAGTTCACCGCCGATCTCCAGGCCCGGCGGCGCCTCGGTCTCACCGCGACGCTGGTGCGTGAGGACGGCCGCGAGTCGGATGTCTTCTCGCTGATCGGGCCCAAGCGGTTCGACGCCCCGTGGAAGGAGATCGAGGCGCAGGGCTACATCGCGCCCGCCGACTGTGTCGAGGTGCGGGTCAATCTGACGGACTCGGAGCGGCTCGCGTACGCGACCGCCGAGACCGAGGAGAAGTACCGGTTCTGCGCGACGACCGCGACGAAGCAGAAGGTGGCGGAGGCGCTGGTACGCAAGCACCGGGGCGAGCAGACCCTCGTCATCGGGCAGTACATCGACCAGCTCGACGAGCTGGGTGAGCATCTGAACGCCCCGGTGATCAAGGGCGAGACGAGCAACGCCCAACGCGAGAAGCTCTTCGACGCGTTCCGCGAGGGCGAGCTCAGCGTCCTCGTGGTGTCGAAGGTCGCGAACTTCTCCATCGACCTGCCGGAGGCGACCGTCGCCATTCAGGTGTCGGGGACGTTCGGCTCGCGGCAGGAGGAGGCGCAGCGGCTCGGCCGGGTGCTGCGGCCGAAGGCCGACGGACACGAGGCACGGTTCTACTCGGTGGTCGCCCGCGACACGATCGACCAGGACTTCGCGGCGCACCGCCAGCGGTTCCTGGCCGAGCAGGGGTACGCGTACCGGATCGTGGACGCGGACGAGTTGCTGACCGACAACTGAAGCCGGCGACCGTCCCGCGTACGCCGGTCAGCCACTGAAGATCAGCAGCGGTAGGAGGTCCGCCGCGGAATCCGGGAGCGGTGCGCGCAGGCCTCCGGTCGCATGCCGTCCCCTACGGGGTGCCCGGCGTCAAATCCGTTCGACCCCGGCGAGGACGGTCGATACAATCGCCGGTCTGCCCGCCTCCCGCACCGTGGTACCGGCCGTCGCCGGCAGCCGGGGGAGCGCCGCCGACCGGACGGAAACCGGCCGACAGCTGTACGTACGCCCGCGTGCGTACCCCGTGATCGATCCCCGAGCGGACCGCATCGCCCCCGAGCCGTAACCGGGTGCGAGGTGCGGTCCGCCGTCCTGCGTTGAAAAGCCGGAGGCAACACCGTGCCCGCGCACGAACACGAAAGCGACACCACCACCGATCCCCTGGCTCATGAGCGCGCCCATCTCACCGCGTCCCGCTCCGCGTTGCGCGCCATGCGCGAGGAAGCCCAGGCCCTCGACATCCGCGATGTCACCGCGAACTGGGTCAACGCGGTCGTTCTGCAGTCGCAGATCGACGAACGCATCAAGTCCCTCGCGGATCTCGCCCACACCCCGCTCTTCTTCGGGCGCCTGGACTACCTGCACGCGGTGGGTGCCGATCAGGCCGAAGGGGCAGAGGGGGAACAGTTCTACATCGGACGCCGCCACGTCCATGACGCCGACGGCGACCCGATGGTCATCGACTGGCGCGCGCCCGTCTCGCAGCCGTTCTACCGGGCCTCCCGGAAGGACCCCCAGGATGTCGGCCGACGCCGCCGCTTCGGCTACACCGCCGGTGAGCTGACCGCGTACGAGGACGAGCACCTCACCGACCCCACCGAGGCCGCGCAGACCAGCAAGCTCCTCCAGGCGGAGATCGAGCGGCCGCGTGTCGGACCGATGCGTGACATCGTCGCGACGATCCAGCCGGAGCAGGACGAGATCGTCCGTAGCGGTCTCGGCGGGACGGTCTGCGTGCAGGGAGGGCCCGGCACCGGTAAGACGGCCGTCGGCCTGCACCGGGTCGCCTATCTGCTGTACGCGCACCGCGAGCGGCTCGCCCGTACCGGCACGCTGGTCATCGGGCCGAACCGTTCCTTCCTCCACTACATCGAGCAGGTCCTCCCGGCCCTCGGTGAGTTGGAGGTGAAGCAGGCGACCGTCGACGATCTGGTGACGACGGGCATCGAGGTGCGCGGCACGGACTCGGCGGCCGCCGCCGTCGTCAAGGGCGATGCCAGGATGGCGGAGGTGCTGCGGCGGGCGATCCGTTCGCATGTGACGCCGCCGACGGAGCCGGTCATGGTGGTGCGCGGTTCGCGCCGCTGGCGGGTGCCCGCGTACGAACTGGAGGAGATCGTCACCGAACTGCTGGCCCGCGACATGCGGTACGGGGCCGCTCATGAGGCGCTCCCGCAGCGCATCGCGCACTCCGTCCTGGTCCGGATGGAGGAGGCCGGTGAGGCGCCCGACGACCGGGTGCAGAACGCGGTGGCCCGTAACCCCGCCGTGAAGGCGGCCGTGAAGGCGATCTGGCCGGCCGTCGACCCGGCCAAGCTGGTGCTGCGGCTGCTCGTCGACGCGGAGTTCCTGGCCGCGCACGCCCAGGGGCTGCTCACCGAGGACGAGCAGAAGACGATCCTGTGGACCAAGCCGGTCCGCAGCGTGAAGTCCGCGAAGTGGTCGGCGGCGGACGCGGTGCTGATCGACGAGGCGAGCGATCTGGTGGCGCGTACGCACTCGCTCGGCCATGTCGTGCTCGACGAGGCGCAGGACCTGTCCCCCATGCAGTACCGGGCGGTGGGCCGCCGCTGCACGACCGGTTCGGCGACCGTCCTCGGTGACCTCGCGCAGGGGACGACGCCGTGGTCGACGGAGAGCTGGGCGCAGGCGCTGCACCACTTGGGCAAGTCGGACGCGGTGGTGGAGGAGCTGACGGCGGGCTTCCGTGTGCCGCGCGAGGTGATCGCGTACGCGTCACGTCTGCTGCCGGTGATCTCGCCGGGTCTCGCGGCGGTGGAGTCGGTGCGTGAGTCGCCGGGTTCGCTGGAGGTGCGGGATGTGGCCGATCCGGCGGATCTGGGCGCGGCGGTACTGGCGGCGTGCGAGGAGTCGTTGACGCATGAGGGGTCGATCGGGCTGATCGCGGCCGATGCGCGGATTCCGGCACTGGCCCAGGCGCTGGCCGCGGCGGGCCACGCGTATCTCTCCCCCGGTGAGGAGACGACCGCCGAGTCCCGGCTGACCCTGGTCCCGGCGTCGCTGGCGAAGGGCCTGGAGTACGACTACGTGGTACTGGACGAACCGGCCGCGGTGGTGGACGGTGAGCCGGACGAGCGCACGGGGCTGCGCCGGCTGTACGTGGCGCTGACGCGTGCGGTGTCGGGGCTGACTGTGGTGCATGCGGCGGGGTTGCCGGGCGCGCTGTTGTAGGGGCGGGTGGGACGGGTGGGGGTGGGGCCGGGTGAACCCGAACCCTTGGCCCGGGGCCGCCTCGAGCCCCGCCCCCGCTACGCGTCGAGCACCGTCCGCCACTCCCGTACCGCCGCCGCGTCCACCGGACCCGACCAGCCGTGCGGGCGGGCCGCGCCGCCGATGTGTACGGCGTCGATGCCCGCGGACAGCAGCTCCGGCAGGTGATCCAGGCGGAGCCCGCCGCCCACCAGGATCTGCGGCTCGTACCCGGGCTCGCCCTTGCGTGCCGCCTCGCCGAGCAGCGTCGGGATGCCGGCGTCGACGCCCTTCGGCGAACCCGCGGTGAGGTACGTGTCCAGGCCGGGCATGTTCGCCAGCTGTTTGCGCAGGGTGTCCCGGTCGGCGGTCCGGTCGATCGCGCGGTGGAAGGTCCAGTGGCAGCCGTCCAGCTCGGCGACGAGCCGTTCGACGGCGACCAGGTCCGGATGGCCCTCGGCGTCGAGGAAGCCCAGGACGAACTCCTCCGCGCCCTCCGCCCGCAGCTCGCGCGCCCTGGCCACGAGCACATCGATGTCGCCGGCCGCGAAGCCGTCCGCCACTCTGAGCATCACCCTCAGCGGAATGTCCACCGCCGCCCGGATCTCCGCGAAGGTCGCACAGGACGGGGTCAGGCCGTCCGCCGCCATGTCGGTGACCAGCTCGAGCCGGTCCGCACCACCCGCCCGGGCCGCGACCGCGTCCTCCGCGTCGAGAGCGATCACCTCCAGGACTGCACGGTTGCTCATGGGAATCCCATCCTCCAGGAAGCGGCAGCAGGCCAATACGCCAACAGGTCTAGTCCAATAGTCAGCCTACGGGGCGACCGACCGGGGCGCAGCCCCAATGTGCCGTGACGATACGTGCGGTCAGACGCATTTCAGCCGATCGGGCGCGCCCGCTCCGGACCGCAGTGGCGGATCACACCTTGCGTTTCATAGGGGTGGGGGGTATACCTGAAACCAGCAATGCATACCCCCTAGGGGTATCACCGTCTCCGCCAGGGAGGACATCGTGTCCGCGCACAGCGCCACAACCGGCACCGGCACAGCCACCGGCACCACCGCAGAGGTCGAGCTCGCGATCGGCGGCATGACCTGCGCCTCCTGCGCGGCCCGTATCGAGAAGAAGCTCAACCGGATGGACGGCGTCGAGGCGACCGTCAATTACGCCACCGAGAAGGCCAAGGTCAGCTACCGGGGCGAGGGCATCTCCGTACAGGACCTGATCGCCACCGTCGAGAAGACCGGCTACACCGCACACGAGCCCGCTCCCCCGGTCCGTATCGAGGACGACGGCGTCGAGGCCGCGGAGGACGACGAACTGCGGCCCCTGCGGCAGCGGCTGATCACCGCCGTCGTGCTCGCCGTGCCGGTGATCGCCATGTCGATGGTCCCGGCGCTCCAGTTCGACTACTGGCAGTGGCTCTCGCTGACCCTGACGGCCCCCGTCGTCACGTACGCCGCCTGGCCCTTCCACCGCGCCGCCTGGACCAACGCCCGGCACGGCGCGGCGACGATGGACACGCTGATCTCCATCGGCACCTCGGCCGCGTTCCTGTGGTCGGTGTGGGCGCTGTTCTTCGGCACGGCGGGCATGGTCGGCATGACGCACCCCTTCGAGCTGACCATCGGCCGCAGTGACGGTGCCGGGAACATCTATCTGGAGGCCGCCGCCGGAGTCACCGCCTTCATCCTGGCCGGACGTTACTTCGAGGCCCGCTCCAAGCGGAAGGCGGGCGCGGCCCTCAAGGCGCTGCTCGAACTCGGGGCCAAGGAGGTGACGGTGCTGCGCGGCGGCCGTGAGGTGACCGTGCCGACCGCCGACCTCCAGGTCGGGGACCGGTTCCTGGTCCGC
Source organism: Streptomyces sp. NPDC002958 (assembly GCF_055563255.1). Classification (NCBI taxonomy): domain Bacteria; kingdom Bacillati; phylum Actinomycetota; class Actinomycetes; order Kitasatosporales; family Streptomycetaceae; genus Streptomyces; species Streptomyces sp. NPDC002958. Next base: position 57,757 of record NZ_JBVHDS010000029.1, on the reverse strand, counting down.
CCCGGCGAGAAGATCGCCACCGACGGCACCGTCGTGGAAGGCGCATCGGCCGTGGACGCGTCGATGCTCACCGGTGAGTCGGTACCCGTGGAGGTCGGCGTCGGCGACCGGGTCACCGGGGCCACCCTCAACGCGGGCGGCCGGCTCGTCGTCGAGGCCACCCGGATCGGCGCCGACACCCAGCTCGCACGGATGGCGAAGCTCGTCGAGGACGCGCAGAACGGCAAGGCGGCGGCCCAGCGCCTCGCGGACCGGATCTCGGCCGTCTTCGTCCCCGTCGTCATCGCCCTCGCGCTCGGCACGCTCTGCTTCTGGCTCGGCAACGGCGCGGGCCTGACCGCCGCGTTCACCGCCGCCGTCGCCGTACTGATCATCGCCTGCCCCTGCGCCCTCGGCCTCGCCACTCCGACCGCCCTCATGGTCGGTACGGGGCGCGGCGCCCAGCTCGGCATCCTGATCAAGGGCCCGGAGGTCCTGGAGACCACGCGTCGCGTCGACACGATCGTCCTCGACAAGACCGGCACCGTCACCACCGGCCGGATGACCCTGCTGGACGTGCACACCGCGGACGGTACGGACGAGGGCGATGTGCTGCGGCTCGCGGGCGCCCTGGAGCACTCCTCCGAGCACCCCATCGCCCAGGCCGTCGCCGCCGGAGCGGCGACGCGCATCGGTGCGGCCCTGCCCACCCCCGAGGACTTCGCCAACATTGCGGGTCTGGGCGTCCAGGGCGTCGTCGAGGGCCACGCCGTCCTCGTCGGCCGTGAGCAGCTGCTCGCCGAGTGGGAGATCCACCTGCCGGTGGAGCTGGCCCGGCAGAAGGCAGCGGCGGAAGCCGCCGGACGGACGGCCATCGCGGTCGCCTGGGACGGCGAGGCACGGGCGGTCCTCGAAGTCGCCGACGCGGTGAAGGACACCAGCGCGGAGGCCATCGAGCGGCTGCGGGCCCTCGGCCTGACCCCGATCCTGCTCACCGGCGACAACCGGGCGGTGGCCGAGGCGGTCGCGGCCGAGGTCGGGATCGAGAAGGTGTACGCGGAGGTCATGCCGGAGGACAAGGTCGACGTCGTCAAGGACCTCCAGGCTCAGGGCCGTTCGGTCGCCATGGTCGGTGACGGTGTCAACGACGCGGCCGCCCTCGCCCAGGCCGATCTGGGCCTGGCGATGGGCACGGGCACGGACGCCGCGATCGAGGCCGGTGACCTGACGCTGGTACGCGGGGACCTGCGGGCCGCGGCGGACGCCATCCGGCTGTCGCGGAAGACCCTCAAAACCATTCGTACGAATCTGTTCTGGGCCTTCGCCTACAACGTGGCCGCCCTGCCGCTCGCCGCGGCCGGACTGCTCAACCCGATGATCGCGGGCGCGGCGATGGCGTTCTCGTCGGTCTTCGTGGTCGGCAACTCGCTGCGGCTGCGAGGCTTCAGAGCGGCGGCGTAGTACGCGGCGGCGTTCAAAACCGGTTTCTCAGCCCGCCCTCACGAACCGCACCCGGGTTCCCGGCACCGCCTGTGCCGCCCCCGCGAGTGCGGTTTCGTGCACGACTCCGACGACCGGGTAACCCCCGGTTGTCGGATGGTCGTTGAGGAACACCACCGGGCGCCCGTCCGGCGGCACCTGAATGGCGCCGAGCACCATCCCCTCGCTGGAGAGTTCGCCGTCGCGGGCGCGCGTCAGGGCCGGGCCCTGTGTGCGCAGGCCGATCCGGTTGCTGTCCGGCGAGACCCGGTACGTGGCCGTGGTGAGCGTACGCAGCGCCTCGTCCGTGAACCAGGTATGACGGGGGCCCAGGTGTACGGGGAGCACGAGTTCGGCGGGTACGCCCGGCCAGGGCACGGCGTCGGTGGCCGGGGGCCTCGACGGCCCGTGCCCCAGGGGCAGTACGTCCCCGTCGCGCAGGGGGGCCGGGCCCAGTCCGGAGAGCAGGTCCGCGGATCTGCTGCCCAGCACCGGTTCGGGCAGCAGGCCGCCGCCGAACGCCAGATAGCTGCGCAGGCCCTGCACCGCGGGGCCGGCGTCGAGGACCGCGCCCGCCGGTACGTGCACGGGTGTCCCCCAGGCCACGGGCCGTCCGTCGACCGTGACCCGGCAGGGCGCCCCGCCGACGACGACGGTCACGGACCGGTCGGGGCGGACCGCGCAGCCGGTGACGGTCGTCTCCAGCAGTGCGGCGTCCGCGGGGTTTCCGGCCAGCCGGTTGGCGAGGCGGCGGGCCGGGGCGTCGAGGGCGCCGGCGCGCGGCACCCCGAGGTACGCCCAGCCGACGCGGCCCGCGTCCTGAACGGTGGTCAGGGCCCCGGCCCGGACCACCTCGATGGCACTGGTCACGACCGCACCTCCGCCGCGACGAAGCGCACCCGCGCCCCGGGGCTCAGCAGCGCGGCCGGTTCGCGGGCCGGGTTCCACAGTTCGCCCGGTTCCGGCATGCGCCCGATGAGCTGCCAGCCGCCGGGCGATGGGCGCGGGTACACCCCGGTGTACGCCCCCGCGAGGGCCAGCGCACCGGCCGGAACCCTGGTGCGCGGAGTCGCGCGGCGCGGCAGGTGCAGGTGCTCGGGGAGGCCGGTGAGGTAGCCGAAGCCGGGGGCGAACCCGCAGAAGGCCACGCGGAATTCGGTCCCGGAGTGGATGCGGGGCACGTCGGCGGCGGTGACGCCCCAGGCCGCCGCGACGTCGGCGAGGTCCGGCCCGTCGTAGACGACGGGGATCTCGACGGCCTCCCCTGTGTCGCGCCGCAGCGGCGGTATCCGCCAGGAGACGAGCTCACGGGCGAGCCGGGCGGCGCCGTCCGGGGTGCGGTCCGCGTCCGCGTCCGCGATGCCATCGAGCAGGACGGTTCGGGCGCCGGGGACGATCTCGCGTACGCCGGGCAGCTCACCGAGTGCCCGGCGCCGCAGCACCTCGGCATGAAAGGCCTCGGCGTCCTCGCCGGACGTCAACTCGACGAGCAACGCTCCGGGCCCGGCGGGAAGAACCCGGACTTCCACGGGGGCATCCGCGTCTCCGGAAGCAGGCACGTTTCCCTGGCGGGGAGCGGGAGCACTCGCCTCACGGCAGGCTGGTGCGTCCGCCTCCTGGAAGTCCTGTGCGTCCGCCTGCCGAGACTCGCACGTACACGCATCGCGCGGCTCCGTCGCCTGCGAGCCCCGCTCACCCGCTCCCGCGAGCGCGGCGTCGGCACCCGTACCGGCACCGCCTCCAGCGCCCACGCGCACGCCCGCGCTCACGCGAACGCCCGCACGGCCACGCCCGCTTCTTCGAGCGCCGCTCTGATCCTGCGTGCCAGTGCCGCCGCGCCCGGGGTGTCGCCGTGGACACACAGCGAGCGCGCCACGACCGGTATCCGGCCGCCGTCCGACCCGGTGACGCCCCGGTCCACCGCCATCCCGACACTGCGGCGTACGACTTCGTCCTCGTCGTGCACCACCGCGCCGGGCTCGCCGCGTGGGACCAGCGTGCCCTGGGGGGTGTACGCGCGGTCGGCGAAGGCTTCCTCGACCGCCGTGAGGCCCGCGGCCATGGCGTGGGCGAGCAGGCGCGATCCGGGGAGTCCGAGGACCGCCAGGTCTCCGCCGGCCAACCGGACGCCCTCGATCACGGCCGCCGCCTGGTCGTCGTCCCAGACGGCACGGTTGTAGAGGGCGCCGTGCGGTTTGACGTACGCGACCGGGGAGCCGGCCGCTTCGGCGAAGACCCGCAGGGCGCCGATCTGGTAGGCGACCTCGGCGGCCAGTTCGGCGGGCGGCACGTCCATGGAGCGACGCCCGAATCCGGCCAGATCGCGGTACGCGACCTGGGCGCCGATCCGTACGCCCCTGGCGGCCGCCGTGTCGCAGACCCGCCGCATCACTGAGGCGTCGCCCGCGTGGAACCCGCAGGCCACGTTGGCGCTGGTGACACAGTCGAGCAACGCGTCGTCATCGGTGAGGGTCCAGTGCCCGAACCCTTCACCGAGATCCGCATTGAGATCCATCGGGGTCGGGTTCGTCGGGCTCGCCGGGTTCGTCAGATCCATCACGGCCGCACCGTAGCGATTGTTCAACAATCTGACAAGGTCTGACTTGGGGGGTGAGACGCCCGTACGGTTCACTGGGGACAGACTGCACGCATGGCGACAAGCAGCAGAGCAACAGGCAGGGGACGGGGCATGGCGGGGACTGCGAGCGGTGGCCGGACTTCTCCGGATCTCTCGGAACTGGCTGCGGACAGCGCCTTGTTGGCCCGATCCGGCACCGCCGAGCGGGTCGCCGTCATCCTGCGGGACCGGATCACCGAGGGCTACTTCTCGCCGGGCAGCCGGCTCTCCGAGGAGAGCATCAGCAGCGCCCTCGCCGTGTCCAGGAACACCCTGCGCGAGGCGTTCCGGCTGCTGTCGCACGAACGCCTGCTGGAACACCGGCTCAACAAGGGCGTCTTCGTCCGCATCCTCGCCGTCGACGACCTGGTGGACATCTACCGGGTCCGGCTGCTCGTCGAGTGCGCGGCGCTGCGGACGCTGGGCGAGCCGCCGTACGACCTGTCGGCCGTCGAGGCCGCCGTGTCGACGGGCGAGCAGGCGGCACTGGCGGACGACTGGCCGGTCTGCTCGACCGCCAACATCCGCTTTCACCAGGCCCTGACCGGTCTCGCGAACAGCCCCCGCACGGACGAGCTGATGCGCAACGTCCTCGCCGAACTTCGGCTGGCCTTCCACGTGATGGCCGACCCGCGCCGCTTCCACGAGCCCTACCTCACCCGGAACAGGGAGATCGCGGACAAGCTGGCCGAGGGCGACGCGGCGGGCGCTGAGCGGATGCTGGCCTTCTACCTGGAGGACTCACGCCGCCAGCTGGCGGAGGCGTACACGGAGCGCCTGACCGAGCGATAGCCCCGCCTGGGGCCCTTACCCGGGACCTCAGTCCCGGGGCGTCCGTTCGAGGCCTCCACCCGGGACGTCCGTCAGGGGCATACGTTTGGGAGTCCGTTCGGGACGTCCGTTCGGGACGTCCGCCCCGGGGCATCCGCCGGGACCTCCGTCCGGAGCGTCCACCCGGGGCATCCGTTCGGGACGTCCGCCAGGGCCTCTGCCCGGGGCCTCCACCCGGAGCGTCCGCCCCCGGCATCCACCCGGGGCCCCCGCCCGGTGCGTCCGCCCGCTCCGCTTCCTGCCGCGTCGCCCCATACGGCACAGCAGACGTTCCATCATCCTCGCCGCCGCTCGGGCCCCGTCCGCCGCGCTTCCTGTCGCGCGCCACCCCATGGGCAGAACCTCGCGCCAGGGGCATTCCGTGCCGCTCGCCGCCCACCGTGGCTGAATCACACACCACCCATGTTGGCCAGATGTCGCCCCATCCCACTTTTCAATCGATACAGCTCGAACTCTTGTGGGTTTGTTGAACAATCGCTTAATGTCTCGCGCAATACCCCGTCTGATCAGGACCGAGCAGGTCTGTGCCTGCACGTCCATGCGCGGAAGAAGGCCGACGCGTGATCGTTCTCCTCGGCGTGCTCGTGGTGATCCTCGGATTCGCCACCCGCCGCAACCCCCTCCTCGTGGTGGGTGTCGCCGGTATCGTTACCGGGCTGCTGGGCAAGCTCTCCCCGCAGGAGGTGCTGGCCACGTTCGGCAACAGCTTCGCCACCTCGCGTTCCGTGACCGTTTTCGTCATCACGCTGCCCGTCATCGGGCTGCTCGAGCGGTACGGGCTCCAGGAGCAGGCCCGCACCCTCATCGGGAAGCTGGGCAAGCTGACGACCGGCCGCTTCCTGGCGCTGTACCTGCTGATCCGCCAGCTCACCGCTTCCGTCGGCCTCACCAGCATCGGCGGGCCCGCGCAGAGCGTGCGCCCGCTGATCGCCCCCATGGCCGAAGCCGCGGCCGAGGCCAAGGCGGGTGGCCCGCTGCCTCAGAAGCTGCGCGAGAAGGTCCGTTCGCACGCGTCCGGCACCGACACGATCGGGCTCTTCTTCGGTGAGGACTGCTTCATCGCGATCGGCTCGATCCTGCTGATCACCGGGTTCGTGAACTCCACGTACGACCAGCACCTCGAACCCCTGCAGCTGGCCCTGTGGGCGATCCCCACCGCGATATGCGCCTTCCTGATCCACGGGGCGCGCCTGCTCAACCTGGACCGGCAGCTGGAGCGCGAGCTCGCCGTCGCCGCCGCCGAGAACGACCTGTCGGCACACGCCGGGCCCCGGACGGAGGACGCCAAGTGATCAAGTCCGAGCACTTCTTCTGGCTGGTCGGCGCGGTGTTCCTCGTCATGGCCGCGCAGATGGTGATGGACCGCACCAACCCCAAGCGCTTCGGCTCGGCCGGCTTCTGGGGTCTGTTGGGGGTCTCGTTCTTCTACTCCACCGGAGTCGTCAACAAGACGCTGCCCGCCGAGCCGCTGGGCGTCGTGGTCCTGATCCTGATCGTTCTGGGCGGCTTCGGTCTCACCGGCAAGGGCGAACCGCGCATCCCGCCCCGCGAGGAGCGCGCCGCCTCGGCCGCCCGCTTGGGCAACAAGCTGTTCCTTCCGGCCCTCACCATCCCCGTCGTCGCGATGACCTGTGCGACCCTCGCGAAGAACTGGACGATCGGTGGCGAACCGGTCCTGGAACCGGGCTACGAGACCATCCTGGGGCTCGGCATCGGCGCCATCGCCGCGCTGATCGTCGGCATGGTGGTGCTGCGCGAGCGGAAGCTCTCCGTGCCGCTGCACTCCGGGCGCGGCATGCTCGAATCAATGGGCTGGGCACTGATCCTGCCCCAGCTGCTCGCGGTCCTCGGCACGATCTTCCAGGTGGCCGGCGTCGGCGAACAGGTAGGCAAGATCACCGAGGCGGTGCTGCCGGAGGGCAAGCAGTTCGTGGCCGTTGCCGTCTACTGCTGCGGAATGGCTCTGTTCACCATCGTCATGGGCAACGCGTTCGCCGCGTTCCCGGTGATGACCGCCGCGATCGGATGGCCCGTCCTCGTCGAGCAGATGAACGGCAATGCGCCTGCGATCCTCGCGATCGGCATGCTCTGCGGTTTCTGCGGCACCCTTGTCACGCCGATGGCCGCCAACTTCAATCTGGTTCCCGCCGCGCTTCTCGAACTCAAGGACCAGTACGGCCCCATCAAGGCCCAACTCCCCACGGCGGCGGCCGTGTTGCTCTGCAACATCGTGATCATGGCCGTTTTCGCCTTCTGACCGCCGCCACTCGACCCGAGTCAACCGCTGATCCGAGCGGCCCCTGCCCCCGCACCCGCTCCCGCGAGCGGCTCGGGTCGAGGGCCGGAGCCGCCACTCGACCCGAGCTGCTCGCCCACCCGTCTGGAGTGACCCCGATGTCTCCCGCGCTCCCTGCCCCGTACGCCGTCCCCTTCGCGGAACTGGCCCTGGCCAATGTCGTACGCGAATACCCCAACGCCCCGGCCCACCTGTACGCAGGTCCCGAGGAACTGGTCGCGCCCCGCACGCTGCACCCCGCGTTCTACGGGGGATACGACTGGCACTCCACCGTGCACATGCACTGGCTGCTCGTCCGCCTGCTGCGCCGCTTCTCCACCACCGGCGACCTCCCGGCCACGGTCACCGCCCGTGTCCACGAGGTGCTGAACTCCCACCTCACCCGGGAAAACCTCGTCGTCGAGGCGGATTATCTCCGCGGACGTCCGAACTTCGAACGCCCCTACGGCTGGGCGTGGCTGGTGGCTCTGGCAGCGGAGTGCCGTGCGCTCGCCACTCCCGAGGGCGACCGCTGGGCCGACGCCCTCTCTCCTGCCGTCGACGCGGTCGGCGAACTCCTCGCCGCCTGGCTGCCCAAGGCCACGTACCCGATCCGGCACGGGATCCACCCCAACAGCGCGTTCGGCCTGGGCCTGATCCTGGACGCGGGTGTGCGCGCCGGTCTGCCCCGCCCGGTCCTCGACACGGTGACGGACCGGCTGCGCACCTGGTTCACCGCGGACCACGACGCCCCCGAGCACTGGGAGCCGTCCGGCCAGGACTTCCTCTCCCCTGCCCTGACCGAGGCGGACGCGATGCGCCGGGTGCTGCCCGTCGCCGAGTTCCGCACCTGGCTGGCCGGGTTCCTGCCGAACCTGACGGAGTCCCCGCTGCTCACCCCGCCGGTGGTCTCCGACCATTCGGACCCGCAGATCGGTCATCTCCTGGGCCTCACCCTGAGCCGGGCAGCCGCTCTCCGCACGATCGGCGACGCGCTGGGCGAGGGCCCCGCCCGCACCGCTCTGACCGCGTCGGCCGAGGCCCATCTCGCCGTCGGCCTGCCCGTGGTCTCGTCGGGCGACTTCAGCACGGACCACTGGCTGGCCACCTTCGCCGCACTGGCCCTGGACACCCCGCCCGGCCACTGACCGGTCCGGCGCACCGTCGCCCGTACAACGACCGGGGCGGCTCGGCAGGCCGCCCCGGCCCGGACACCTGCCCCATCAGGCGGTCCTCGCCACGACGAACAGACCGCCATGGCGACGGCCACGGAGGCCATCCGATCCCGGGCTAGGGTCGTCGTATGAGCGACAGTTCAGGTGCAAACGGTGTCCACGGGGCCGACAGTGCGGACGACTCCCTCCGTGAGCGCTGGCGGAACGCGCTCGTGGGTGCCCGGGGCGGGGCGTCCGAGCCCGACCCGTTGCCCTACGCCGAGAATCTGCTGGCGCGCTGGGCCGAGCCGCAGCGGCGGTACCACACCACCGCGCACCTGGTCGCGGTGCTCGACCACATCGACACGCTCGCCGGTCACGCGGCCGATGCGGATGCCGTACGTCTCGCCGCCTGGTTCCACGACGCGGTTTACCGGCCCGACCGGTCCGAGAACGAGGAACGCAGCGCCGCCCTCGCCGAGCGCGCCCTGCCGGAGGCCGGCGTACCGGCCGACGTCACGGCCGAGGTCGCCCGGCTCGTCCGGCTCACCGTCACCCACGACCCGGCGGACGGCGACACCAACGGCGAGGTGCTGTGCGACGCGGATCTGGCCATCCTGGCCGCGCCCCCGAAGGAGTACGCGGCGTACGCGGCACAGGTACGGGAGGAGTACGGCTTCGTACCCGACGACGCGTTCCGGGAGGGGCGGGCGACGGTGCTGCGTCAACTGCTCGGGCTGCCACGGCTGTTCCGTACACCGCACGGGGTGGCCCGGTGGGAGCCCCGGGCGCGGCAGAACCTGCTGACCGAGTCGGAGCTGCTGAGCCACTGAGCATGCGGTGCGGGAGCAGCGGCCGGTGCGCCCGACGGCGGCGGGAATGTAATGGCCTTGGTCACTGTTGGCAGCTGTCATGCCCGACTCTGCCGCCCGCCGCTCACGTATGCCACTTGCCGTGTACATTCTGGGCCTCTCGGTCTTTGCCCTAGGCACCAGCGAGTTCATGCTCTCGGGGCTGTTGCCGCCCATCGCCGACGACATGAACGTGTCGATTCCCCAGGCCGGACTTCTCATATCCGCCTTCGCGATCGGCATGGTGATCGGCGCGCCGCTGCTCGCCGTGGCCACGCTCCGGCTGCCGCGCCGCACCACGCTGATCTCCCTGATCTCCGTCTTCGGCCTCGGCCAGGTCGCGGGTGCGCTGGCTCCGACGTACGAGGTGCTCTTCGCGTCCCGTGTCGTGAGCGCCTTCGCCTGTGCCGGGTTCTGGGCGGTGGGGGCGGCGGTCGCCATCGCGATGGTGCCGGTGAACGCGCGGGCCCGTGCGATGGCCGTGATGATCGGCGGTCTGTCGATCGCCAATGTGCTGGGCGTGCCGCTGGGGGCCTTCCTCGGTGAGAACCTCGGCTGGCGGTCGGCGTTCTGGGCCGTGGGTGCGGCATCCGCCGTGGCGCTGGTCGGGGTGGCGACGCTGATTCCGCACATTCCGCTGCCGGAGCAGAAGCCGCGGCTCAAGCAGGAGATGAGCATCTACCGGGACCGGCAGGTGTGGCTGTCGATCGTGATCACGGCACTCGCGGCGGGCGGTGTCTTCTGCGCGTTCAGCTATCTGGCCCCGCTGTTGACGGATGTCGCCGGGCTGGACTCCGTCTGGGTGCCGAGGGTGCTCGCGCTGTTCGGTATCGGTGCGCTGGTCGGTACGGCGATCGGCGGCCGGGTCGCGGACGCGCATCTCTTCGGGGTGCTGATGAGCGGTATCGCGGCCTCGACGGTCTTCCTGGTCGCGCTGGCGCTGTTCGCGTCGAACCAGGTCGCCGCGGTCGGGCTCTCGTTCCTGCTGGGGCTGTCGGCGTTCTACACGGCCCCGGCGCTGAACGCCCGGATGTTCAATGTCGCGGGTGCCGCTCCGACGCTGGCCGGTGCGACGACGACGGCCGCGTTCAACCTCGGCAACACGGGCGGCCCCTGGCTGGGCGGCACGGTGATCGACGCAGACTTCGGTTTCGCGGCGACCGCGTGGGCGGGGGCGGCGATGACGGTGCTGGCGCTGGTGGCCGTGGTGTTCTCGCTGCGGCTGCAGGGCCGGGGCAGCTCGCGACGGGTGACCGGATCGCCCGCCGCGGCGTCGTCGGGAGTGTCCGGAAAGGCATCGTCAGAGGCGGGTACCCCGGCAGTCTGACCCGCGGCCGACAGGCTCTCAGCTCAGCCGCCGGGGGCCGACCCGCGGCCGACAGGCTCTCGGCTCAGCCGCCGGAGGCCGATCCGTGGCCGTCAGCCGCCGGGGCCGGGCGCGCCTTGGGCCGTCGCAGCCCGGCCTCCGTGATGCGGCGGACGAGTTCCTTCGAACCGATCTGCCGGGCCCCGGCCCGTACCGCGTCCGCGTATCGCGACTCCGGTACGTCGTAGTGGTCCCGCTCGAACGCGCGGGGCGGGCAGCCGATGGATGCCGCGAAGGCGTGCAACTCCTCGAAGGACACGTCGCTGACCAGATGCGACCAGAACCGCCCGTGCCCCGGCCAGTCCGGCGGGTCGATGTAGACCGTCACCGCGGCAGTATCCCGCTCAGCGAACCGACCGGTGCGACGGCGACGGCGGCCTTGGTGCACACCCAGTGCGGGTCGGGGCCCAGCTCCGGTTCGATGTCCAGGGCGTGCGGGTCGCCCGCGTCGCAGACGGGGCAGAGCGGCCACCGTCCGTACCGATCGAGCAGGGCGTCCTGCACGTCCTGAGCGACGAGTCCGACGACGAACGCGGCACCGTCGGGCCACTGCTCGACCCACCAGCGGCGGTGGGTCACCGCATCCTCGACCAGTGAGACGATCCCGGCCTCGGCGACGTCACCTGCGGCGAGATCGGCCATGACCAGCGCGCGGGCCGTATGCAACGCCTGTTCCAGGGGGTTCATCTCCATGCACCCATTGTCACCCCGCCCGCGAACCCGCTTCTCGCGCCCGCCCGTCCCGATTCCGCGCTGTCGGAAGCTCGGGAGCGCTGTCGGAAGTTCAAAAGCGCTGTCAGAAACAGGGACCAAAGGGGGGTTGACGGGCCACCCGGTTGAAAATACCTTTCAAAGGTGACCCATGACCTGAAGGAAAGTTTCAGCGCTGATGCGCCGCCCGCCCCGGCGGCCCTCGCCGCCAAGGTGCGCACGCTCGCGCCCTCGATGACGCGCTCCATGCAGCGCGTCGCCGAGGCCGTCGCCGGTGACCCGGCCGGCTGCGCCGCCCTCACGGTCACTGGTCTCGCCGAGCTCACGGGCACCAGCGAGGCGACCGTGGTCCGCACGGCCCGTCTCCTCGGCTACCCCGGCTATCGCGATCTGCGCCTGGCCCTCGCCGGGCTCGCCGCGCACCAGCAGTCGGGCCGGGCTCCCTCCGTCACCGCCGACATAGCGGTCGACGACCCGATCGCCGACGTGGTCGCCAAGCTGGCCTACGACGAGCAGCAGACCCTCGCCGACACGGCCGCGGGGCTCGACACCGTCCAGCTCGGTGCCGCGGTGGCCGCCGCCGCCTCCGCCCGGCGCATCGACATCTACGGTGTGGGCGCCTCGTCCCTCGTCGGCCAGGACCTGGCGCAGAAGCTGGCCCGTATCGGCCTGATCGTGCACTCCCACACGGACCCGCACCTCGCGGTGACCAACGCCGTGCAGCTCCGCTCCGGCGACGTGGCCATCGCGATCACGCACTCCGGCTCCACCGTCGATGTCATCGAGCCGCTGCGGGCCGCCTTCGACCGCGGGGCGACGACGATCGCGATCACCGGCCGCCCAGACGGCCCCGTGACGCAGTACGCCGACCACGTACTGACCACGTCCACCGCCCGGGAGAGCGAGCTGCGGCCCGCCGCCATGTCGAGCCGTACGAGCCAGCTGCTCGTCGTCGACTGCCTGTTCATAGGCGTCGCGCAGCGCACATACGAAACGGCCGCACCGGCGCTCGCCGCCTCCTACGAGGCACTGGCCCACCACCGCCACACCCCGCGCCCGCGCTGACTTCGACCCGGCCCTCACCACCGGCAGACGGACCCCACCCCACCCGCTGAACCGTACGAGAACGAGAAAGCAGAGCCGCTCTCCATGACCTCCACCACCGACGCCGACACCACCACCCCCGACGGATACGGGGAACTGCGCGCCCAGCTCGAAACGCTCACCACCGAGGCCTTCCGGCCCGAGCTCGCCGAGATAGACCGCCTGGGCACGCTCGAAATAGCCCGGATCATGAACGGCGAGGACCAGACCGTCCCGGCCGCAGTCGCCGCCCGGCTGCCCGAGATCGCCGCCGCGATCGACGGCACCGCGGAGCGCATGGCCCGCGGCGGCCGGCTGATCTACGCGGGCGCGGGCACCGCGGGCCGGCTCGGCGTGCTGGACGCCAGCGAGTGCCCGCCCACCTTCAACACCGACCCGTCCGAGGTCGTCGGCCTGATCGCGGGCGGCCCGTCCGCCATGGTCCAGGCCGTCGAAGGCGCCGAGGACAGCAAGGAGCTGGCCGCCGCCGACCTCGACGCCCTGGACCTCACCGCCGACGACACCGTGGTCGGCATCTCCGCCTCCGGCCGTACGCCGTACGCGATCGGGGCCGTCGAGCACGCCCGTGCCAAGGGTGCGCTGACCATCGGGCTGTCCTGCAACGCGGACTCCGCGCTGGGCGCCGCGGCCGAGCACGGCATCGAGATCGTCGTCGGGCCCGAGCTGCTCACCGGCTCCACCCGGCTCAAGGCGGGTACGGCCCAGAAGCTCGTCCTCAACATGCTCTCGACGATCACGATGATCAGGCTCGGCAAGACGTACGGGAATCTGATGGTCGACGTCCGCGCCTCCAACGAGAAGCTGCGGGCCCGCTCCCGCCGCATCGTCTCGCTGGCCACCGGAGCATCCGACGAGGAGATCGAGGCCGCCCTCGCCTCGACCGAAGGCGAGGTGAAAAACGCCATCCTCACCATCCTCGGCCAGGTCGACGGCCCCACCGCCGCCACCCTGCTGAACGCGTCCGACGGCCACCTCCGTGCCGCCCTCGCCGCCGCCCCCCGCACGACCACCTGACCCACCAGCTCCACTTCCTTACCCCCGCATAGCAAGGCACCACGCACCATGGCAACAGAAGACAAGAACCGCGCCACCGCCGCCGCGATCCTTCCGCTCGTCGGTGGCGCCGCGAATGTCAGCTCCATAGCCCACTGCATGACCCGACTCCGGCTGGGCCTGCACGACCGCTCGCTCGTCGACGACAAGGCCCTGAAGGCGGTCCCCGCCGTCATGGGCGTGGTCGAGGACGACACGTACCAGATCGTCCTCGGCCCGGGCACCGTCGCCCGGGTCACGCCGGAGTTCGAGCGACTGGTGGAGGAGGGCAAGGCGGCAGCCCCTGAACCGGCCGCCACCTCCACCTCGGCTTCGGCTTCGGCTTCGGCGGACGAACTGGCCGCCCAGGGCGCCGCGATGAAGGCAGCGCAGAAGTCGAAGAACGCCACCCCGCTCAAGCTGTTCCTGCGCCGAATCGCGAACGTCTTCGTCCCGCTGATCCCGGCGCTCATCGGCTGCGGCATCATCGCCGGTCTCAACGGCCTGCTGGTGAACCTCGGCTGGCTGACCTCGGTCACGCCCGCGCTCGCCGCGATAGCGTCCGGATTCATGGCGCTGCTCCCCGTGTTCGTCGGCTTCAACACGGCGAAGGAGTTCGGCGGTACGCCGATCCTGGGCGGTGCGGTCGCCGCGATCATCGTCTTCCCGGGCGTCGCGAACATCGAGGCGTTCGGCCTGAAGCTCTCCCCCGGCCAGGGCGGCGTGCTGGGCGCGCTCGGTGCGGCAGTGCTCGCGGTGTACGTGGAGAAGTGGTGCCGCCGCTGGGTGCCCGAGGCGCTCGACGTACTGGTCACCCCGACCCTCACGGTCCTGATCTCCGGCCTGGTGACGGTCTTCGGCCTGATGTACGTGGCCGGTGAGATCTCCACCGCCATCGGCACGTTCGCCGACTGGCTGCTCACCAACGGCGGCGCGGGCGCGGGCTTCCTGCTCGGCGGTCTCTTCCTGCCCCTGGTGATGCTGGGTCTGCACCAGGCACTCATCCCGATCCACACCACCCTGATCGAGCAGCAGGGCTACACGGTCCTGCTCCCGATCCTCGCGATGGCGGGCGCCGGCCAGGTCGGCGCGGCCGTGGCGGTCTACTTCCGCCTCCCCCGCAACGAGTCGATCCGTCGCACCATCAAGTCCGCCCTCCCCGCAGGCCTGCTGGGCGTCGGCGAACCGCTGATCTACGGTGTCAGCCTCCCGCTCGGCCGCCCGTTCATCACGGCGTGCGTGGGCGGTGCGTTCGGCGGCGCCTTCATCGGCCTGTTCAGCCAGCTCGGCGACCAGGTCGGCTCCACGGCCATCGGCCCGTCCGGCTGGGCCCTGTTCCCCCTCCTCGACGGCAACCACGGCCTGGGCAACGCGATCGCGATCTACGGAGGCGGCCTGCTGGTCGGCTACCTCGCCGGGTTCCTCGCGACGTACTTCTTCGGCTTCAGCAAGGACCTGCTGACGGAGTTCAACGTCTCCCAGGAACCGGCGCCCTCCACGGTCGCGGCAACGGGCGGCCCGGCGTCCCCGACGACCGACCCGGGCACCCCGGCAAAGGAACCGGCCGGAGTCTGACCCCGGCACATGAATGAGGGCGGCACCCGATGGCTGGGTGCCGCCCCTTTCCATGCCTGCTCGGACCGGGAATTCCTCCGTGAGGAGGGTCGAACCGAAGGGCTCCGGCAACGTTGGCAACGTGAGCGGCTCACCGAACGGCACCGGGTCAAAGCGCTTGTCGACACGCCGGGGAAGGCGCGAGTGGTTCAGGAGAGCCAGTCGGCGTAGCGGGTGGGGGCGAGGTGGGCGTTCTCGTCGGTGAGGACGTCACCCTTGACGGCGGCGAACATGTTGGCGGTGGGGTCGGTGACGACGGTGCGGCCGTCGGACTTGTGGGCCAGGGTGATCCTGCCCAGCTCGTCCAGGGGGAAGATCTCGGGGCCGGCGACGTTGCGAATGCCTCCCAGCGGGGTGCCCGCGGCGACTTCCGCCACCGCCTCGGCCACGTCGTTGGCGGCGATCGGCTGCACCGGTGTGGCGGGCAGTCGGACGGTTTCGCCGTCGGTGGTCCAGGACATGATCGCGTCGATGAACTCCATGAACTGCGTCGCGCGGACAATCGAGTAGGGGATCGGTCCGGCCGCGAGCATGTTCTCCTGGAGCGCCTTTGCCCGGTAGTAGTCCAGTTCCGGCACCTGGTCCACGCCGACGATCGAGAGAAGGACGAAGTGACGGACGCCGGCCTTCCGGCCCGCGGCCAGAAGGTTGTCCATCGAGGTCCGGAAGAAGACCAGAGAGGCTTCGTCGAAGGTCGGGGAGTTCGTCACGTTGACGATGACGTCGGCCCCCGCCACCGCCTCGTCCAGTCCCTCGCCGCTGATGACGTCGGTTCCGGTGGACGGCGAGTGCGGCACCGCCTCGTGCCCGGCGGCGTTCAGCTTGTTGACGACCTGCGACCCGATCAGCCCGGTACCGCCGATGACCGCGAACTTCATGACATGCCCTTCGTAGACAGGTAGACAGGTCCGCAATATGCCATATGCCCCGATATAAGAGCCTCCCCCCGGCCCGGACACTTTCTATCCGAGAGCTTGGACATGTGCCGTCCGAGTCACATGCGTCTGGCGGCAGTGCCCGAGTAAAGATGTCCGGCGGCGTCGAGTGGGCCCCGCATTGCTGCGTCGCGCTCACGTCGGTCGAGAACCCTGTTCCCGCGCGTCGGCCGACATCAGCGCACGACTGACCGCTCGACGCCCGGACGCCTTCACGGCAACCGTCCCTTCCGGTTGACCTCCCTGACCTGGGCCCGCAGCACTTCCCCGAGCGGAGCCGCGCGCACCAACTCCGGCGGACAGTCCCACTCCGCCCCACCACCCGGCGCCCGCAGCTGTACGTACGGACCGACATGCCCCATCACGCGCCCCACCCGCCCGTCCCGGGTGTCCACCGCGAACGCCCCGGGCTCCGGCGCACACGGCTCAAGCCCCTCACTCTTCATGACCGGCCGCCCCCTGCGCCTCCAGCACCACACTCAGCCGCAACGCCGTGTCGAGGTTGCATCGGCCAAGGTCGACCAGCGGCGACGCCGGTTCGTCCCCCGCGCACGACACCGGGTCGATCCGCAGCGAAGGCAGCGTGATCCCGACCCCGGAGAACCCCTCCTTCAGTCGCGACACCGCGTCCTCCGCCGCCCGCACTCTGCCCTCTGCCGCCCTGCGCCGTTCCATCGTCGTCATGATCCATCCCTTTCCACGCTGAGTAATGACAATGCATACCCAGCGTGTCCAAAGCGCAGCTAGCCTGGAAGAGGCGCAGAACCAACAACCGCACGTGTGTCACAGGGAGTTGCCATGCCGGGCCCCAAGAATCTCGCCCCCTCCTCCTCTCCACGCGCCCTGCTCGGCGCGGAACCAAGGTCACCAAGGGCCCGACGCTCGTGCTTCCGGGTCGGCGCCTGGGCGTCATTCATCGCGGACCTCAAGAACGCATAGGCCCTAGCAGCCGCGGGCGGCCCGCCACCAGGCGTGGCCGTTCTCGCACTCGATCGGGTGGTCGTTTCCGGCCATAGATGCGGTTTCAGGGATGAATTCCCTCCCCGAACGCGATCATTCGGCAGTGATCTCATCGAACCGGACGACTCACCGTCCCAAGTCCCTGTTCCCGGCCGGACTCGGCGCACTCACCGTGCTGACCCTGCTCCCGGCGATTCCGGCCGCCGCCGCACCCGCACCCGCGAACGACGCCTCACCGCGCACCGCCGCGCACGCGTCGCCCCGCGTGGTGACCGCGGCCGAGCGCAGGACCGCCGGGTACCTCGACTCGTTGCAGGGCAGGCCCGAGAAGCTGAAGGCGTTCTTCAAAGCGCTGCCCAAGGGGGGCGACCTCCACAACCACCTCTCCGGCGCGGCCACGACCGAGTTCCTGATCAAGCTCGCGGGCGAGAAGGGGCTGTGCATCGACGCAACGATGACGGCTGTCGCACCGCCGTGCGGACCGGGCAAGCGGCCCGCCGCCGACGCGCGGACCGACGCCGCCTTCCAGCAGGAGATCATCCGGGCGTGGTCCATGCAGGACTTCCCGGCCGATCAGTCCGGGCACGACCACTTCTTCGACACGTTCAACAAGTTCGGCATGGCGACCTGGGACCGCGGCAAGCTCCTTGCCAACGTGGCCAACACCGTGGTCGAGCAGAACCAGTTCTATCTGGAGACCCTGGTCACCCCGGCCTCGGACAGTGCCAGGAAGCTTGCCGAAGCCGTGGGTTACGACGCCGACCTGGCCGCGTTCCACCGCAAGCTCCTGGCCGACGGGCAGCTCGACAAGGTCGTGGACGAGGCGGTCAAGGAGGCCGACGACGCCGATGCCCAGTTCCGGGCGGCCGCACACTGCGACACCGCACGCCCCGACCCGGGCTGCCGACTTCCCGTCAGGTGGATCTCCCAGGTGTCCCGGGGCAGCACCCCGGCACGGGTGTTCACCCAGATCGCGGTCGGCATGCGACTGGCTGAGCGCGACCCGAGGTTCGTCGCGGTCAACCTCGTACAGCCCGAGGACTGGGACAGCTCGCTGGCCAACTACAGCCTCCAGATGCGGATGCTGAACTATCTGCGCGGCCAGTACCCGGGCGCCCACCTCACCCTGCACTCCGGTGAACTGGCCCCCGGCCTGGTCAAGCCCGAGGACCTGACCTTCCACATCCGCGAAGCCGTACTCGTCGCCGGAGCCGAACGCATCGGACACGGCGTGGACCTGGTCCACGAGGACGACTGGCAGCAGCTCGCCCGGACGATGGCGCAGCGCAAGGTGGCGGTCGAGGTTCCGTTCTCCAGCAACAAGCAGATCCTCGGCATCGCAGGCGACGACCACCCGTTCAACACCTACCGCCGCTACGGCGTCCCGGTGGTCCTGTCCACCGACGACCCGGGGGTCTCGCGGATCGACATCAGCCACGAGTTCCAGTACGCCGCCAAGACGTACAGCCTCGGCTACACCGAGCTGAAGGACCTGGCCCGCGCCTCGCTGGAGTACGCGTTCCGCGACGGCCGGAGCCTGTGGGCCACCGGCTCCGCACCCTCCGGCTACCATCTGGTCGCCGCCTGCTCGGGCAACCGGCCGGGCACCGACCACCCGAGCGCCCGTTGCGCCCGCTACCTCGCCGACAGCCCGAAGGCGGCGACGCAGTGGCGCCAGGAGACGGCCTTCGCCACCTTCGAGCGCCGTCACCGGTAACCTCACCACACACTCGCGGGCCCGGGGCTTGAGGCGTCGGGCATGTGCGCCGGGGTCGCCCCGGGCGCGTTCGCGCTGGACGGTGAGCACGCCGGGTGCGGGTGGACGGGATCGAGTCGGATGAACGAGTCGGATGAACGAGTCGGTTGAACGGGCCCTGGACGCTGCGGGCACCTGCCCGGCCCAGGCGATCACCGTGCACGACGGGAGCGCTGCCATCGGTCCCTGCCGCGACTGAGAAAACCGCCCGTGCCGGGAAGGATGTTCCCGGCACGGGGCGGCTGCGTGATCGGTCGAGCAGGCCCAACAGACCCAACAGCCCTGACAGGCCGCAATCCCTACAGGTCCTACGCGTCCTAGGCGAGCCGCTCCAGGATCCACTGGGGGCCGCCTTCGTGGCTGACGACCGCACGGTTGCCCTCGGTGGTCAGGGAGCCGAGCTCGCCCCGGCCGAGGACGATGGTGACCGGCACCTCGGTGGCCGGCCCCTGGATCGTCCACTGGTCGGGCGACTGGCCGCACTGGTCCACCCACACAGCCGGCGGGTAGATCATGAGCGGCGAGAGCGCCAGGCAGCGGTACTCCCCACTCGTCTCAACGATCTGGGACAGGCCGTGGCCCTGGTTGCGGACCTCCCACACGGTGTCGGAGTTGCAGGGCTCGATGTGGCCGCCCAGCGGGCCTTCGCCACCCGCCAGACACGAGCCGGTGCGCACATCACGGATGAAGTAGATGCCGTCGGCGGCGTAGCCGACGTCGGTGGCCTGGGCGGCGTCGGCGGCCGGGGCAGGGGTGGCGGCCTGGGCAGGGGTGGCCAGCGCCGCGACGGCGACGGCGGACGCAGCGAGAGAAAGAATCGAACGGATACGCACGGGACTCCTCGTACGAGAGAGAGAAACACTGGGAGACGGGCCGGCGGCCCGCAGCATCAAGCTCACAAATTCGTGCGGTCGTTCGCACGCTCCCGAGGCCTCCGACCCGACTTTCCACTCCAACGGCAGCGGCGCGCCCGCATCGCGTACGGCGCACTCGCATCATTCGCGCGCCCCCCACCACCCGAACGGGCCACTCCGGCACCGCAGCGAACGGCACTGCGCACCCTGGAGTGCGGCGACTGCCGCGCCCCCGGCAGCGCGGAGGCCCTGATCGGCGGCCGGTGCGGACCGTGCCGGGGCAACCCCGTCGACGCATCCGCCGGACCGGCCGGAACCGTCCCGGCCGCCGGTGTACGCGGTCGCATGAGCGAGGTCCGGGCCGCGATGACCCCACGATCCGAGCGGATCGGCCATCCACCCCGCCCGGCGCCCGTGATCACGGGATGTCCGAAACCCGCTCGCACCTGGGAGTGATTTGATCCCGCTTCCCCCACCGGATCGCTACCACATGTGCTCATCTTGGCACTCGTTGTAACGAACCATCCCAAAGGGGAACGAACCATGTCCGAACCGACCCACGAGCAAATCGTCTCGGAGCTTCGCAGCAGGCCCCCCATCACCCTGGCCCCCGGCCCCCGCCTGGACGCCGAGAAGCACGGCGCCCTCCCGCTGCCGCCCAGCACCGTGTGGGACCTGCCGGGCGGCACCGCCTGGGTGTATCTCGGCGAGGGGAATCCGGGCCTCGTACGGCCCGTGATCTTCGCGGACGGATTCAACACCGGGCCGAGCAGCCTCGACTTCTCCTGGGAAATCATGGAGTTCGGCGACTACGCGCTCATCAGCGAACTGCGCCGCCGCGGACACGACGTCATCCTTCTCGGCTTCCATGAGCGCAGTGCGTCGATTCTGGACAACTCCCGGACCGCGCAGGCCGCGATCCAGCAAGCCATCATGGAGCGGCAGGGCGACACGCCGCTGGCCGTCGGCGGGTTCAGCATGGGCGGGCTCGTCACCCGGCACGCGCTGGCCAAGATGGAGAGCCGGCGCATCGACCACCAGACCTCTCTCTACTTCTCGTACGACAGCCCGCACCGCGGCGCCTGGATCCCGATCGCGCTCCAGGCGTTCGCGCACTACATCAAGGACCTCGACAGCCGGCTCTCCGAGCAGATCAACAGCCCGGCCGCGCGGGAACTGCTGTGGCGGCACATCGAGAAGTGGGACGGGACGCCGGACCGGAGCGACGAGCGCGCCGCGTTCCTCGCGGAGATGGAGGCCATCGGCCAATGGCCGCGCCGGCCGAGGCTGATCGGTGTCGCCAACGGCACGGCCGACGGCGTCGGCACCGATGTCCGGGCGGGCGAACTGGCCCTGGAGGGCAAGGGCCTGTCGGTCATGGGCACCAAGCTCTACACCCAGGCCCCGGGCGACAACGAACTCGTCGCCAAGCTGCGGGTGGTGACACTGAAGACCAACGAGGTGCGTACGTCCGGACTCCCGTCGATCAGCGGCGCACCCGGTGGTTCGCTGGAAGGGTTCGGCATCCTCGCCGACGGGCTCAACGCCCTCAAGCCCGCCCTCGGGTTCAAGACCGACGTACGGATCCGCCCACACTGCTTCGTGCCGGCCGTCAGCGCGGTCGACGTCGGCGATCTGGACACGGACGAGGAGCTGTACAAGAACATCTCCTCGCTCCCGCCGAATTCCGGCGGGCTCGACGAGTTCAAGCTCGCGTCCCGCAACGAGGGCCACACCCTCGTGACGGAGGAGCTCTGCACCTGGCTCCTCGACCGGCTTCCGTAGCGACCGGGGTATCCACAGGGCGGGATATCACGCGCTCACGGTGCTCCGGCGGGCATCGTGGGTGCGTCCACCGCCATGACCTCACGAACAGCACCGGCCCCCGGGGACGAATCCCCGGGGGCCGGTGCGGCAAAGCTGTACAGGAACTACCGATCCGTCAGGATCAGAAGTCCATGTCACCGCCCGGCATGCCGCCCGGAGCGGCCGCAGCGGCCTTCTCCGGCTTGTCGGCGATGACGGCCTCGGTGGTGAGGAACAGCGCGGCAATGGACGCGGCGTTCTGCAGGGCGGAGCGCGTGACCTTCGCCGGGTCGAGAATGCCCTCGGCGATCATGTCGACGTACTCGCCGGTCGCGGCGTTCAGACCGTGGCCGACGGCCAGGTTGCGCACCTTCTCGACGACGACGCCACCCTCGAGACCACCGTTGACGGCGATCTGCTTGAGCGGGGCCTCCAGCGCCAGCTTGACGGCGTTGGCGCCGGTCGCCTCGTCACCCGAGAGCTCCAGCTTCTCGAAGACGGCCGAGGCCTGGAGCAGAGCCACGCCACCACCGGCGACGATGCCCTCCTCGACGGCGGCCTTGGCGTTGCGCACCGCGTCCTCGATGCGGTGCTTGCGCTCCTTGAGCTCGACCTCGGTCGCGGCACCGGCCTTGATGACGGCCACGCCGCCGGCCAGCTTCGCGAGGCGCTCCTGGAGCTTCTCGCGGTCGTAGTCCGAGTCGGAGTTCTCGATCTCGGCACGGATCTGGTTGACGCGACCCTGAACCTGGTCGCTGTCACCGGCACCGTCGACGATCGTGGTCTCGTCCTTGGTGATGACGACCTTGCGGGCGCGGCCGAGCAGGTCGAGACCGGCGTTCTCCAGCTTGAGGCCGACCTCCTCGGAGATGACGGTGCCACCGGTGAGGATGGCGATGTCGCCGAGCATGGCCTTGCGGCGGTCACCGAAGCCCGGGGCCTTGACAGCAACGGACTTGAAGGTGCCACGGATCTTGTTGACGACCAGGGTCGACAGGGCCTCGCCCTCGACGTCCTCGGCGATGATCAGCAGCGGCTTGCCGGACTGCATGACCTTCTCCAGCAGCGGAAGGAGGTCCTTCACGTTGCTGACCTTGGAGTTCACGATCAGGATGTACGGGTCGTCGAGGGACGACTCCATGCGCTCCATGTCGGTGGCGAAGTACGCCGAGATGTAGCCCTTGTCGAAGCGCATACCCTCGGTGAGCTCCAGCTCCAGACCGAAGGTCTGGGACTCCTCGACGGTGATGACGCCTTCCTTGCCGACCTTGTCCATGGCCTCGGCGATGAGCTCGCCGATCTGGGTGTCGGCGGCGGAGATGGAGGCGGTCGAAGCGATCTGCTCCTTGGTCTCCACGTCCTTGGCCTGCTCCAGAAGAGCGGCGGAGACGGCCTCGACGGCCTTCTCGATGCCCCGCTTGAGGGCCATCGGGTTGGCACCCGCGGCGACGTTGCGAAGGCCCTCGCGGACGAGAGCCTGAGCGAGAACGGTGGCGGTGGTCGTACCGTCGCCGGCGACGTCGTCCGTCTTCTTGGCGACCTCCTTGACCAGCTCCGCACCGATCTTCTCGAACGGGTCCTCCAGCTCGATCTCCTTGGCGATGGAAACACCATCGTTGGTGATCGTGGGGGCGCCCCACTTCTTCTCAAGGACGACGTTGCGACCCTTGGGGCCAAGGGTGACCTTGACGGCGTCGGCGAGCTGGTTCATGCCGCGCTCGAGACCGCGCCGGGCCTCCTCGTCGAACGCGATGATCTTGGCCATGTGAAGTGGTCCTCCCGGACAGGGGTGGATTTCTCCGGACCGAGTGGCGCCCGCGACGGACGGCCTGCCTGACCGGTGGTTCCTTGCCCCACCGGACCTGCGGGCCTCACCGGCCCGGTCCAAGTTCTGTCACTCTCACCTGGAGAGTGCTAACGCCAATGATTAGCACTCGACCCCCTAGAGTGCAAGCGCCTTCGAAGAAGGCTCGCCGAGGGGTGGCGGTCGGGCGCAAGCGTCCCCCCGGGATGTGGACGGTGACAGCCACTCACGGGTGGCTGTGGACGCGGACGCGCGGAGGGCCCGTACCTCAGGGGTACGGGCCCTCCGTGCGTGAGTGGTGTCGTTGGCCGACCGCGTCGAGCTCAGCCGACGGCGAGCTTGACCATGTCCGCCTGCGGCCCCTTCTGGCCCTGCGAGATCTCGAATTCAACTCGCTGACCCTCTTCGAGGGTGCGGTACCCGTCCATCTGGATCGCGCTGTAGTGGACGAAAACATCCGCACCACCGTCGACCGCGATGAAGCCGTACCCCTTCTCCGCGTTGAACCACTTGACGGTGCCCTGAGCCATGCCTAACTCCCCTATTACTGGCCCTTGCACAGGACCGCACTTCGCGGACCCGGGTCAGAACTCACCCTCCGACAGGAGAGGGTGCGTGCGCCGGAACGCGTCGACCGCGGCCGAATGTATCTGCCCAACTGCCCTCTGCAACAGGTCCATCGGACGAGAATTCTGGGCAGCACCGAACGCCCGAACAGGAGGAATTCATAAGATTCCAGGACAAGTCGGGCCGGGCAAAGGTGACTTATGGCGCAAGGTGATCGAACACTTTGGCTGCTTCTTGTCGCGGCCGGGCGCATTCTCATATGCGGGCGGCACGGGCAGCTGGGGGGACTTCCCACACTGTACCGCGCTCAACCCTGCAGAATCGCCCCCTCCGCTTCTCTCGCAGAGGGGGCGATTCCGATATCGCCGTGAAGTCGACCGGCGGTCGGCGCCGGGGTCAGCAGCCGCCCGCGACGGCCGGGATGATCGAGATGCCGGCGCCGTCCGGCGTCGCCGTCTCCAGGCCGCCCTCGAAGCGCACGTCGTCGTCGTTGACGTACACGTTCACGAACCGGCGCAACTTGCCCTGGTCGTCCAGGACACGGGCGGCGATGCCCGGGTGATTCCGCTCCAGGGACTCGATGACCTGGGAGAGCGTCGAGCCCTCGGCCGGGACCTCGGCCTGGCCGCCCGTGTAGGTGCGGAGGATGGTGGGGATGCGGACCTTGACGCTCATGATGGTGTGCCTTCCTTCGGTCTCGGGTGGTCAGCAGGCAGCGAGGCCGGCGGCGCGGAACGCGTCCAGGCTCGGGCGGATCGTCGCGGTCGCCTGCGAGGTGGCGGCCACCGCGTCCAGGGTCTTGAGGCCGTCACCGGTGTTGAGGATGACGGTGGTCAGCGCCGGGTCGAGCAGACCGGCCTCGATCAGCTTCTTCGTCACGCCGACCGTCACCCCGCCGGCCGTCTCCGCGAAGATGCCCTCGGTACGCGCCAGCAGCTTGATCGCGTCGACGACCTGCTCGTCGTCGACGTCCTCGACCGCCCCGCCGGTGCGGCGGGCGATGTCCAGGACATACGGGCCGTCGGCCGGGTTGCCGATCGCCAGCGACTTGGCGATGGTGTTCGGCTTCTGGGGCCGTACGACATCGAGACCGGCCTTGAAGGCGGTGGAGACCGGGGAGCAGCCCTCGGCCTGGGCGCCGAAGATCTTGTACGGCTTGTCCTCGACGAGGCCGAGCTTGATCAGCTCCTGGAGGCCCTTGTCGATCTTCGTGAGCTGCGAGCCGGACGCGATCGGGATGACGATCTGGTCGGGCAGCTGCCAGCCGAGCTGCTCGCAGATCTCGTACGCCAGGGTCTTGGAGCCCTCGCCGTAGTACGGGCGCAGATTGACGTTGACGAAGCCCCAGCCCTCGCCGAGCGGGTCGCCGATGAGCTCCGAGCAGAAGCGGTTGACGTCGTCGTAGTTGCCCTCGATGCCGACCAGTTCACCGCCGTACACCGCGGCCATGACGACCTTGCCCTGCTCCAGGTCGTGCGGGATGAACACGCAGGAGCGGAAGCCGGCGCGGGCAGCGGCCGCGCCCACCGCACCGGCGAGGTTGCCGGTGGAGGAGCAGGAGAGGGTGGTGAAGCCGAAGGCGCGGGCGGCCTCGACAGCGATGGCGACGACACGGTCCTTGAAGGAGTGCGTCGGGTTGCCGGAGTCGTCCTTGACGTACAGGCCGCCGGTGACGCCCAGTTCGCGGGCGAGGTTGTCGGCCTTGACCAGCTTGGTGAAGCCGGGGTTGATGTTGGGCTTGTCCGCGACATCGGCGGGGACCGGCAGCAGCGGCGCGTAACGCCAGATGTTGTCGGGTCCGGCCTCGATGCGCTTCTTCAGCTCGTCCGGGGAGCCGCTCGGCAGCTCGTACGCCACTTCGAGCGGCCCGAAACAGGACGCACAGGCGAAAATGGGACCGAGTTCGAAACGCTCGCCGCACTCGCGGCAGGAAAGCGCCGCGGCGGGACCGAGGTCGACAGCTTCGGCGGGAGAATTGGTGCTTACTGCAACGGTCTGCACGGCCATGATGGCGGAGGCCCTTTCTCCTCATCTTCCTTGCGACGCGTTTCGTCACAAGACGGAATTGGCACCTTCCCCACCGTGACCTCGCGGTCGGCAGGAGGGTTGCCGGGACTTCAACGGGCCGTTCCCTCAGTCCCTCTGGATGAGCGCTGTGGCACTGGATCACCGATCCAGGCATTTATCAGCGGACGGACCCCGACATGCGATGGCCGTCCGCGTTGTTCAAGACTGTAACCGAAGCACCGGACTGTTGAGATAGTCGTCCGAACCGCGAGATGGATCACATACAGGGAGTATCGACCGTGCTGGAAGAGGTCGAACGCTGGCTGGCCAGGCGTTCCTGGTCAGCCGCCGACCGCCCGCTGGACCGCCTCCTGGCCGCCAAGGCCAAGGACCCGCGGCGCGGGAGCGTGAGCGTCGTACTGCCCGCGCTGAATGAGGAGGCGACGGTCGGCGAGATCGTCGCGACGATCAGGCGCGAGCTGATGGAGAAGGTCCAGCTGGTCGACGAACTCGTGGTGATCGATTCCGGTTCCACGGACGCCACCGCGAAAGTGGCGCGGGAGGCCGGCGCCCGGGTGGTGCACCGGGACGAGATACTCCCGCGGATGCCCGCCGTGCCCGGCAAGGGCGAGGTGCTGTGGCGGTCGCTCCTGGTGACCGGCGGTGACATCGTCTGCTTCATCGACGCCGACCTGAAGGACTTCTCGGCGGACTTCGTCTCCGGCATCGTCGGCCCGCTGCTGACCGACCCGGACGTGCGGTTCGTGAAGGCGATGTATGACCGCCCGTTCGGTGAAACCGCAGCTCAGGGCGGTCGCGTCACCGAGCTGGTGGCCCGTCCGCTGCTCAATCTGCACTGGCCGCAACTGGCCGGTTTCGTCCAGCCGCTGGGCGGCGAGTACGCGGTGCGCCGCTCCCTGCTCGAACGGCTGCCCTTCCCCGTCGGATACGGAGTGGAACTGGGCCTCCTGGTCGACGCGCTGCATACGGTGGGTCTGGACGCGCTGGCCCAGGTCGACGTGGGGGTGCGCAAACACCGCCACCAGGACGGGCAGGCGCTCGGCAGGATGGCGGCGGCGATCTACCGGACCGCTCAGCTCCGCCTGTCCCGAGGCCACTTGGTACGGCCCTCGCTCACCCAGTTCGAGCGCGGCGAGGACGGCTTCGTACCGCGCACCCATGCGGTGGACACCGAGGAGCGTCCTCCGATGCGCGAGATCGAGGAGTACGCTTCGCGCCGCGCGGCCTGACTTCGCACGTTTGGGCGGTTCGTGATCGGGCTAGATTCCGCAACATGGTCTCCGAGCACGAAGCCCAGTCCGACGCCCACTCCGACGCCCGGCCCCCTGACCAGTCCGCTGCCGAGGTCCTCGTCGCGTCGAACCGCGGCCCGGTGTCGTACACCCTGGAGACGGACGGATCGCTCGAAGCGAAGCGGGGCGGCGGCGGGCTCGTCTCCGGACTGAGCGCCGTCAAGGACAAGCTGTGGGTGTGCGCCGCGCTCGGTGACGGGGACCGTGAGGCGATCCGGCGCGGGGTGGGTGAGCAGGGCGTACGGATGCTCGACATCGACGCGGCCGTGCACGCGGACGCGTACAACGGCATCGCGAATTCGGTGCTCTGGTTCGTCCACCACCTGCTGTACCAGACCCCGCTGGAGCCGGTCTTCGACGCGGAGTTCCGGCGGCAGTGGGCGTCCTTCGAGACATACAACCGGGCCTTCGCCGAGGCGCTCGCCGAGGAGGCGGGCCGGGGCGCGGCGGTGCTGGTGCAGGACTACCACCTGGCGCTGGTGCCCGGCATGCTCCGCGAGCTCCGCCCCGACCTGCGGATCGGCCACTTCTCGCACACCCCGTGGGCGCCCGTCGACTACTTCCGCCTGCTCCCCGACGACATCGCCGAACAGTTGCTGCACGGCATCCTGGGCGCGGACCGGGCAGCCTTCCTGACCCGACGCTGGGCGGACGCCTTCATCGGCTGCTGCACGGAGATCGTGGGCGGCACCGGCCGGACCAGGATCGGGGTGCACGGGCTCGGGGCGGACGCGGACTTCCTGCGCCGGCGCGCGCACGAGGCGGATGTGGACGAGCGGATGGCGGCGCTGCGGGAGCAGATCGGCCCCGGGCGGAGGACGATCGTACGAGTGGACCGGACGGAACTGTCCAAGAACATCGTGCGCGGCCTGTTCGCGTACCGCGCGCTCCTCGAAGAGCGGCCGGAATGGCGTGAGCGCGTCGTCCATGTCGCCTTCGCGTACCCCTCGCGGCAGGACCTGGCGGTGTACCGCGACTACACGACCGAGGTGCAGCGGGTCGCCGACGAGATCAACGCCGTGTACGGCACGGCGGGCTGGACGCCGGTCGTGCTCCACGTCAAGGACGACTTCGCCCGCTCGCTCGCCGCGTACCGGCTGGCCGACGTGGCGCTCGTCAACCCGATCCGCGACGGCATGAACCTGGTCGCCAAGGAGGTTCCGGTCGTCTCCGACCACGGCTGCGCGCTGGTGCTGTCGCGGGAGGCCGGGGCGTACGAGGAACTGGGCAGCGACGCGATCGTGGTGAACCCGTACGACGTGTCCGCGACGGCGGCGGCGCTGCACGAGGCGCTCACGATGGCGGACGACGAACGGGCCGCGCGCACGGAACGGCTGGCCGCGGCGGCGGTGGCGCTGCCGCCGCAGCAGTGGTTCCTGGACCAGTTGGACGCGCTGCGGCGGGGGTGAGCCCGTGCCCCTCCCGGCAAGCTTTGCCCCGTCGCGGCACTAGAGCTGTCGCGCCAGGGCCGCCAGGAAGTCGACGACGGCTCCCGGGCCGTTCAGCAGCAGATCGGCCCGTTCGGCCAACTCGGGCACTTCCGCGCTGCCGCTGCAGACCAGCAGGCCGGGAATGCCGTCGGGGCCCTCGGTGCGGAGCTTCTCCACGGCGGCGTACGCGGCGAGGTCGCCCAGGTCGTCGCCCGCGTACAGGACGGACTCGGCGTCCCTCTCCCGTACGTACTGTGCGAGCGCCACGCCCTTGTCCGTGCCCGGCGGACGCAACTCCAGGACCAGGCGGCCCGGTTCGACGATCAGCCCGTGCCGGGCGGCGAGCTCGCCGAGGGGGCCGCGCAGGGCCTCGAACGCGGCCTGCGGGTCGGCGGCGCGGCGGGTGTGGACGGCGAGCGCCTGGCCCTTCTCCTCGATCCAGGTGCCGTGCCACGAATCGAACCGGTCGAGCACGCCCGGGAGTTCGGCGCGGACCGCGGCGACGCCGGGGTGCGGGGCGGGGGTGTGGACCGTGCCGGAGACGGCGTCCCAGCGTTCGGCGCCGTAGTGACCGAGGACGACGAGGTGGTCCAGCCCCGGCACTCCGACGAAGCCGCCGTGCCGGACCGCGACGCCGGCCGGCCGACCGGTGATCACGGCGATGGAGGCCACTTTCGGGGCGAGCGCGACGAGCGCGTCGACGGCGCCGGGGTGGGCGCGGGCCTGTTCCGGGTCCGGGACGATGTCGGCGAGGGTCCCGTCGAAATCGAGCGCGATGACGGCACGGTCCGGGCGCGCGAGGATCGCGGCGAGGGCTTCTCGGCCGGGTCGGGTGGCGGGGGTCGGGAGCTCGGACGGGGTCTCGCCCGGCGCGGGTACGTGCGGGTTGCTGCCCATGGGCCGAGCCTATAGGCGTACCGCCGGGCACAGCCATGGCCGACGTGGCATGCGGGCGGCGTCCGTGGTGCGGCGGACACACAGCGGGCGGCTACCGCGCGAGCGTGAAACATCGAACGGATAGACCATCCCATATCGATGTATAAACCCGTGGAGTGCGGACAACGATCAGGGCGCCGGTCCCCCACCCCCACCAGCAGCAGCCCTGATGCGCACGTCTCTTGTCCTTTTCACGGTGATGACGGCTCTCCTTGCGGGTGCTTCCCCGGCCACCGCTCAAGCCCGGCCCGCCGCACCGACAACCTCGCACACGGCGGACGTCGGCGGCTTCTACACCAATGGCGACCACGTCCACGTCTCCAGTACGCCCCCGGCGACGGCATCCGGACACGGCTGGTGGGTGCGGGTGAAGGGAGGCAGGCCGGGTGAGAAGGCCAAGGTGACCATCTGGCTGCAGGCGAAGGACGAACACGGCAAGTGGAAGTCCGTGGCCAGCGGGTCGAAGAAGGTGAAGCCGACCAAGGGCAAGGCCAGCAGCACACACCGGGCCAACGCCCGTAAGGCGTGCGAGGGCAGGAAGAAGACGCAGTGGCGGAGTTTGATCGACGTGGACATCATCGGCGAGGCCGACTCCCCGGAGAAGGCCGTCACTGCCACGATGACCTTCAACTGCGGCGCGGGCGTGTAGGGGGAAACGATGGATGATGCGGTGCGGGACTCCACTCTGCTCATGGGCGTGCACGGAATCCTCACCCGGCATCCCTGGCTCGCATCGCCCGAGGGCACCTCGGAGCCCGACACCGATGTCTTCGGCCTGGCGGTGAACCGGGCCGAGGTCTACGGGTGGAGCAGCACCCTTCTGGGAGCCGGCATGGAGCTCGGGGGGAGCCGGTGGGGGCACAACGACGCGGGGGAGGACTGGACGCAGGACGGGCGCGTACGGGAGATCGGCTGGCTCCAGGTGGACGTGTCCTCCTGCCTGAACCGGCAGCGACTGCCCGTACTGCCCGTGGCGACGGTCCTTGGCGACGTACTGCGACAGGTGGGCGATGTCCGTGTCACCGGCATGCACACCGTCGCGCCCGTGCACCTGGCGCCGGACCCCGCCGTCGCCCTCCTGTACTCCGCCGGTTGGTACGAGCTGGCTGATCCGGGTGCGGTCAAGGAGATCACCGTGACCGTGTCCGGTCGCGAAGCGGAGCTGGCCGACCGCGCCGGGCGCGTTCGCGACGAGGCGCTGGCATGCACCTACGGATGTATGACCGTCGAGCCGGAAACCGTCGACGTGGACCTCCCGGGCCTGGCCCTGCCGCTCACCGGCGCAATGCAGGCCGAAGGGATGCGCCGGGCCCTGGCCTTCCGCTGCCGGGTGCCGGTGTGGTCCCTGGACGCGGCAGCCTGGACCACGGAGGTCTTCGTCGAGGCACTACGCGTCACCGGCACCGCGGAACCCGTCGTGATCACCGTGTCCGGCTGAGCGGTTGCCGGTTTCAGCGGCGTCCCCGCCTCGCATCCCTGATCCGGCGCAGGCGGTTCACCGTCACCGGGTCCTCCTCCAGCGCGCGCCGGTCGTCGAGCAGCGTGTTCAGCAGCTGGTAGTAGCGCGTGGGCGAGATGCCGAGCTGTTCGCGGATCGCGCGCTCCTTCGCCCCGGGCCCGGCCCACGGTTTCCGCTCGACGGCGAGCACGGCGCGTTCCCTGTCGGAGAGGCCGTCCGTGTCGCCGGGGCCGACGGGGGCGTCCATGTCGGGGCCATTCGGGGGGGCGGTCATATCAGCCAACATATCGCCCGGCCGGAGGGCCGCCACCCGTTGCTCGGCGCCCTCCGCCGCCGACGCGTCCCGCACGGCCTTCCCCGACATGGCCGGACCTGCATGGCCGGACCTGCCGGACCACCCGCGCAACCTCTCGCACTGCGTGATCCGTTCGCCCTGAGCCCGCTGCTCGGGCCCACTGCGGCGGTGCCGCCGCCGCGATTTTGTATGGATGCGCAACAAACCGAATAGTGGACTAGACCTTTTGGGTTCCCCGGGCGAAACTGTTTCCCGTGAAACACGTCATCGCCCTCGATGTGGGCGGCACCGGAATGAAGGCCGCACTGGTCGGGGCCGACGGCGCCCTGCTGCACGAGGCGCGGCGGGCGACCGGCAGAGAGCGCGGCCCCGACGCCGTCGTGGAGTCGATCCTCGCCTTCGCCTCGGACCTGCGGGCGTACGGCGAGGAGCACCTCGGCGAAAGCGCCCTCGCGGCCGGTGTCGCCGTGCCCGGCATCGTCGACGCCGAGAACGGGATCGCGGTCTACGCCTCGAACCTGGGCTGGCGCGACGTACCCATGCGGGAACTGCTGGGCGAGCGGCTCGGCGGTGTCCCCGTCGCGCTCGGCCACGATGTGCGCACCGGCGGGCTTGCCGAGGGCCGGATCGGCGCGGGCAAGGACGCCGACCGCTTCCTCTTCGTACCGCTGGGCACCGGGATCGCCGGGGCCATCGGCATCGCGGGCACCATCGAGTCCGGCGCACACGGGTACGCGGGCGAGATCGGCCACATCGTGGTCCGGCCGGACGGCCCCGACTGCGGCTGCGGCCAGCGCGGCTGCCTGGAGACCCTGGCGTCCGCCTCCGCGGTGACCCGGGCCTGGGCCGCCGCGTCCGGCGACCCGACGGCGGACGCCGCGGACTGCGCGAAGGCCGTCGAGTCGGGCGACCCCGCGGCGGTGGAAGTCTGGCGGAACGCCGTCGACGCGCTCGCCGCCGGTCTGGTCACCGCGCTGACGCTTCTCGACCCCCGCACGCTCATCATCGGTGGCGGGCTCGCCGAGGCCGGGGAAACCTTGTTCACACCACTCCGTGCGGCCGTCGAGGAACGCGTCACGTTCCAGAAGCTGCCCCACATCGTCCCGGCGGCCCTCGGGGACACCGCCGGATGCCTGGGCGCAGGCCTGCTCGCCTGGGATCTTCTCTCCACGGAGGTATCCGCCTGATGGCCGGACGCGCAGACAGCACAGTTCTCGCAGGTGCCCGGGTGGTGCTTCCCACCGGAACCGTCGAGGACGGCCGGGTGATCGTCGAGGGCACCCGGATCGCCGGAAGCGCGGCCCGGGGCACCCGGACCGTCGACCTGAGCGGCCACTGGGTGGTCCCCGGTTTCGTCGACATGCACAACCACGGCGGCGGCGGCGCGTCCTTCACCTCCGGCACCGCGGACGAGGTCCTCACCGGCATCCGCACCCACCGCGAGCACGGCACCACCACGCTGGTCGCCTCCACGGTCACCGGCGAGATGGACTTCCTCGCCCAGCGGGCCGGTGTCCTGTCCGAGCTGGTCGAGCAGGGCGACCTGGCCGGTATCCACTTCGAGGGGCCGTTCATCTCACCGTGCCGCAAGGGCGCGCACAGCGAGGACCTGCTGCGCCACCCCGACCCGGCCGAGGTCCGCAAGCTGATGGAAGCGGCGCGCGGCACCGCGAAGATGTTCACGCTCGCCACCGAACTCCCGGGCGGCATCGAGTCGGTGCGGCTGCTCGCCGAGCACGGGGTCATCGCCGCGATCGGGCACACCGACGCGACGTACGAGCAGACCGTCGAGGCGATCGACGCGGGCGCCACCGTCGCCACCCACCTCTACAACGCGATGCCCGGCCTCGGCCACCGAGCGCCCGGCCCGATCGCGGCCCTGCTGGAGGACGAGCGGATCACCGTCGAGCTGATCAACGACGGTACGCATCTGCACCCCGCCGCCCTGGAGCTGGCCTACCACCACGCGGGCGCGCACCGCGTCGCGCTGATCACCGACGCCATGGACGCGGCCGGCTTCGGCGACGGCCGGTACCAGCTCGGCCCGCTCGCGGTCGAGGTCGAGGACGGCGTCGCGCGGCTGGTCGAGGGCGGCTCGATCGCGGGCTCCACGCTCACCCTGGACACCGCGTTCCACCGGGCCGTGACCATCGACAGGATCCCGGTCGACGATGTCGTGCGGTCCATCTCCGCAAACCCGGCACGGCTGCTCGGCGTGTACGACAGGGTCGGCTCGCTGGACCCGGGCAAGGACGCGGACCTGGTGGTCCTGGACGCGGACTTCGCGCTCAAGGGAGTCATGCGCAAGGGCGAATGGATCATTGAGCCTCAGATCGGCTGATTCGACCCGTTATTGACGGTGGGTCGAATACGTAACGAAGAGACGGCGGTTGATCCGGAGGTCTGGGCCGACCGCCGCCTCTTTGGCATGATCGCCTGGGAAACAGGCAGAGAAAGCGCATTCCGCCCAAGGATTCGCGCTCCAGAGCAGGGATCGAGGGAGGGGCCGCGGTGATCCTCACGGTCACACTGAATACGGCACTCGACCTGACGTACGGCGTCCCGGAGCTCGTCCCGCACGCCAGCCACCGCGTCAGGGACATGTCCGAGCGACCCGGCGGCAAGGGCCTCAACGTGGCCCGGGTGCTCTCCGCCCTCGGCCACGCAACGGTGGTCACCGGTTTCGCCGGAGGCTCCACCGGAGCCGTACTGCGCGAGCTGCTGGCCGACCTCCCGCCGCGGGAAGCGGGCACCGAGGGCGGGAATGCCACTGCGCCGATCACCGACGCCCTCGTCACCGTCGCCGGGAGCACCCGTCGCACGATAGCCGTCGTCGACCGGGCCAGCGGCAACACCACCCAGCTCAACGAACCCGGCCCGCTCATCACCGCCGATGAATGGACCGCCCTCCTCGGCCGCTACGAGGAACTCCTCGCAGCGGCCGACGCCGTCGCCCTCTGCGGCAGCCTGCCGCCCGGCATCCACGTCGGCGCCTACGCCGAACTGGTCCGCCTGGCCCGCACCGCCGGCGTCCCCGTGCTCCTGGACACCAGCGGCGAACCGCTGCGCCGCGGCATCGCCGCCCGCCCCGAGCTGATCAAGCCGAATGCCGACGAGCTCGCCCGGCTCACCGGCTCCCGCGACCCGCTGCGCGCCACCCACGACGCCCGCCGCCGCGGCGCGCACGGGGTCATCGCGTCACTGGGCCCGGACGGCATGCTGGCGGTCACCCCCGACGGCGTCTGGCAGGCGTCCCCGCCCGCCAAGGTCCTGGGCAATCCGACCGGTGCGGGCGATTCCGCGGTGGCCGGGCTGCTGTCCGGCCTCGTCGAGGGCCTGAGCTGGCCGGACCGGCTGCGGCGGGCGGTGGCTCTGTCGACGGCGACCGTGCTCTCCCCGACGGCCGGCGACTTCGACCGCGCGGCGTACGAGGAGCTGCTGCCGCGCGTCGGCATCGAGGAACACACAGCGGCGGCCTGAGCCGCCACCCGTATCGGCTCGTCCGGCTCCACCGACCGGTCCGGCCGCTCAGCACAGATAATCCGGCCGCTCAGCACAGAGAAGCAACAGGGGTCAGCATGCCGCTCGTCAGCACCGGTGAGCTCGTCTCCGCCGCCCATGCCGAGGGGCGCGGGATCGCCGCCTTCAATGTCATCACGCTGGAGCACGCGGAGGCCATCGCGGCCGGCGCGGAGCGCGCCGGAGCGCCTGCCATCCTGCAGATCTCCGAGAACGCCGTGAAGTTCCGCGGCGGACGGCTCTGCGCCATCGCCGCCGCGACCGCCGCCGTCGCCCGGGCCTCCGGCGCCCCCCTCGCACTCCACCTCGACCACGTCGAGTCCGTGGAGCTGCTGCACCAGGCACACACGGAGGGCTTCGGCTCGGTGATGTTCGACGCCTCCAAACTCCCGTACGGCGAGAACGTGCGGGCCACGGCCCAGGCGGTGGCGTGGGGGCATGAGCGCGGCATCTGGATCGAGGCCGAGCTCGGCAAGGTCGGCGGCAAGGAGGGCGAGGCCCCGCTCGACGCCCACGCCCCCGGCGTCCGTACCGACCCGGCCGAGGCGGCCGCGTACGTCCGCGACACCGGCGTCGACGCGCTGGCCGTCGCGGTCGGCTCCTCGCACGCCATGACCGAACGCACCGCCGCCCTGGACCACGACCTGATCGGCCGGCTGCGCAACGCGGTCCCGGTCCCGCTCGTGCTGCACGGCTCCAGCGGCGTCCCGGACGACGAGATCCGCCGGGCCGTCGCCTCCTCCGGCATGGTCAAGATCAACGTGGGTACGGCGCTGAACACGGCGTTCACCGGCGCGGTACGGGCGTACCTGGCCGAGAACGCCACGGGGGTGGACCCGCGCAAGTACATCGCACCGGGGCGCGAGGCGATGGCCGCGACGGTGGCCGGGTTCCTGGCCCTGATGGGCTGACCAGCCCCGTCACCCGTACACGGAAAGAATCCGGCCCCCTCGCCCGAGGGCGAGGGGGCCGGTGCGCGTCCGCAGGAGGCGGTCAACGCTTGACGTGACCGGCCTTCAGGGACAGCTGGTCCAGATTGGCGTCGCACTTGTCGCCCGCGTTGCACGAGATCATGATCGTGTTCGAGCCCTTGTCGAGCTGGATCCAGGCGAACGTGGTCGTCCAGCCCTTCTCCAGGTCGCCATCGGCTGCCTGCGCGTAGTTATTCATGTTGATCGACCGGGGGGCCTCGGCATTGACCGTGAGCGAGGTCTTGGCATCCCTGCCCGGCACGCCGTACGTCACGAACAGCGTGTACTCACCGGCCTTCGGCACCTCGACCGACCAGGTCGCCGACCTGCCGACCTCGTTGAGGTTGATGTACTGGCCGTTGGCGCTCTTCGCACCCTTGGTCGTGTTGTCCAGCTGGGCCGTGCCGCCGAGCTTCAGCGTCGCCGCGTCCTGCTTCGGCAGCTCGGCCGGGGCCTCGGAGCTCGCGGACTCCTTGGGCTTCGGAGACTCCTCGACCTGGTCGCCGGGACCGGCGGAGGAGGTGGCCTCTTCCCTCTTCTCGTTCTTGTCGTCGTCGTCCGTGATGAGCGCGGCGCCGATGCCGATGAGCACGACCAGGACCACCGAGACCGCACCGATCAGCAGGCCCTTGGTGTTCGGGCCACCCTTGCCGGGGCCGCCGGTGCGACCGCGGCCGCCCTGCTGCGGAGCCTGCGCGGTGGCGGCGCCGCCGGGGTACGTCTCCGGGGCGGCGTACTGCGCGTTCGGCTGGCCGTACTGCTGCTGATGCGGCACCTGCTGCCCGTACTGGCGCTCGCCGACGGTCCGCACCTGGTTGTACGAGGTCCGGGGCACACCGGGCTGCTGCGGGGCCGCCGGACCCGGGTAGCCGTAGCCGCCCTGCCGTGGCGGCTGGGCGCCCGCTGCCTGTCCGTCCTCGTACAGGTAGCCGAACGGATCGTCGTCCTCGGGTGTGCTTGCGCCGTTGTTCCCGGCCGTCATCCCTGGGTCGCTCCTCACCATGTCGCCAGCCGTCGCCGAATTTCGCCAGCCGTGGCCGACCGGCCGAGCCTACCGCGAACGGACCGCACCAAGAATTGCCGTCACACACCCTGGAACCGCGACGGGATGCGGGAACACCGCCGTCGTGAACGTCAGCCGGCCCTGCGGTGAACCTTCGCCCGGGACCGCTTCTCCACGTACATCCGCTGGTCGGCGGAGCGCAGTACCTCTTCGACGGTCATGCCGCACGCCGCCCAGCCGATGCCGAAACTCGCCCCGACGCGTACCGCCCGACCGTCGACCCGAATGGGCGGAATGATGGCGTTACGGAGGCGTACGGCCAGGTCGGCGGCATCTGCGGCCCCGAGCCCGTCGGCGAGGACGACGAATTCGTCACCCCCGAGCCGGGCGACGGTGTCACCGTCGCGGACACAGGTGGTGAGGCGGCGGGCGACCTCGATCAGTACGGCGTCACCGGTGTGGTGGCCGAAGCGGTCGTTGATGGACTTGAAGCCGTCGAGGTCGCAGAAGAGGACCGCAAGGCCCTTCGCCCCGTCGTCGTGCTCGGTGTCGGGTGCGACGGAATGCACATGGTGGTCGTACGGGCCGTCGGGCGTCGCATCCACGTCGTAGCCGTGCGTCCGCGCGTCCGGATCGTCGACGTCGCCGTAGGCCGCGTCCAGCGCCTCGACCGCGGTGGTGGCCACCGCATCCGGGCGCTCGCAGAGCCGGGAGCTGAGCCGGGAGCGCAGCTCGGCACTGTTGGGCAGACCCGTGAGCGCGTCGTGCGAGGCGCGGTGCGCGAGATGCAGCTCGTGGCGCTTGCGCTCCTCTATGTCCTCGACATGGGTGAGCAGGAAGCGCGGGCCGTCCGCGGTGTCGGCGACGACGGAGTTGCGCAGCGAAACCCAGAGGTAGGTGCCGTCCCGGCGTCCGAGCCGCAGCTCGGCGCGGCCGCCCTCGGCGGAGGTTCGCAGCAGGGTGCCGATGTCCTCGGGGTGGACGAGGTCCGCGAAGGAGTAGCGGCGCAGGACGGACGCGGGGCGGCCGAGCAGCCGGCACAGGGCGTCGTTGGTGCGCAGCAGCCGGCCGTGCTGGTCACCGCCCATCTCGGCGATGGCCATGCCGCTGGGGGCGTACTCGAAGGCCTGCCGGAAGGACTCCTCGCTGGCCCGCAGCGCCTGCTGTTCGCGCTCCAGACGGACCAGGGCGCGTTGCATGTTCGCTCTCAGCCGGGCGTTGCTGATCGCGATGGCCGCCTGTGATGCGTACATCTGGAGGGCCTCACGGCCCCAGGCGCCGGGGCGGCGGCCGTTGCGCGGGCGGTCGACGGATATGACGCCCAGGAGGTCGAGGCCGCCGCCGGATGCGTACATCGGGGCGTAGAGCCGGTCCTGGGGGTGCCATTCGTCCTCGAAGCGGGGTTCGGGGCCCTCGGTGTGCCACTGCGGTACGTCGTCGTCGAGGAGGATCCAGCCATCGGTGTGAGGGATGAAGCGGAGCTCGTCCCAGGCCTCACCCATCGAAAGCCTGCGTTCCCAGGAAGTGCGCGAGCCGACACGGCCGGTGATCAGGGCTTCTGCGGCGTTGTTGCCCGCGAAGGCGGCGACGACGAGATCGCCGTCGGGCCGGACCAGGTTCACGCAGGCCAGCTCGTAACCGAGACCGGCGACGATTCCGTCGGCGACGGTCTGCAGCGTGTCGGCCAGGCTCCGCGCCGTATTGAGGTCGGCCACGGCCTGGTGCAGCTGCCGCATCGTCGCAAGACGGACGTACGGCTCCGACTCGGCCTCCATTGCTCGCACTCCCCTGCTCGCACTCCCCAAGACCTCGACAGCACTCCAGGTTTCATATCGACGTACTTACTTCAGTGTCACGGCCACTGAATCACAGTGAGCTGCGCAGCCGGTACACAGGGTCAGCAAATATTGCACTCTGTGACTCAAGTCACAGCAGATGGCGAAGGGGTCACAGCGGGGTCACAGCGCCGTGCGGATTCGATCCCTCCTTACCCTGAACGCAAATCCGATTCTTGAACGCGAATCCGGGCGTTGCGGCACCCGCCCGCCGCCTCTCTGGGCCGGGGGTCCTAGGACCAGGCTGGTCCCCTGGCCCGATGCGACGGCACGCCGTCCGCGGCTAGCGTGCCCGACGTGTTGCAGACAGAGTCCCCCACCTCGCGTACCCAGCCCATCCCTCATGCTGAGGGGGTGAGCAACGATGAGTTCCGAGGCGCCCTCGCCCGGCTGGCCGCCGGAGTCGTGCTGATCACCGCCGAGGAGCCGCCGCTGGACGAGAACGGGCGCGGCGAGGATGTCGGGATGACGGCG
The DNA here is from genome assembly GCF_055563255.1 of Streptomyces sp. NPDC002958. Classification (NCBI taxonomy): domain Bacteria; kingdom Bacillati; phylum Actinomycetota; class Actinomycetes; order Kitasatosporales; family Streptomycetaceae; genus Streptomyces; species Streptomyces sp. NPDC002958. Next base: position 18,820 of record NZ_JBVHDS010000029.1, on the reverse strand, counting down.
ACCGCCTTCATGTCGGTGTCGCTGGACCCGCCCCTGGTCATGGTCAGCCTGCGCAACGACTCACGGATGGATGACTTGCTGTCGGAGCAGCCGCTGTGGGCGGTCTCCGTACTGGCCGAGAGCCAGCGGCACATCGCCGGACGGTTCGCGATGAGGGGCCGGATCAGCGACCGGCTGCTGTTCGAGGACATCCCCTATACGAGGGGAGAAATGACCCGCGCACCACTGGTCGGGGGCGCGCTGGCCACGCTGGAGTGCCGCACCGAGCAGCGGGTCCTGGCGGGCGACCACACGCTGGTGATCGGCCGGGTACTGAGCGCGGCCCTGCCGAGCGTGGACGGGGCGCCGCTGACGTACTTCCGGGGGCGGTACCGGCAGCTGGGGTGAACGGGGGTCGGAAGGCGCGCGGGCGCGACAGGCGCGGCGGTCGCGCGGGGCGGTCCGCCGTGCGGGCGCACGCGCGGCCGTAGTGCGGGCGCGGCGGTCGTGCGGGGGGCGGCCCGTCGTCCTGCGCGGCGGTCGTGCGGGGGGCGGCCCGTCGTCCTGCGCGGCGGTCGTGCGGGGGCGGCGGTCATGCGGGGGGGGGGGGCCGTCGTCCGGGCACACACGAGGCCGCCGTTCGGGCACGGCAGGCATGCGCGCGCGGCAGGCATGCGGGGCAGTCCGTCGTCCGGGCGCGGCGCCCGTATCGCGCGTCGGCGGCTACCAGTCGCGCCCGGAGCGGCCACGCTTCGTCTCGCCGCGCTGCTTCTTCTCGCGCAGGCGCCGTTCGTTGATGCCGCGCGGAATCATGGTCTTGCGGCGTGGCCTGGGGGGCGGTGCCGTGGCCTCGGCCAGCAGGGAGGCGAGCCGTACGAGGGCCGTCTCCCGGTTGCGCCACTGGGAGCGGTGCTCGGACGCCCGTACCGCGATCACGCCGCCCACGAGCCGGCTCTCCAGACGCTGGAGCGCCCGCTCCTTCCACACCTCGGGAAGCGACTCGGTCGCCGCGAGGTCGAAGCGGAGCTCCACCTGGGAGTCGCTGGTGTTGACGTGCTGCCCGCCGGGCCCGGAGGACCGCGAGAAACGCCACATGAGCTCGGCCTCCGGCAGGGAGACCGAACCGCGGATGACATAGGGCCCGGACATGGCACCCATGTTCCCCGGCCCACAGGGCATTCGTCACCTTCTTTTGCCGCACGGGTCGCACGGGCTCGCGACGGCCTGAGACGGCTCACGGCGGCCCGTACGGGCCATCGCCGTCGGTCCGACCGGGGGACTTCGGTAAAGAAAGTAAAGGGAGCAGGAACCTCTCGGTCCCTTGTCCGCGTTATGACCTGTAACGGTAGCTTCGTGATGGCATGAAGCCCGTACTCGACGATGAAAGGGACTTCCCATGGCTGTAAGCCTGTCCAAGGGCGGAAACGTCTCGCTCACCAAGGAGGCCCCGGGCCTGACCGCCGTTACGGTCGGCCTCGGCTGGGACGTCCGTAGCACCACCGGCACCGACTTCGACCTCGACGCCTCGGCGATCGCGGTCAACCCGACCGGCAAGGTCGTCTCCGACGGTCACTTCGTCTTCTTCAACAACAAGTCGACGCCCGACCAGACCATCGTCCACACCGGTGACAACGTCACGGGCGAGGGCGAGGGCGACGACGAGCAGATCAACGTCAACCTGGCGGGCCTCCCGGCCGACGTGGACAAGATCGTCTTCCCGGTCTCGATCTACGACGCCGAGAGCCGCAGCCAGAACTTCGGCCAGGTGCGCAACGCGTTCATCCGCATCATCAACCAGGCCGGCGGCACGGAGATCGCCCGCTACGACCTGAGCGAGGACGCCGCCACCGAGACCGCCATGGTCTTCGGCGAGCTCTACCGCAGCGGCGCGGAGTGGAAGTTCCGCGCGGTCGGCCAGGGCTACGCCTCGGGCCTGCGCGGCATCGCCCAGGACTTCGGCGTCAACCTCTGACGTTCCGCAGCCGGTAGGTCGATACCCTCCGGGAGCCCCCGTCCGCATCTCCTGCGGCCGGGGGCTCCCGTGCGTCCAGGGGCCCGGCCGTCTCCGTGCTGCGGCATCAACGCGAAGTAGTGAACCAGGGCCTGCGCGGAGTCGCGATCATGTCGCGGGGGTAAGGCCGCGCAGCCAGATGACGGCGCCGCAGCTGAAGCCCCGACACGACCCGGGCTTCGTCCGGCCGGCGACATCAATTCTAATACCGGTATAGTAAGGCCGGTATAGTTATTGGTTACACGGAAGGGCATCGCGTGATCGAGATCCTTAACCCCACCCTGCTGGGCCGGGCAAAAACCACCGGCGCCCTGGTCGGTGACATCCTGCAGACACTGAAGAGCCGTAGCACGATCGGCACGAACCTTCTGGACATCGACCGGTGGGCCGAGAAAATGATCGTCGAGGCGGGAGCGTCGTCCTGTTACGTCGACTATGCGCCCTCCTTCGGACGAGGCCCGTTCGGCCACTACATCTGCACGGCCGTCAACGACGCCGTGCTCCACGGACGCCCGTACGACTACACGCTTACCGACGGCGATCTGCTGACACTCGACCTCGCCGTCTCCAAGGGCGGAGTCGCTGCCGACGCTGCCATCAGCTTCATCGTGGGCGACGCACGGCCCCCAGAGAGCGTCGCGATGATCAGTGCAACCGAACGCGCACTGGCCGCTGGGATCGCCGCTGCCGGGCCCGGGGCCCGCATCGGCGACATCTCCCATGCCATCGGCACAGTCCTCAGCGAGGCCGGGTACCCGATCAACACCGAGTTCGGAGGGCATGGCATCGGATCAACGATGCACCAGGACCCACACGTTGCGAACACCGGACGGCCTGGCCGTGGATACAAACTGCGCCCTGGGCTGCTGCTGGCACTGGAGCCGTGGGTCATGGCGGACACCGCTGAACTGGTCACTGATGCTGACGGGTGGACGCTCCGAAGTGCGACAGGCTGCCGGACAGCACACAGCGAGCACACGATCGCCATCACCGACGACGGAGCCGAAATCCTCACCTTGCCGAAGCAAACGCAGCCATGAGAAACGACCCCACAGGCCCGCAGACACCGGGCGAGGTTCTGGCACACACTCCGTGAAAGATCCAGCAGCAGCGGCACCGCGGGAGCCGGTCAGTCCTTCGAGACGGGCCGGCTTCTGCCGTACAGCCAGGTGTTCCACAGCTCCGTCAGGTCCTGACCGGTCGCCCTCTCCACATAGGCGGTGAAGTCGGCGGTCGACGCGTTGCCGTGCCGGTGCGCCTCCGTCCAGCCCCTGACGAGCGCGAAGAAACGCTCGTCGTCGCCCACAGCCTGCCGGATCCTGTGGATGACCATCGCCCCGCGCCCGTACACCGGCTCCTGCGAGATGTCCGCGGCCGTCGGCGGATCGGCGGGCGGAAAGGCCCAGTTGTCGTCGTCGTCGAAGGCGTCGTCGAACTTGTCCTGGACCGGGTGGCCCTCCTGGTCGTCCTCCCACAGCCACGCCGCATAGGTCGCGAAGCCCTCGTTGAGCCACATGTCCCGCCAACTCTCGGGCGTGACGGAGTTCCCGAACCACTGGTGGGCCATCTCGTGGACGAGCAGTGCGACGTCCGGCGTCCCCGGGAAGAACGGCCGGTTCTGGGTCTCCAGCGCGTATCCGGCGTCCCCTGGACGCTCGACGATCGCGCCCGTGGCGGAGAAGGGGTACGGGCCGAAACGTTCCGCCCCCCATTTCACGACCTCGGGAATCCGGGCGAGAATCCGCGCGCTGTCCGCCGCCACCGTCGTGTCCGCGGCGGTGAACACCTTGATGCCGTCCGGGGTGGTCGATGTCTTCGTGTCGAAGCGGCCGACGGCGACGGTCGCGACATAGCTCGCCATCGGTTCGGCGGTGCGCCAGTGGTACGTGGCCGTGGTGCCCGAGGTGCTACGAGATGTCAGATCGCCGTTCGAGACGGCCGTCAGACCCTTGGGAACGGTGATGGTGATGTCGTACGAAGCCTTGTCGCTCGGGTGGTTGTTGCCGGGGAACCAGGCCATGGAACCGGTCGGTTCACCGAGCGCGACCGATCCGTCCGCAATCCTCAGCCAGCCCTCCTCCGACTCGTCGGAGTCGGTGAGGGTCTGCGGGGAGCCGGAGTAGCTGACGACCGTACGGAACGTCCTGCCCTTGTGGAGGTGGCTCTCGACCTCGGCGTCGGGGCGCAGCGTCAGCTCCTGGCCCGCCCGGTTGACGGCGGCCGGGCGGCCCTCGACGGTCGCGGACCGCACAGTGAGCCCGGCGAGGTCGAGGTTGAAGGAGCTGAGGTCCTGGGTGGCGCGCGCGGTGATCGTGGCGGTGCCGCGCAGATGGTGGGCGGCCGGGTCGACGTCGAGGGCGAGGTCGTAGTGCGTGACGTCGTAGCCGCCGTTGCCGAGCTTCGGGAAGTACGGGTCGCGCAGACCGGCGGCGCCGGGGGTGCCCCCGGCGCCGCCGGTGCCGTCGGTGCAGGCGGTGGATGCCGTCAGAAGCAGCAGGGCGAGGGCGGCGGCGCGTGTCGTGCGACGTACCGGTCTTCGCTGATCCACACTCGCGATCCTAGGCTCGCCCGGCCTGCTCTGCCTGCTGGGACTGCTTGAACTGCCTGCTCTGTCTGCTGGGACTGCTTGGACTGCTTGTTTGGACTACTTTCTGCTTGGACTACTTGGCGAGGGCGGCGACGCCGCGGCCTTCGCGCACTTCTCCTCTGCACCTGGCAGGTGCCCGAAGGCAGGATTCCCCCCTCCCCACCCGATCGGGGAGGCCGAACGCCACGGCGTTGGCGCATCCCCGGGCATGACACCATCGAACTGTGCTCGACATCGGCTACTCCCTCTCCCGACGCTTCCCCGATCCCCCGCAGACCGACTACCGCCGCGCGGACGTCCACGCCCTGCGGCACGATCTGTTCTCCGGGGACGTCTACCTCGCGGACACCAAGGCGGACCGCGAGGTGTCCACAGCCTGGGGATGGGTGCCGGTGCTCGACTTCGCGTGGGCGCTGTGCGACATCGTCGAGCAGATCGACCAGGACCCGCGCGGCAACCGCTCGCACCGGCAGCAGTTCGCCGAGCTGGACTTCACCGAGTCGTCCGACCGGATGCTCTTCGAGCGCCGCTTCGGCTGGGTCGATGTCGAGGCCGACTGGATGCCCGGCGACGAGCCCCCGCTCACCTTCAGCCACTCGCTGCTGCGCCGCGAGGCCCGCGACTTCCTGCACGATCTGATCGCCGACCTCGCCGACATGCACGAAGGTCTCGCCGACAACCCCGTGATCTGGGACCTCCAGGCCCGCTTCCCACGTATCTGAACCGCCCGCCTGGCGGCTACGCCTCCACCCACACCCCGATCTGCGCCGCGAACGCCGGAGCCAGCTCCATCAGCTGTGCCGGGCTGATCACCGCACCCGCCAGCCGCTCCACCCCGCGCGCGATGTCCAGCTCCGCGACCGTCCGCAGGTCCACCGAATCCATCCGTACGGAACTGAAGTCGGCCCGCTTCAGCACACAGTCGCGGAACTCCACCCGCACCAGCTGCGCATCTCCGAAATCCGGCTCGGACAGCACACAGCCCTCGAACACCACGTCCTTCAGCCGCGCCTTCCGCAGATTCAGGTAGTCGATCTTCCCGCCGCGCACCAGCACCCGCTCCAGCACCGCACCGTGCAACTGCACCCCGCCCAGCCGTGCGTCCACCACCTCCACATCGCGCAGCGACGCCCCCGCGAGATCGGTGCCCACACCTCGTACGCCCGTCAGCACCGAGTCGATGAACCGGGCCCTGACCAGCTCCGTGCGGTCCAGTGCGCAGCCGTCCAGCGCACAGTCCATGAACCGGGCTCCCGGACCCGACTCGTCCGCGAGATCCGCCCCCTCGAACCGCACACCGTCATAATCCCCGTCGGGCTCCAGTCCTTGCCCGTCGTAGGGAACGAGCGGCGGCAGCCGCACCTCCGCCCGCCGTGCCGCTGCGATGGTGTCCGTCTTCCTGCTGCTGCTCGCCATGCCCCCCATCGTGACCCACCCCACTGACAACGCCCCCGGCAAACGGGCCAGGACCGCCGAGGGCCCGTACCGCACCAACGACCGAGGCAGCTCTGCTCGCCCTCGGGGCATCGGAGATCCGGAGACCGGCTCCGCCCCGCCGTCCAGCGCTTCCCGCTCGCCGAAGCGGCCGCCGTTCGCCCATCGCGCCCTGGAGACCCGCGGCACGATGGGCAAGGTGGTGCTGATCCCGTGACCCGGCGAAGACCTACTGCTCCCCGAGCTGTTCCCCGAGCTTCGACAACGCCCCGTCCGTCAGCCGGTACACCGTCCACTCGTCCTGCGGCCGCGCGCCCAGCGACTCGTAGAACGCGATGGACGGGGCGTTCCAGTTCAGCACCGACCACTCCAGACGCTCATAGCCGCGTTCCACACAGATTCGCGCCAGCTCCATCAGCAGCGCCTTCCCGTGCCCGCCACCACGCCGCTCCGGACGTACGTACAGGTCCTCCAGGTAGATGCCGTGCACCCCGCGCCACGTGGAGAAGTTCAGGAACCACAGCGCGAAGCCGACCACCTCGCCGTCGTCGTCCGACTCGGCGATGTGCGCGTACGCGGCGGGCCGCTCGCCGAACAGCGCCTCGTGCAGCTGCTCCTCGGTGGCGTTCGCCTCGTGCAGGGCCTTCTCGTAATCGGCCAGCTCACGGACCATGGCGTGGATGACGGGAACATCGGCAGGGGTAGCGGTACGAATCATGAGGGCAGCGTAAGCACCGGCGCGCACCCCGCTGCCTCCGCCCCGGCAACTGCCCTTCGTACTTGGACCGGGTGGCGATCAGCTCGTCCGGAATGTCAATCACGCGGACGATCGTGGAGCCGTGCGTCAATCGGATATGGCCCCCAGCAGCCCCGCCCCGCCCACCCGGCCACGCACCACCGCCGGCTCGTGGCTCCGCAGCGTCGGCTCATGGATCCGCAGCGCACCCGGCACCTACATCTGGCTGACCGCACTGTTCGTCACCACCGTCATCGTCCACCAGATGTCACCGGACTTCGAAGAGGAATTCCTGCTCCAACACTCGACCAACATCCACGAACTCTCCCAGAACCCCGTACGCGCACTGGTCACCAGCGCCTTCTGGATCGACGGCGGCCACTGGGTCCCCTACGCCGTCCTCTACACCGTCTTCCACGCCCCCGCCGAACACCGGCTCGGCACCCTGCGCTGGCTCACCGTCGCCATCGCGGCCCACGTCCTCGCCACCCTCGTCAGCGAAGGCGTCCTGGCCTGGGCCATCCGGCACGGACACGCACCGCAGTCCGCAGCCAACACGCTCGACGTCGGGGTCAGTTACGCGCTCGCGGGTGTCGTCGCCGTCCTCACGTACCGCATCCCGCCGCCCTGGCGTTACGTGTATCTCTTCGCCGTCCTCGTCTTCTCCGGCATCCCGCTCGTCACCGGCCGCACCTTCACCGACCTCGGCCACTTCGCCTCCGTACTCATCGGCCTCGCCTGCTACCCACTGACCCGGTCCCGGCCCGGGACGAAAAGCCCTGTGGCGCAGTAACGTCCCGCCCATAAAGAACAGCTTCAGCAAAAAACAGCTTCAGCAAAGAACAGCAACCAGGGCTTCACACCGGACAAAGCAGGGGCAACATGAGCACCGTCAGCACCGTCAACGGCGGCATATCGTTCTGGTACGCGGACCAAGGCATCCCCACCCCCCGGGAACCCCTGCCCGGCGACACCACCGCCGACCTCTGCATCGTGGGCGGCGGATACACCGGACTGTGGACCGCCTACTACCTCAAGAAGGCCGTCCCCTTCCTCAACATCACCGTCCTCGAAGCCAAGTTCTGCGGCTACGGCGCCTCCGGACGCAACGGCGGCTGGCTCTACAACGGCATCGCGGGCCGCGACCGCTACGCGAAACTCCACGGCCACGACGCCGCCGTCCGCCTCCAGCGGGCGATGAACGACACCGTCGACGAGGTCGTCCGCGTCGCCGCCGAAGAGAACATCGACGCCGACATCCACCGGGGCGGCGTCCTCGAAGTCGCCTACACCCCCGCCCAGCTGGCCCGGCTCAAGGACTTGCACTCGGTGGAGATCGCCTTCGGCGAGAAGGACCGCGTCCTGCGCGGCGCCCGCGAGACCGGCGAACGCATCAACGTCACCGGAGCCGTCGGCTCCACCTGGACCCCGCACGGCGCCCGCCTGCACCCGGTCAAACTCGTCAAGGGCCTCGCCGCGACCGTCGAGGCGCTCGGCGTCACCATTCACGAGTCGACGCCCGTCACCGAGATCAAGCCCAAGCACGCCCACACCCCGTACGGAACCGTCCGCGCTCCGTACATCCTGCGCTGCACCGAGGGCTACACCGCAACCCTCAAGGGCCAGAAGCGCACCTGGCTCCCCATGAACTCCTCGATGATCGTCACCGAGCCGCTCCCCCAGTCCATCTGGGACACCATTGGCTGGGACGGCCGCGAAACCCTCGGCGACATGGCCCACGCCTACATGTACGCCCAGCGCACCGCCGACGACCGCATCGCACTCGGCGGGCGGGGCGTGCCGTACCGCTACGGCTCGGGTGCCGCCCACTTCAACGACACGGCCCGCACCCGGCCCGCCACCATCGAGGCCCTCCGCGACATCCTCTTCCGCCTCTTCCCCACCACCGGGGCCGCCCGCATCGACCATGCCTGGTCCGGCGTCCTCGGCGTCCCCCGCGACTGGTGCGCCACCGTCGCCCTCGACCGCTCCACCGGCCTGGGCTGGGCCGGCGGCTACGTCGGCTCAGGCGTCGCCACCACCAACCTCGCCGCCCGCACCCTGCGCGACCTGATCCAGCAGGACTCCGGCCAGTCCGGCCCCACGGAACTGACCACCCTCCCCTGGGTCAATCACAAGGTCCGCCGCTGGGAGCCGGAACCCTTCCGCTGGATCGGCGTCCACGGCATGTACGCCGCCTACCGCACCGCCGACCGCCGCGAACTGGCCTCGCCCCGCGCGGGCACGGACCCCCTCGCGAAGGCCGCGGACCGGCTGGCGGGACGGCACTGAGCAGACGGACGGGCACCGGCCACCGGGTGGTGGCGGGTGCCCGTGGTGCGCTCGGTCACCTCTGTGGAGGTCGTCGACGAGCAGGGTTGAAGAACAAGGCCGAGCGATCCCCCCGGCTCAGTGGGCAGCCACGTTCTGCACCCCTCGTGCGCCGATCATCCCGAGACCGTCGATCGCGGCCGGGGACAGTATCGAGTCCTCCAGACCGGACAAGGGCATCCATGTGACCGCGCTGGTGGAGTCGTCGGCCTTGGCGACCCTCGGCGGGCCGGGCTTGAGTTCGACGATGTAGAAGAGCCCCACCAGGTTCCAACTGATCCCGAGCCGGGTGGCCGTATACGCCCGCGCGTCCACCAGCCGGGCGTCAAGAAGTTCGAGGCCGGTCTCCTCGTACAGTTCGCGTGCCAGCGTCTCCCGAGGCTGCTCGCCCGGATCGATTCCTCCGCCGGGCAGGTGCCACAGCCCGGGTGCGAAAACCGGTGAGGCTTCGGAGAGTTGAGTCAACAGCAGTTGGTCCTGCGCGGTGGCAATGGCATACGCCGATACGCGCGAACGCACGTCACTCTCCACGGTGCCCCTCCGGACTTCAAGTTCCACGGCCTCGACCGACCCGTGCGCAACAATCTATCGACCAGGCGCCGAGGAGGGCCGGGCGGGTTTCGGCGGGGACGCCACCTGCCCGGCGACGGAAGAAGGCCGGTGCCCTCCCCGGGGCACCGGCCTTCTCCGCGGCTTTCCGCCCTGACCGCGGCTCCCAGCTGAGCCGACGTCCTCACCAGCCAGGACGACGCCGCGGCACAGGTGCCGTTCACTCGGGTGAACCATTTCAACCCGCCGACGGTGACGCGGGCGCCGACCACCGGTGGGGCGCGATCGGCTCACGCCACCGCAAGCTCGACGCCGGCCCTCGACCCGGCGGAACGCGTCGAACCGCTACCGAGGCACCGCCGATCGGGCGTGCCGACGAGTCCGCCCCGGTGTGTGGGCGCGATTCTGCCCAAGAACCCGGTTACCTGGGAGGAATGGGTTTCGGCCGGCCGTCCGGCCTCGCGTCGCTGATGAACTGGTGGGTGAACGTGGTGCACGGAGCGAGAAAGGGATCTTCCTACAAGGGCACGTCCTCGAAGGCGATCCTTCATCAATACGACTTCCTGGGTGACTTCTACCGGCTGACGCTCGGTCCGGATCTCGTCTTCTCCTACGGCATGTGGGAGGAGGGCGACACACTCGAATCGGCTCAGCTGCGAAAGCTGGACCATCACGCCAAGGCGGCGAACGCCGTGGGCGCGGACCGGGTGCTGGACGTCGGCTGCGGGTACGGCAGCCTCGTGCACCGACTGGTGGACACCCATCACGTCAAGCACGCGGTAGGGATCACGATGAGTCCGGGTCAGGCCGCATGGGCCCGCGATCAGAACTGGCCGGGCTGCGAGGTCCGGGTGGAGAACTGGATCGATCACGAACCGGATGGGCCGTATGACGCCATCATCGCGATCGAAGCAATCGAGCACTTCGCCGGCAACACCATGTGGCGGGCCAAGCGCATCGTCCGTTACCGCGAGTTCTTCAAGCAGTGCCATGCCTGGCTGCGGCCGGCCGGGCGGCTGTCCCTGCAGTGCAACGCCTGGCCCGACCGCGGGTGGCTGGCCTCCCTCCTGCTGCCTTCTCAGCAACTGGCTCCTCACGGCCGGAATCACGGCCCGAAGGAGCGCCTCGGCCTCAAGGCGGTCGTCAGCGGGGTCAGGAACGTACGGGAGGGTCTTCATGCGTCGCGGAAGGTGTTTCCCGAGTGTTTCCTGCCGACCCGGGCCGAACTGACCGAAGCCGGCAACGGCTTGTTCCGAGTCGTGGAGACGCGAAGCGACCCGGAAGACGGGGTGGCCACGGTACGCAATTGGCTGGAACGGGCGGAGGCCAACCGGACACGCGGAGCGGAGCTCATCGGCAGAAGCGCGGTGTCCGACATCATCAGGGAGCAGCGAACAGCCCTCAGATTCTTGCGCGAGGGGCGCTTCACGCTAGTGCGCATGGTGTTCGAGAAAGTCTGAGATCGCTTCCGCGTCCGCCGCTGACGCCGGTTGAAACCCTCCTGGTGACCACGGGTGGAGCAACCACCGGCCCGCCCCGGCCGCCGCCTTCGGCCGCCCCGGCGATCGCGGCCCCGGAAACGTCGACGACCGCCCCGGGCCGGAGGGTCCGGGGCGGTCGTCGACGGGCTGCGGTCCGGTACGGCTAGATGTCGTTCCGGCCGAGCTTCGCGTACTCGTCCAGGTCGATGCGACGGTCGCCGTCCTCATCGGCCCACTGGACGATCGCCTCGACCTCCTGGGGGCTGATGTTGTCCGTCCGCTCGAGCGACTCCTTCAGCTCGCGGGCCGTGATGTAGCCGTCGCCGTCGACGTCGATCTCCTCGAACTGGCGGATCTGCTCTGCGGTGGGGCTGCTCATGTGTGCTCCCTAGAGTCAGGGGGGTGGTCAGTGATCCGGACAGACAACGAGCTACCGGACCAACCGGACACGGCTGCCGGAAGACTCCCGGCCATCGGGCCGACCAGTCATTGCGACAGGCGGTCACAGCACGTAAAAGGCCCAGGTCAGATTGAGTCTCTGACATGGGCCTCGCCCGAGCCCCCTGTCGGATTCGAACCGACGACCTACGCATTACGAGTTGTCCGATCTTGGTCCGCGGCTGCCGCGCGGTGCTGTTCCCCCTGGTCAGAACCGCACGGCGAGCCACTTGATCCGGCTCATGTCACCCTGTATCGGGCCGTCCGCTCACGCATCGCTCACGCGCCGCCGACTGCTGAGCAGCGCGTGGTCAGACCTGGCCGAGGTCGAACTCCACCGGGAAGGGGGCCGCTACCTTGAGCAAGCCGGTGAACACGTCTCCGTCCCGGTAGGTGTTCGTCGCGGGGTCGAGAACGTAGGTGTACACGAGAGGAACGCCTGTCGCGGCCTGCTCGATCCGCCAGTAGAAGCCGATGCCTGCCTTGGCGTACTGGTCGACCTTCACGATCCGATCGGTGGTCTCCGAGCCTGGCGACACCACCTCCGCGACCAGCAGCACGTGCTCAGGGCGAGTGGGGGTGATGTCGATCGTGTCTGCGCGGTACACGACGACGTCCGGGCGGCGATTGGTGAGCGGGACGTCCTGAAGCCGGACGTCGAAGTCCGTGTCGGCGTTCCACTCCGGGCCCGCGGCGGCATCCAGGGCGTTCGCCAGAATCCGGGCCAGCCGGTTGTGCCGCTTGGACGCACTCGGACTCACGACGACCATCCCGTCCACGATCTCGATGCCGGCGCACTGCTCCTCGGACCAGGACTCGTACTCCTCAGCGGTGACCTGCTCATGCATCCACGCCGGGGCCACCATCTCGGCTGTCATGAAGCACCTCCCGGACACTGTGCTGCGGGCCCGATCCCGCTGGATTCAGCGTACTGTCTGCCATCCGTCCGGCACGCTGACCTCGCTCACGCCCGCTCCCCGTCGGCCGGCATCCGACCAGCGAGTGACAGACACGAAGGGTGGGCGGCACCCCCCGCTTGAGGTCTCATGTCGGCAGGGGCGCTAATCCACATCGATGCCGTACTCCTGGACCAGTTCCTCCAAGCCGCCTCGGTATCCCTTGCCTCCGGTGACGAACTCCCAGTCGCCGTTCGCGCGGCGACGGAAGGACCCCCGTACGAGGACGGTTTCGCCGGTGCGGCCGTCGGAGACTTCCAACTGGTCGAGTGGAGTTCTCTCGGAGTCCAGCAGCCGAATGCCGGCGTCGGCGAAGCCGGACAGGTCGGCCGAGGGGTTGGCGACAGGGTCGACCGCGGCAATGACGACGAGACGGTCAGCGCGCGCCGGTAGGGCGTCGAAGGAGACTTGGATGGCGGCTCTGTCCGGCGCGACGGGGATGAGTGCCCGGACCGTGCCGTCGGGTGTTTGGGGGTTGTTGAAGAAGACGAAGTGGTCGTCGTCCAGAACGCGGTTGCCGTGGCAGACGAGCGCACACACGTCCAAGGCGACGGTGCCCGACCAGTACATGCCCAGCACGTTGTGGTCGTTCGTGCTGGTCTCACTGTCCGGCGCTGTCCGCTGGGCGGGCACCGAGCGTTCGCCGCTGCCCAGTCGCCCGCGCAGCCCGTGGCGGTGCAGCAGGTCGACCAGTTCGGAGCCTGCCACCAGTTCCAGGGGCTTGCCATTGGCGAAGGCCAACCACCCTGCGGCTGGTACTGGTTCGGGTCCGGCATGCGGATGGGGTGCGCGAGCTGTCCCGGGGAGAGCACCTCGATCTGCTCCGCCCGAGTCAGTGCATCGGCCCTGAACGCCGGAGCCCGGCACCCTGCCGCCAACAGACCCTGCAACGACTCGACCCGCGCGCCGATTTCCTCCGTGCGCCGCCGGGCATCTACCTCGCGCTGCTCTCGGTAGGCCGCTCTCTGCTCGCGGTGGCTGCGCGCCAGCTCTCGCTGGCAGGCGCGTTGTTGCCTCTCCTGATCCAGCTGGTATCTGGCTTGCGCCTCACGTTGACGTTGCTGTTGGCGCTGCGCTTCAGCCCAGACACCGCTCTACACCCAGCCCGACCCTGCGAGCCGAGATCGAACGGCTGCGGACGGAACAGCAACGGGCCTCCACTGTTCCCGTGCCAGCCCGCCAGCGGGCCTCCGACGCCTCGCTCCTTCGATGACTGGAGGCCGCCAACGAGCGCAACCGCCGCTCGCCGAGGAAAGCCGCCAGCTCCGGCAGCAACTCGCCCGCACGCTCGGCGACCTGCCTGCCGCCCGGCTCCAGACCCCTGTGACTCGCAGCGACCGATGACGCCGGTGCCGAGTTCTCGGCCATGTCCGTGCCAACTTTGAAGAGGGGCCATTCGTGTCCGGTTCCGCGTTCGGCCTGGAACATCACCGCGTCCCGCCGCCGAGGTCCCGGTCGGGTGCCTCAGCAGACCGCAGGAATCTCAAGGCCATCTCCGTGAACGCGTCCGGCTCGGCATCGTGGATCAGGTGCCCGACCGGAATGGTCTCACTGCGGCCTCCCGGGATTCGCCGAGTCAATTCGGCGACCCGGCCCTGGGGAACGTGGCTTCGCGAGCCGCCGCCGATGACGAGGGACCGCGCGGTGATCCCGCTGAGCCGCTCCAGCCACATCGGGTCGGGATCGTCAACCTGCCTCCTGATGGCCAACACCATCTCCCAGTCATAGGACAGTTCCCCGTCCGGCCTGGTGGGGACAGTCCGCTTCCGGGGAAGCGGCGCCGCGACATCCTCAAGGATCAGCCGACCCACCCGCTCCGGATGCTCCCCGGCAAGCAGGTAGGCCACGATCCCACCCATCGAGTGCCCGATGAGGTCCACCCGGTCGAGCGCCAGGGCGTCCAGGAAGCCGAGTACATCGGCCCGCATGACTTCCAACGAGTACTCGCCGGGCCAGTCACTTCGCCCGTGGCCGCGCAAGTCGAGTGCATACACCCGCCAGTGGCGAGCGAAGGCAGGCACCACCCCGTCCCAGTCCGCCGCGCACTCGCCCAACGCGTGCAGCAGGACGAGCGGCGGAGCGTCAGGGGAACCGGCGACCCGATAGGCCAGCCGGATGCCCCCGACCCCGATCGTGCAGTGATCAACCATGCTCGGAAGATAACCGCGGCACTCTGCCAGCAAAGCAGTGTTCACCAGCAGCCGAACCAGATCAGTTCTCTGTCGTGTCAGCTACCCCTGCGCTGAGTCACCCCCTGAGCGCCACGCAGGCGCGGTGGCCTGGTCGCTGTTCGACAACGATCCATCCGCGCCCACGAGGAGCCAGACAACACGATGGAAAGCCTCCTGGACAGTGCCCTGATCGCAGCAGCCCAGGTCAGCGCCCCGCCAAGCGGTTCGGCTCAAGATAACGTTCGTTTTCCGACACTCGCCCCAGCCGCTTCAGCCCGCGCTGTCCAGTACTTCAGCCACTCTCCGGTGGGAGAGACAACGGGCAGGGGCAGCGGGACGCCTCGGCAAACGGTGCGGGCGACCGTCTAGGTTGCAGGTGGTCGCTGCTGTCGACGTCCCCCTGCCCGGCTCCGTCGCAGCGGTCACGCCCGCTGGCCCCCCATCGTCACCAGCCGGTGAATCACCACGGAATCCAAGGCCGGGTTCGCTGCGGCCGCATGGGCCAGTTCCTCGTCGTCGAGGAGTTCCGTCAGCCGCGGCTGCGGAAGAGCCCTGGCCGAGCCAGGCCGGGATGAAGTTGTGGCCGCGGCGCACGACATCGTGACTCCCCCGGCCGTCCTCACCTCGCGCCGCCAGGAGCCGACTGCACGGACGGGTCGGGAGGGGCCCAGGGGAAAGCTACGCCCTCAGAACGACACCCTTTCCGAAAGCCCCTTCAGAAGTAGCCTGTCACTGAAAGACTAAGACAAGCAGTCAGGAGGCTTCCTGAGGCCGGTTTTGCAGCACTCAGACGAGTCTGGGAAGCAAGAGCGACCCTGCTCGAAGTATTGCGCACCGCTGGTGCGCACTCGACGCAGATGGATCTCGCTCCTTATTGTCCGGGGTGAAGGGCCGCCGAACGGCGGCCACGAGGGAGTTCAGATCATGTCCATTGCTGACCACGCGGACCAGCTTCATTCGCAGGCGGAGATCGCCTCGCTGGCGGGCGTCTCCCGGGCGACCGTCACCCAGTGGCGTCGCGCGCCCGGCTTTCCGTCTCCCGAGCGCGGCGGGGACTCGGAGCTGTTCCGTCGCGCCGACTTCCTCGCCTGGTTGGACGAGCGGCCCGTTCCCCGACGCCTGTTGCAGGGAGATCCGGACGGCACGACGTACGGGACACGGGCACGCCGGTCCCTCGCCGGGAGGGCCCCGACCGGCGCGGACGCACCCCGGCCGGGCGCGCCGGACACCCGGTCCGATCCACGCGATGCGGACCGGGTACGCGAACTCATGGGGCAGCTGTGCGACCGTGTACGAGGAGCCGGCTCAAGGGTTGACTACGTGAACCTGCTCGTGTCGCTGCACTTCCTGCGCCGGTCCGGGGGATCTCACTGGAACGGTGTCGTCGAGAAGTCCGGCACAGGTGAGGGTTCGGACGGCGCCGCTGCTCTCCTCCGGCACATTGCCGCGGCTGTCGACGAGCAGCTGAGGCTGCTGGGAATGCGTCCGGCGATGCGCCAGGCGCTGGTGCGCCTCGAACCCCGTTCGTACGCAGATCTACGGCACGTGGTGCACCTGGTGGGCGAACTCGGACCGGGGGCCTTCGAGCTCATGCTCGACGAGTACGAGTTGCTGGCCGGGCTGGACAGTGGCGAGTTCTTCACTCCACGTGCCGTGGCGCGCGTCATGGTCCGCGTCGCCGAGGAGAACGTGGCGGACGGGGTCCCGCTGGGTGTCTACGACCCGTACTCCCGGGGCGGCGAGCTGCTCGCCGCGGCGACCACCTGGTGTGCGAAGCAGGGCGTGGCTCCTCACAGGATGCGGGTCCGCGGGCTCACACACGGGCGGGACACGGCACCGCTGGCGATCATGAACCTGGCGCTTCGCGGTGCGCGGCCGAGCGTGCACGTCTCCTCCGGGGCGCCGCCCTGGACAGCGTCCGCGGCGTTCTCGACAGAAAAGTTCGATCTTGTTCTGAGCAATCCCCCGTTCAACATGAGTGACTCCACCGGAGAGCCGCGCAAGGAGAACAACTGGCCCTATGGGCCCCCTCCCCTGGGCAACGACAACCTGGCCTATGTGCAGCACGTGCTGAGCACGCTGCGGGAAGGTGGCGCCGCTGCCGTGATCATGCCGAACAAGGCCGGCAACTCGGCGAACAGGTCGGAGAAGAAGATCCGGCGGGCCATGGTGGAGCGCGGCGTGGTGAAGGCCGTCGTAGCCCTGCCGGACCGCCTGTTCTCCCATACGTCCGTGCCGGTCTCGGTGTGGTTCCTGGTCCATCCGTCCCAAGCCTGCGACGAGATCCTGTTCCTTGACGCACGACAGGTGGGTACTCCGATCCGGGGCAAGCGCGCTCTCCAGGACAAGGACGTACAAGCGATTCTCGACGCCTACCGTGGCTCCGCCGACCAGGACGACAGCGGGTGGAGCCCGGCCGTGCCTACTGCGGTCGTGACCAGGGAGTCCGTCGGGAAGCAGGACTGGTCGCTCAGTCCCATGGACCACATCGATGCAAACAGACCATGCCGTAGCGCCTCCGAGGCGGCCCACTCGGAGGCCCTGACCGTGCTGGAGCTCCGTAAGCAGCAGGCGTGGGAGGCGGATGCCGCCGCGGCCTCAGCTCTGGACCAGGTGGAGCAGGAAAGGGAACTGCTTGACACCGTCGGGTGGCACCGCGTGACGCTGTCCGACCTGTGCAACATCCAGGCGGGGCCGTCATACAGCCTGCTGAAAGGGCACATGACGACCAGATGCGGAGTGCCGCTTGTCTATCCCCAGAACCTGCGCGAGGGCCGCATCGCCGAACTGGCCGATGACCGGCACGTAGCGGAGGAGCAGGCCCGGCGCCTGGACCGCTTTCTGCTCAGGCCCCAGGACATCGTCTGTGTCCGGACCGGGGCCATGGGTCCCCCGGCACTGGTACGAGACGTAGGGGCCGACTGGCTGATGAGCGCGAATGTGATCCGGCTCAGGATGGACGACAAGCACCGAGCCCTCGCCCAACCCGGTTATCTCGCGGCCTACTTGGGGCGGCCCGAGTCGGTCGCCTGGGTACGGGACCGGGCGACGGCGACGGGTGCACCGTCCAT
The DNA here is from genome assembly GCF_055563255.1 of Streptomyces sp. NPDC002958. NCBI lineage: Bacteria > Bacillati > Actinomycetota > Actinomycetes > Kitasatosporales > Streptomycetaceae > Streptomyces > Streptomyces sp. NPDC002958. The sequence continues at coordinate 1,076 of NZ_JBVHDS010000029.1, read as the reverse complement.
CAGCGCCGCGGCGCTGGGCAACCAGCCGGTGCTGCTTCCCCCCTATGCGGAACAGCAACGCGTCGTCGCGGTCCTCGACGCGCTCGAAGCTCAAGCCACGGCCCACAGCCGCCTCGCTGCAGCAGTCGCTGACACCCGCACAGCCGTGGCGGGACGCCTGATGATCTCGACTCTGGGCAGCGCCACGCAGCCGGAACCCGGTACGCGCTCATGACGCCCGACCGTAGCCCCTCGCTCCCACCCCCCTCCACTGATGAAGGGACCACCGTGACTTCCCCGACCACGCCGTCTCCTGCACCGGCCTCGCACTCCCACACCTGGGCGCTGTGGCTGCTGGTGATGGTGCTCTTCTCTGTCGTCGTCGCCCTCGTCGTGATCATGCTGAAGCAGCACAGCGGCTCGGGGCTCGCAGACGCGGTCCTGTCGGGTGGCACCGCCTTCGGATCGACGATGATCATCTGCCTGGGGGCCGTCGCCGCGGTCAGGGAGCTGCGTCGGCCCCGGTGACCCGCCTGCGGGGGGCCCGCGGTTGGCCTGCGGTGGGGCGTGCTCACCGGCAGCCACGCACGCCTTGTCGAAGCCGGGCCGACGGGCCTGCTTGCTCCATGCCTGAGCGTTACCGTCGCGGCCCTGCGGGAGCCCGGACACTCAGCACCAGCCGACTTACGCCTGGCCCCGATCCAGATCGCCTCGCCGTCGTCCTCCGCCGACACAACCGCCACTTCAGGGTCCGACAGGAACAGGAGCTCTCCCAGCCGGAGCAGCACTTCGTCCACAGCCCCGGACTCTCGGGCACAGCACGGCAGGCACGGGGCATTTCAGGACGATCGAGGAGAGCGGAAACGAGGATCAACAGTTACAAGCTGTTGTCTTTCCGATCGTGCGGTCGTTCTTGATCGAACAGGGTGCTGGATCGGGTGAGTTCGCCGCTGTGCGCGCATGAAGAAAGGGCCTCCTGGTAGCTCGCGGTTATCGAAGCCAGAGCGACAGGGAGGCCCTTGTTGTTGCAGTCTTGCGTGGTCCCGTTTGTTCAGTCCAGCCCGTCCACCCCAGGGTGTGACTGTCTCGCCCACAGG
>NZ_JBVHDS010000028.1:0-71892 GCF_055563255.1 Streptomyces sp. NPDC002958 | reverse complement strand
CGTCGAGTACGAAGCCAACTACTACATGGAATCAACGAAACCCCAGGTCACAACCACAATCTGAGATCTCTACCGAACCCGGGGCGGTTCACACCGCCATCTGGCACAACGACCAGAGCGGACAGCCCGTCCTGCGCTCACTGACCGCCTACGACCACTAACCCTTGGGACCGATCATCTGGTTGGACGGTGCCAGGGTGCGCAGGACATCGAACTCGTTGCCCTCGGGATCGGCCATGACCACCCAGCTCCGGCCGGGGCCCTGGCCCGCGTCCACCTTGGCGGCGCCGAGGCCGAGCAGCCTGGCCACCTCGTCGTCGGTACTGCCGTCGATCGGGCTGACGTCGAGGTGGAGCCGGTTCTTCACGGTCTTGCCCTCGGGCACCCGGATGAACACCAGAGTGGGCGGCATCTGGCGGGCCCGGACCTCCTCGACGGTCGGCACCCAGGAGCCGATCTCGACCTTACCCTCGCTCCGGTCGATCACCTTGAAGCCCAGGACCGCGCACCAGAAGGCCGCGAGCCTCTCCGGATCGTGGCAGTCGACAACCAACTCAGTGAACCTACTGGTCATTACTCCTCCAGACAGTACGGACGGGATAGAACACCGGCACCGCCACCCCTACGGAGGTTGCGGCCGCAATCGCCGACGCGATCCCTGATCCGCCAGTAGCGTCGACTGCCCCACCACCGTCAACAACCTCTCAGGGACCATGACACCGCAACTCGCACAACCCGTCATCGATACCCACGTCATCCTCCGCACGGGCGACAAGCTGCTGCTCTCCCAACGCGGCGGCCCATACGGATACGGCCGCTGGCACCTGCCGTCCGGCGAGCTCGACCAGGGCGAGCCCCTGCCGGACGGGGCCGCCCGTGAGCTGATGGAGGAGACCGGGGTATCGGTCGACCCCGCACACCTGTGCCTGGTGCACGTCGTGCACCACAAGCAGAGCGACACCGTCGAACGCATCGGGTTCTTCTTCCTGGCCACCGAGTGGACCGGAGAGCCCGTCAACCGGGAACCGGACAAGTGCCTGGCCCTGGAGTGGCACACCGTGCACGACCTACCCGAAGACATCATCAAATACCCCAGGGAAGGGCTCCTCGGATACCTGGGCGGCGACGGCAGAGCAATGACGGAACACGGCTGGAGCTGAACCTCCGTACAAGGCCGGACTCCCCCATGAGAGGAGTTCTGCCCGCTCGTCGGTGGGCCCCTCTCGCTGTGCGCGAGTTCCAGGAATCTGGGCGGCCCTTGGCCCCGAACCTACGTGCAGGTCGTGATTTCGCTGTCTTGTCGGAGCGGGTTCCGGATCCTACGGCTGTCCTTCGAGGCCGGCCTGGGCGCGACTCGGCTGGCGGTTCCCGCGACCAGCGGCTGGAGGGGTGCGCGGCCGTAGGCGCTCGCCCTGGGGTCCGAACATGATCAGGTACTCGACCGGTCCGCCGGGGCTGGCGTTCGCCACCCCGTGCGGGGTGCGGGTGTCGAACTCGGCGACATCCCCGGGGGTCAGGATGAGGTCTTGGTCGCCGAGGGCGAGCCACAGCCGCCCGTACAGGACGCACAGCCACTCGTGGCCGTCATGGGAGACCTGACGGGGCCGCGCGGGCGGGTCCTCGAGGGCGGGCAGGACGTGCTTGTGGGCGTGCAGGCCGCCGACGTACCGGGTCAACGGCAGCACCGCCTTGTCGTCGCCGAAGCTCAGCGGCGCCGTAGCGTGCGGCTCGGCCGCGGGGGCGGGTGCGCTGCCGGCCAGCTCGTCCAGGGAGACGCCGTACTCCTTCGACAGGTGCAGCAGCACCTCCAGGGTGGGCTTGCGCTGGCCGGTCTCGATCCGGGACAGCGTGCTCGTCGAGATGCCGGTCGCGCAGCTGACACCGGCGAGCGTCGCGCCGTGGTGCTCGCGCGCGGCCCGCAACCGGGTCCCCATCGCGGCCAGCGTGCCGTCCACGTCGTCGACTGCCACCTTTCCCGCTCCTTCTTGCTGTGCCGCTCCACCGCTCTGCCCTGCGAGTTTGCCAGAATGGCAACGCTGATCGCGTCGGGCGGGTGCCTCGCCGCATGATCGATGGGTAGCCGCGTCCGCCCGCGAACCGAGGAGAAGCCCATGCAGCCCGAGCCGACCGCCGAGCTCCGCCACCGTACCGTCGAGGCCCCGGCCGGGCGCCTGCACCTGGTCGAGCAGGGCACCGGCCCGCTGGTCCTGCTCGTGCACGGCTTCCCCGAGTCCTGGTACTCCTGGCGCCGCCAGCTCCCGGCCCTCGCCGCGGCCGGCCACCGGGCGGTGGCGATCGACGTGCGCGGCTACGGCCGCTCCTCCAAGCCGGAGGCGACCGACGCCTACCGGATGCTCGACCTGGTGGAGGACAACGTCGCCGTCGTGCGCGCCCTCGGCGAGGAGAAGGCAGTGGTCGTCGGCCACGACTGGGGCTCCAACATCGCCGCCGCCTCCGCCCTGCTCCACCCCGAGGTCTTCCGCGCCGTCGGCCTGCTGAGCGTCCCCTACGCGCCGCCCGGCGGCCCCCGCCCCACCGACATCTTCGGCCAGATCGGCGGCCCCGAGCAGGAGTTCTACGTCTCCTACTTCCAGGAGCCCGGCCGCGCCGAGGCGGAGATCGAGCCCGACGTCCGGGGCTGGCTCGCGGGCTTCTACGCGGCCCTGTCCGCCGACACCATGCCCGCCCAGGGCGAGCCCGACCCGCACTTCGTCGCCCGCGGCGGCGGCCGGCTGCGCGACCGCTTCCCCACGGGGGCCCTCCCGGCCTGGCTGAGCGAGGACGACCTCGACGTCTACGCCGGGGAGTTCGAGCGCACAGGGATCACCGGCGCACTCAACCGCTACCGCAACATGGACCGAGACTGGGAAGACCTCGCCCCGCACCGCGGAGCCCCGATCAAGCAGCCGTCCCTGTTCATCGGCGGCGCCCTGGACGCCTCCACCACCTGGATGTCCGACGCCATCGACGCCTACCCCACCACCCTCCCCGGCCTGTCGGCCTCCCACCTCTTGGACGGCTGCGGCCACTGGATCCAGCAGGAGCGCCCCGAGGAGGTCAACCGCCTGCTGACCGACTGGCTCGCCACCCTCCAGGGCTGAACCAGGCGGGCTACCTGGGGAGCTTGGCGGTTCGTTCGGGGTGGGCGGCGGTGACGTAGCGCATGGCGGTCTGCTGGGCGATGCCGAACAGCCGCATCAGCCTGAGCGGGTAGCGCGTTCGGCTGCTTCGTTGAGGATGCGGTCTTGTCTCAGGCCGCTCAGTGTCAGCCCGCGGGAAAGGGCTCCGCTCAGGGTGCCGATGCTGACGGCCGGGTGGTCGGGTCAACCGCGCTCTTCTGGCTGACCAGCAGGTGGGGGTTGGACGAGGCCGGCCAGCGGTGGTGGCGGTAGGTCGTCCAATCGGCGGCGAGTTGGTGGGTGAGCTCCTCTAGGTAGAGGGTGTGCCGCAGCAGACCGCGCCGGACTTCTCTGTTGAATGCACGCGATCAGTTCGTCGAGGTCCTGGCCGTCGTCCATGACCGCCAGCATGGCAGAGCGCCCGCCCCGGAGCGGGAGGGCGGGCGCTCAGTCTCGAAGGGCGGGTCACCGGAACAGGGCGATGGCCCCCCGTCGCGGCGCCCATGACGCCGGCCATCGCTCCGACCATGCCGAGGGGCCACCGCCGGGCCTTGAGCGCGTCGACCTCGGTCCCCAGCGCGTCCAGGGACCTCTGCGTCTCGTTGCGGAGGCGTACGAGGTCCTGCTCGGTACGTGTGGACCGCTCGACGAGGACAGCCAGACTGCCTTTGACCTCAGCGAACCCCGTCGTGACCGTCCCCCGCAATCTCTCCAACTCGACCGCAACGGCCTGCGCTTCCGGCTCCGGCGGCGTACTCATCGGCGGCTCTGCCTGACCCGCTCGGCGATGTCGTCCGTCGACGAGTACTGCGGAGGCCGGGCGCCGGTGGCACCGTTCGGACATACCGGAACGCTCACCAGCCGGGTGTCCACGGACCGGTCAACGAGCGTGCTGCACTCCTCCGTGAACAGGGCCGTGTAGTCATTCGTCTTGAACTTGCTCGAATCGTGGATCGCGCCGAGGTTGACCTCTTCCGCGCCCGATCTGGAGCGAGCCGGCCGGGTACATCAGGAACTTGACGGTCTCGGGCCAGACGGTGGCCGGGTCCTTGGCGCCGATCTCGGTCGGGACGGCCGGGGCCAGGCCGCGCGCCCACTGGATACGCACGCCGAGCGGGCTGAACAGGTCCTGGACCATGCCCGGGTTCACCTCGCGGAGGGAGACGCCGTTACGGCGGGCCAGGTCGGTCAGGAAAAGGTTCTTGGACCACCACGGGAACACGACCTCGAGGGCGGTGGACTCGCAGAGGCTGTGCCGCTCGATCATGTCGGCGGCCTGGAGCGCCACGGCCTCGAACACGGAGCTCACCGCACCGAACGACTCCGGCATCGTGACCGGCGTCGCCAGGTTCAGGGCGTCCTGGAACAGCTCCTGCCTGAGGCGGATCTCGTGCGCGATCATGCTATTGCGCAGGTACCAGGAGACGAGCTCCGGGAAGTGCCGCTGGGTCAGGATGCCCGCTTCGAGGCACACACCGATCGCGCGGCAGCGGACCTCGGTCGGGTCCGGGCACGGGACCTTGAAGCACGGCTTCGTCGCGCCGCTGATGTCGTCGGCCTCGGTGTGCACCCACGTGAGCGCGGACACATCCAGGCTGGGCGGCTTGTAGTAGCGCAGCCCGCCGCGGGAGAGCTGGCTCTCCGGGGCGTCCCACAGCATGTCCGGGCACGCCGTGTCCGTCAGCTCATAGATCGTCTCGCTGGGGGCGCACCACCCGCCGGACGCCATGAGCTCCTGCTGCGGGAGGCGGCGCTGCGACGACGCGGCGAGCGTGACCGTGGTGCCCTCCGGCGCGGACGACGAGTCCGTGACGATGGGGTCCTGCGAGTACGGATGCCGGTAGCTGATGACTTGGCCGGCGCCACCGCCAGCGGTCTGCAGGGCGTTGGCGCGGGAGATGATCCCCGAGGTGATCTGCCCGAACTCCAGGGCGGCCCCCGGCGTGTACCCGGGGACGTCCACGGCCGCGGTGATGACGGTCGTCGGGGCGGGCGGCTCGGGCAGCACACGCGCCTGCACAGCCCGCACCGAGGCGAGGTTGAGTGCGTGCCGCTTCACTACGGACGCTGACGCAGCAGCCTCCGGGGCCGGGGGTCCTGCGGCTCCACGGCCGGCGGCTCCACGGCAGGAGCCGCCGCCGGGTCCTCGCCCCGGACCTTCGCGGCCAGTTCCTCGATCTCCGCCGCGGTGGCCTTCGCGGCGCTGATCCGATCGTGCTGCTCCTGCCGCATCGCCTCGATACCGGAGGTGAGGGCGCGCAGGGCCGTGATGCCGTCGGTGGTGACGAGGTTGGACTTGGCCTTGGCGTCGAACGCTTCGACAGCGTCCGTCAGGGCGGCAGCAAGCTGCTCGTCGTCCAGTGTGTTGAGGTCTGCGGGGAGCTCGAACGGCTCGGGCATGTCAGATGTCTCCTGTGTGAGCACCTGACACAACCCTGAACCAGCTGTCGTCTAGGAATATTAGCCGCACGGGCGGCCGACGCGGCGTCAAGGCCCCACCACCCGCCGCAGGCTGTTACGCGGGCTCAGGTGGGAGCCATGCTGTAGGATCCCGCGATCCGTGCCATAGAGCATCGCTCTGACCTGCGGCTTTCGAAGCTGTCTCACGACATGTCATGGCGAATTCGTCTCAAGAAACGTGTCATTTCCTCAGGCGCAGGCCGAGGTCTCTGGCCTGCACCCACGGAGACTACTTATGGTTCGGGGCCTTCGTGAAGTCTGCGGTCAGTCGATTTTCCTGGGCCCGTAGTGGGCGACTGCCGCTCCTGTCTGCAAGGCCCCGTAGCGGTCTCCGTATGACCAGTGCCACCACTCTGTGGGGTAGTTGACCAGGCCAGCAGCGGTTAGCGCAGTGCTCAGGATGTCCCGATGGAAGCGAGCCTCGTCGCTGATGTTGTCGGCCTGCTTATGACAAGCGCCCGCGCTCTCCTCCGAGAGGGCTTCATGCGAGTGCCCATGTCAAGCTCGCGCCCATCGTCGTTAGCGAGCGTCAGGTCAACAGCTGCCCCGGCGCTGTGCGGTGCGATCTCGGGCGGGGACACGTAGCGGCTGGCTGGCTGCCGACCGGACCTGCTCAGCAGCCCATTCCGGGTGCCGGCTCGCAGTTGGGCTGCGTACTCGTCGAAGTAGTGACGTTGGAGGGATGGCGGACGATACCCCTCGACAAACAGCAACCGCTCCCTTGAGACAGCTGTGCCTGTACTTTCCTGGAAACTCCTGAAAAGCACACGAGCTGAATTCTCAACAACCCTGCAGCCCTCCCAGCGTGTCCCTCCTTCGAAGAAGCGCAAAGTATGGAAAATTTCTCCCGTTCCAGAAGGGCAGAGCATTTCCGCGGAAAATCCGGCTTCCCGATTAATCGCGAGAGAGCAACGGGACCTGACTAGTCATCAAAAAGGGAGAATCAATTGTCACTTCGCGAAGAAGGTATGCAGCTTACGAGGAGAGACTTTGGACTCCTTTCCATGGCCACAGGCCTATGCGTGGCGGGGTTGGGCAGCGGGGTGTCGAGAGCGGCCACCTCACCTGGAGTCTCCAAGCGCACGACCCCCGAGCTTGCAAAGTATGTTGATCCCTTGCCGAGGCCGCCGAGGGCCATCCCGCTCCCAAGCGAGGAAGCCGCCTTTCCCGGCGTCGACTATTACGAGATCACAATGCTCCAACGTTCGTGGCAGTTCCATCGAGACCTAGGCATGGCCACCACATGGGGCTACTGGGCTAAGAACCCGAAAGACCCAGACGGACGGATGATCGGCATGGGGTACCTGGGGCCCACAATCGTCGCCAGAAGAAACTGCCCCGTGGTCGTCAACTACCGCAACGAACTGCCGGCCACCCATCTCTTCCAGTCCAAGGTCGACGAAATGCGCCGGAATGGACTCACTCACGGCATTCCAGAAGGAGTCAACGTTCCGACCACCGTGCATTTGCACGGGAACTTCACACCACCTCAGTCTGATGGTCTTGCCGAACAGTGGTACACGGCGGACGGCAAGCACAAGGGCCCGAAATACTTCACATTGGAGGGGGCTCAGGACAACGAGGCGATCTATGCGTACCCCAACGACCACCAATCGTGCTTGTTTTGGTATCACGACCACGCGTTGGCATTCACTAGGCTAAACGTCTATGCGGGACTGGCCGCCCTCTTTGTGCAACGTGACGACGTTGAAGAGAGTCTCAACCTGCCGCGAAACGATTTCGAGGTTCCTCTTGTCCTGCAGGACAAGAGCTTCAACTCAGACGGTTCGCTTCTGTACAATCTGGACGTGGAAGATGGCGGCGAGATTCCGGTCGTAAATGGGAAGGCGTATCCGTTCCTTGCCGTCGAACCCAGACGCTACCGGTTCCGCGTTCTCAACGCATCCAACTCGCGATTTTGGCGCCTACGGTTCGAAGTTGGTAAGAAGCGCCTGCCGTTTTGGGTGATCGCGGCCGACTCCGGCTTCCTCCCCAATAAGCCGCTGAAGGTAAAGAGCACCCTGCTGGCACCGGCCGAGCGGATCGATCTGATCGTCGACTTCACCGATGTGCCACTCGGCACGGAGGTCACACTATCGAACTTCGACGCTCCAGTTCACTTTCCCAATGGTGGTGGCCCGGTGATCGGCGAGATCATGCAGTTCCAGGTGACCGAACCGCTGTCCCGTCCAGATCAGACAACGCCGCCCAAGAAGCTCTTTCTGCCGCCGGTCAGGCCACTCCAGCCATCACCCGGAGTAACTCGGCGTCAGTTCGTTCTGATTCAGCCTAAAGGTGACGAGTATACGCACGATAATCCCTACCTCATCAATTCGCTACCTTTCACGGCGCCAAACGAAGACTTCGTCAAGGTGGGAACAACTGAGATCTGGGAGTATGTAAATCTGACGCATGATGCCCACCCGATGCACAACCACCTCGTCCACTTCCAGGTACTTAATCGGCAGAGGTTCGATAAAGCCGCCTATGAGCGGGACTATGTAGAGTGGATTGAATCAGGCCGAACGCCAGAAGCCAAGCCGGAGTTGGATAAGTATCTCACAGGACGGCCGTTCCCCCCCGATCCGGAAGAATTGCTGGCTCCGAAGGATACCGTCAAGGTCTATACCGACACGGTGACCAGGATTATCCAACGGTTCGATGTGCCATCCGGAATTCCCGGCATCTCGGGTAGCGGGACCACGTTGCCGGCGGAGTACATGCAGCACTGTCACATCCTGGAACACGAGGACAACGACAAGATGCGCCCGTGGGCGGTCGTCAAAGACGAAGACAGCTCGGGCGACGTTTCCTCACACGGCGAGGCGCAGAATCATGAAGACGGCCACGCAACGCGGTCATGATGAATCTACTCATGTCAGCCCGGTAACACGAACGCCACCAAGCTTGGGCTTGTTCCAGGTTCAGATCGCTGTTGGTCAAATCGCTCCGCCGGAGTGGCTCGGGACGGTAGACATCCGGGGTGACGCGAGGTGATCCGACGGATGCAGAGTGGGAGTTGTTCGAGCCACACCTGCCGCTCGGCGTGCGCGGACCGATCCCTGACACGGCCTGGAGGAGCGCGGCGGTGATCTGGCCGACCACGTCCGGAGCCTCGGCGTTGTCGGGAGCGGTGACGGGTTCGGGCTGGGGGGTGGGCTCGTCGAGGACTGCCGCGGCGGCGGTGAGCGCCAGGTTGGCCCGGTCGATGACAGCGGCGGCGGTGAGCGGCGAGGAGTGACCGGGGACCGGCACGGACAGCACGGCCTTGAGCTGCCAGCGCCCGTCCCGGCCTTGGGTCATGTGGTAGCTGGGCTGGCACGCCTGGAAGACAGTGCGGTCTCAGGGGGACAGCCAGGGCGCGGCGGCACCGGAGAACCACATGCCGCCGTCGTTCATGCCGACGGTGACAACGGCGCCGACGGTCCGTGTGTCGTCGAACTGGCACACCGCGGTCTCGCACTTGTACCCGTCGCGGTGATACCGACGTTCATCGTCATCACACCGGCACGGACCTCGGTCCCGTCGTCGAGGCGGAACTTCGTCCTCAGGAAGTGGCTGTAGTCGAGGCCTCGCGCGGCGAGTTTCTCGATGGTGACTTTCCGGCCGTGCGCGGCGTGCGGTACGCCGGCCTGGGCGACCCAGCCGTACGCGCGGCCGTCAACGATGTGGACGCCGCCGCTTCCCGGGGGCAGCTCCTCGCGGGTGGGCTCGCGGAACCACTCGGCGGGCATGGGGCCCTCGGCCTGGATGGCGTGCCAGGCCGATGCGATGATCTCGTCGCCGTGCTCGTCGTACAGGGCGTCCAGGGATGCGCCGGCAGTGGCCGTCTCCTGGCCGTCGTGGGCGGGCAGCTCCAGGTCTCCGGTGGCGGCGGCCGTCGCATGACCCTCCGGGATGGCGCTGACGCCGACATACAGGCCGCGGCCGATCCGCAGAACGGCGCCGTCCTTCAGGGCCCGCATGATGTGCGCGCGGACGTCCTCCAGGGCCAGGTCGAGCCTGTCGGCGAGCTCGCGGGGGCTGGGAAGTCCCCGGACTTCTCCTCGTGGAAGACGGCGGCGTCGTTCGGGTCGGAGTCTCCGGCGGCCGCGGTGAGCTGGTCACCAAAGACGCGGCGGGCGGTCGCGGCGGTGATGGTGCCGCCGGGCCGGTGAACAGCATGACGGTGCGGGCGCTGTGCGCCATCTCGGCACCGGACGCGGTCCAGTCGGCACTGGTACGGCCGGTGATCATCCACGTGCCGTCAGCGAGGCGCATGGCGCTGGCAGACGCGAACGACGCCTCCAGCACCGTGCCGGGTTCGTCGTCGGGGCTGGTGGTGGGTCGACGAGCTGTACGTCCACGTCGTCCAGGTCAACGGACACGCCGAGCGGGGCGTCCTGGTCGAGGAGCGTGAAGGCGTCGAACCCGGCAGCCTGGGTCAGGTAGAGGACGCCGCTGCCGGTGATGCGGCTGCTGTCCCGGCCGATGGTGTGGATGGCGCCGGCCAGCTCCGCACCCTGGTGCCCCTCGCCCATCGCTTCGGCGTACTGGAGCGGCCAGGGGCCGTTTCCGTCCCAGTCAGGGCGCCGGGGGCGAAGACCCGGCCGTCGCCGGTCTGTTCGTCCTCGAATGCGAGGGCGGTCATGTCGGGGGTGGACCAGTTGCGGACGGGCGGCGGTGAGGTGTCCTGTGCCGCGGATATGGGCGTGCCCATGGGTTCCTCCTGTTCGGGGCCGATCGGGATGTCGTGGTGGTCGCCGCCGAACGCGATCCGGATGCGGTCGAAGACGACCGGGCCGAGTCGCTCACCCATGAGCTCGAACGGCCATGTCTCTGCGCTGTAGACCGCCGTCGTATGGGCGACCCACGGTGAGTGCTGGGCGGGGGTGTCGGGCCGGTCGTGGGTGTCTTCGAGGGCCTGGACGGCGATGGCGCGCGCGTCGTGGAGGGCGGGGCCGTCGCTGTCGCGGTCGTCGCCGACAGCCCACACCCAGGCCGGGGAGTCGGAGTCGGGGTTCCAGTGGTTCACGCCGAACGTGCGGCCGGTGATGGGGCCGGGGAGTGCGGCGGCCTGGGCGCGGATGCTGTCGATCAGCTCGCTGCGCTGGTCGTCCGTCCAGGCGGAGGCGTGCGCCCTGGTCAGCGCGGGGGTTCTGAGCCCGCACGCGGGCGAGTCGGCGGGCTAGCGGCACGTACGCATGCCTGCGGGGCCGGGGCCCGATTTCCGTCCGCCGGCTCAGCGCTTCGCTCGACGGTGGGCCAGGAGCGCGCCCATGACCAGCCCGACCAGCAGGGTCACGGTCAGTACCGTCCAGAGCGGCAGGGTGACGACAGGGACCCACAGCCGGATGTCGACCGACTCGGTGTTCCCTGCGATGAACCAGATCGCAATACCTGTCAGCAACACGATCCCGATGGTGCGTATCCGTACGTCCCGGCCTTTGACGGTCAAGGTCGGCGGGGCGTGCGGTCGAGACGTCTTCGGTGCCATGGTTCCAGTATTGGGCGATTCAGGCACTCAGTCCTGACGGATCGCATGCGTCACTCGCTGCGCCGCGGGCTTATCGGCAGCCACCGGCCGCGCCCGTACGACATGGTGCGACCGTGGCGGGTCAGGGCATGCCGCCCTGCCAGTCCCACCGGTCGCAGTCGCCGCCCCTGGGCCCGTACTCCGCTCGACCGCCGGGGCCGAACCGCCCGATCTCCGTGTTCAGCGCCGCTCCCTCGCGCAGCGCTGTCTCCGTCCAGCCGGTCACGTCGAGGAGCAGCCCGTCGAGCGGACCGCCCACCAATTCCCGGTAGGAGTGACCCGGCTGGGGTCCCGGGTCGGGATCGTCGTGGTCGGCGCCATACACACGCCGCTGCCGCATCAGCTCATCCATGGGGGCAGGATTGCACCCGGCACTGACAATCGCGGTGGACCGGAAACCTCACTGCCCGGCCCGGTGCGTCAAGTGCGCCTCGATGCCCGTGATCGTCTCTGCGTTGGACTCGAACAGGAACCCCCGCATACCGGCGGCCACCGCCGCGGTCACGTTGGCCGTGACATCGTCGATGAAGAAACAGTCCGCGGGCCCGGATCTTCCGGGCAGATGGGGCCGAAAGTCCCTGCCGTACGGCGCGTGCGCGTACCAGCCTGAAACCTGTACCGCCGGAACCTGGAGGAAGATCATGACCAGTAACGAGTTTCCCGTGATCGCAGCCGTCGACGGCTCGTCGCACAGTCGCGAGGCACTCGACTGGGCCGCCCACGAAGCCGTCCGCCGGGGGCTCGCTCTGGTGATCGTGCACGCCCGGACGCCGACCCGGCGCACCGGCCAGGAGACGCAGCAGCACGAGACCGAGGACCTGCTCGCCCAGTCCGTACGGAGGGTGGCCAGGATCGCTCCGGAACTGCACCCCGCGACGCTCACCCCGCTGGACTTCCCTTCGGCGGCGCTCACCTCGCTCAGCCGTGATGCGTCGCTGGTGGTCGTCGGCTCGCGCGGCCTGGGCGGTTTCCGGTCCCTGATGCTCGGCTCCAACAGTCTGGCGACCGCATCGATGGCCAAGTGCCCCGTCGTCGTCATCCACAGCGGACGCTCGGACGAGGACGAGGACGAAAGGGCAGGGGAGACGGCGGAGGCCTTCCCGGACATCGTCGTGGGTGTGGCCGCCGACGAGAGCAGTGAAGCGGTGCTGGAGTTCGCCTTCGCAACGGCCGCTTCCCGGCCGGGTGCACGGCTGCGGATCGTACACGGCTGGACGATGTTCTCCTCGATGCTTTCCGGCGGCCCCGTCTTCGACCGGGACGCGGCGGCGGATGCGGCCGAGCGGACCCTCGCCGAACTCACCGCCGGTTGGCAGGTGAAGTACCCGCAGATCGAGGTCGTCAAGGAACCGGTCAGCGGCTCCGCTTCACGCACCCTGGTCACGGCATCGGCGACCGCGGCGCTGACCGTGATCGGGCGGCGCAAGGGCGGTGAATCCCTCGGGCTCGGGCTCTCCCCCGTCGCCCAGACCACGCTCACGCACGCGCTCGGCCCCGTGGCCGTGGTGCCCTGCTGACAGCGATACCTGGCCGCCGTGCGTGCATGCCTCTTGGCCTCGGACGCCGACGGGCAGACACTGACCCGATGACACAGCGCGTGGATCTCGCGACCGTGATGGACCGGCTGTCCATCGATGCAGTGATCACCGGCTATGCGAGGGCGGTGGACGACGGCGAATGGGCGGACTACCGGGCCCTGTTCACCGCGGACGGGCGCGCCGACTACCGCAGCGCGGGCGGTGTCGAGGGGTCCGCCGCGGAGGTCGCCCAGTGGCTTGCGGAGACCATGCGACTCTTCCCCGTACGCCAGCACCTGATCGTCAACCGCCGACTCGACATCCAGGACCTGGGCGGGTACCCGGGCGACCGCGCCGAGGTGGGGGCCGACTACCTCAACCCGATGCGGCTGGAGAGCACGGTGGGCGGTGAGAACGGCCCCGGGGTACGGGCGACCGCACCGAACTTCGTCTCCGGCGGGCGATACGCCTTCGCGCTGTCGCGTACGGGGAGCGGCTGGCGGATCCGAACCGTGACCGTCCACGAGAAGTGGCGCGGCACAGCGGAATCCCTCGCGCCGCGCTGAGCCCGCCCTGCAGCGCTTCCGCTTCCCCGCGCCGGGGAAGAACTGCGTAACGGGTGACCAGGGAGGACACTGCTGATCAGCAGGACGAGGAGGCGCGGCATGCGGATTCCGGTCGGTCGGCGGGAGCAGTGGGATCGGATGCTGCGGTCCGGCCGGTGGCGCGGGTGCCTCGCACTGCTCGCGGGCGCGCTGCCCGCGCTCGCGTTCCCCGCCCCTTCCCTGTGGTGGCTGGCCTATGTCGCTCTGGTGCCGTGGCTGCTGCTGATCCGGTCCGCCGGTACAGGACGCCGGGCGGCGCTCGACGGCTGGCTCGGCGGGATCGGCTACCTGCTCGCCGTGCATCACTGGCTGATGCCGAGTCTCCATGTGTTCATCGTGATCCTGGCGGCCCTGCTCGGTCTGCTGTGGGCGCCGTGGGGGCTACTGGTCTTCCGGATACTGCGCGGGCCGGTGTCCGCCGCGGCCGCCGCGACCGCGGTCGTCGTGGTGCCGTGCGGCTGGCTGATGATCGAACTGGCCCGCTCCTGGGAGGGGCTCGGCGGTCCCTGGGGACTGCTCGGCGCGAGCCAGTGGCAGGTGGCTCCGGCACTGCGCGTGGCCTCCGTCGGCGCGGTGTGGCTGGTGAGCCTTCTGTTGGTGGCGGTGAACACCGCCGTCGCCCTGCTGTTCGTGACCGCCGCCGCCCGTACGGTCGCCGTCGTGGGCATCGTGGTGTGCGCCCTGACCGTGGGGGCGATGGTGGTGTGGGCACCACGGCCCGAGCAGTCGGGCGTGGCCAGGATCGCCGTCGTGCAGCCGGGCGTGGTCGCGGGTGCCCACAGTGTGGAGCGTCGGCTCGCCGTCGGTGAGCGGCTGACCGGCTCGCTGGCGGGGCGCGGCGTCGATCTGGTGGTGTGGGGCGAGAGCAGTGTGGGTGTGGACCTCTCCACGCACCCCGATGTCACCGCCCGGATCGCGGCTCTCTCGCGTCGGGTGGGCGCGGATGTGCTGGTCAATATGGACGCCCGGCAGGCCGACGGGCCGGGGCGGGCGGGGATCTTCAAATCCGCTGTGCTGGTGGGTCCCGACGGACTGACCGGGGACCGTTACGACAAGATGCGGCTGGTGCCGTTCGGTGAGTACGTCCCGGCCCGGTCGGTGCTCGGCTGGGCCTCGTCCCTGGGCAGGGCTGCGGGTGAGGACCGGCTGCGGGGCGCCCGCCCGGTGACGATGTCCGTCCCCGGGGCGGCCGGGGGGAACGGTCTGCGCATCGGGCCGCTGGTCTGCTTCGAGTCCGCGTTCCCCGACATGAGCCGACGGCTGACCCGGGACGGTGCGCACCTGCTGATCGCCCAGTCGTCGACCTCGTCGTTCCAGCACAGCTGGGCGCCCGAACAGCACGCCTCGCTCGGGGCACTGCGGGCCGCCGAGAGCGGCCGCCCGATGGTGCATGCCACGCTCACCGGTGTCAGTGCGGTGTACGGCCCCCAGGGCGCGCGGATCGGTGCCCCGCTGGGTACGGGTACGAGCAGGGCCGCCGTGTTCGACGTACCGCTGGCGTCCGGTACGACGCTCTATGTACGGCTGGGCGACTGGCCGGTGCTGGGGGCGTCGGCGGTGCTGACCGTGTTCTGCGCGTTCGAGGGGGTGCGGTCGCTCAGGAGGCGTCACCGGGCAGGGCCGGCCGGTGCGCTGCGTGAGGCGGCTCCGGCGCTTGCCGAACCCACCGGTCGCACCGAACCCACCGGTCGCTCGGGTCGCACCGGTCGCGCCGGGCCGTGAGCCCTGGAGCGGGGTCCGGCCGGGCTATCCGGGGCCGTTCACGGAGACTATGCGGCCCTGGGCATCGACGGTGAGCGAGATCCGCTCGACCTTGTTGGTCACGGCCAGCACCAGCCACACGGCACCCCAGAGAAAGCAGGTGAACACCATCAGGATGGCGTGCAGCACATGGTTCAGCGGGCGGCCCCGGACCATGACGACCTGCGTCTCGGAACGCGACTCCACACGCCAGCCGCTCGCGATCCGCTGATTGACCGCCCAGTCGAGGATCAGCCCGCGCTGCATCGCGTCGGGCGGCCGCCCGTCGGCCGAGTAGTAGCCGGGCGGCGGCTGGAGTGCTCCCCAGCCCTTTGGCTCGTCGTGGGGCCTCACGAGGTCACCTCCACGGGCCGGTGGTCCATCTCCCCAGCCTGCATCGGAGCGGGGCCCGACGCATCCCGGGGCCGCGGGCCCGGGATGGACACCGGCTCCGGGGCTGTCCGGCGAATCAGGGCCGGACAGCCTAGGCGCAGTCCAGGTCGCGGAGGATGCGCTCGCACAGCTCATGTGTCTGCAGGGCGTCCGCGGCGCTCAGCACCTTTCCGGCCCGCACGGCGTCCAGGAAGGACAGCACGCTCTGCTCGATGCCGCGCTGGCGGGCCACCGGCACCCAGTCGCCGCGCCGCCGTACACTCGGCTGCCCCTTGTGATCGATCACCTCGGCGAGGTTGACGACCTCGCGCTTGGAGTCCTGGCCCGAAACCTCCAGCCGTTCCTCGGTCGAGCCGCTGAGCCGGTTCATCGCGCCGACGGCGGTGAATCCGTCACCGGACAGCTGCAGTACGACATGGTGCATCAGACCGTCGCGGATCCTGGCCTGTACGACAGTGTGCTCGATCGGCCCCGGCACCAGGAAGCGCAGGGTGTCGACGACATGGATGAAGTCGTCGAGCACCGCGGTGCGTGGTTCCTCGGGCAGGCCCACCCGGTTCTTCTGCATGAGGATCAGCTCGCGCGGGTGCTCGGCGCACTGCGCGTATCCGGGCGCGACCCTGCGATTGAAACCGACGGCGAGGCTCACCCCGCGCTCTTCGGCCAGGCTCACCAGTCGCTCGGAATCGGCGAGTTCATAGGCCAGCGGCTTGTCGACGTACGTGGCGACGCCCGCGTCCAGAAGTCGGCCCACGATCTCCGGGTGTACGGCGGTGGGTGCGTGGACGAACGCGGCGTCCAGGCCCTGGGCGAGCAGCGATTCGAGGTCGGTGTGGCACTGCCCGGGCGGGATCCGGTGGGTCTCGGCGACCGTGGTCAGGGTGGCGGGGGTGCGGGTCTGGAGGTGAAGTTCGACCCCGGGAAGGGTCGTCAGAACCGGCAGATACGCCTTCTGCGCGATGTCGCCGAGCCCGATGCAGCCGACCTTCACAAGGGTCTCCCTCTCACTGTTCAGCGCCGACCGGCGCGGTGTCCACCGGGTGTGGATGCCCCGTCGAGCTCATAGAGCCGATGTCTGCCGCGGTGACCTCGGCGCGTCCTTCGCCCGGGCAGCATACGTGTGCTGCGGCGCCCACCGGTCCGCGATGCTGTCGAAGGTGCGCGGGACGCGCGTGGGGTCGAACCGCGAGACGGTCCGCATCAGTGCGTCGCGCAGCCGCCACGGCCGGGGCGCCGGTCAGCCGAACCGGCGCATCGGCTCGGCACTTCTCGTCGTCGGTGTCATGGGCCCCGGCGGGGGCGACGGCAGCCCCCGTTGGCCTGGACCCGGCCGTTTTTGAGCGACTGGGTTTCCCCCAGAGGGCACCGCGCCTCCAGGTCTCGTGCGGGGCGAAGGGGCGCTCGGTCGCGGCGGCGCTGTTCGTACGAGTACGAGAGGTCCGGCGGCCGCTCGGTACCGGTATCTCACTCGCCATCGCGAACTGCTCATCTGCCGCTACGGGTTCGCGTTGGAGGCCACCCGATGCCCGGAGCTGCGGAAGTTCTTCGCGCGACGGGCCGGCGGTTCCGCGAGCCGCTGATGGCACTGATGACGGCGACCGGGTCGCCCGAGCCCGAGCGGCACATCCTGTCCCTGGTGGCCCGGTGCGAGGGGGCCGATGTTCTCGTGCGCCGCAGGGTCGTACCACCGCTCCGCACCGGCCCAGAAGGAACTCCGTACCGGCTGCGCCGAACTGCTGCGCGGGATGCTCGGGCCTCAGGGAACGTTGCGCTGACCGGCGTCACTCGTGCGGGCCATTCCCCGCTCCCCGGCTCACTCGAAGCCGGGTCCGCACAGCAGAGTTGATCAGGTGCAACGAACCAGAATCACCGTGAAGCTCCTTGTCGGCGTGGCGGTCACGACACTGTCCGGCTGTGTGTCCGTGGCGCCGCAGCCGGATGTTCCGCCCCGGCCCGGGACCAGCAGGCCCGCCCAGGACCTGGCGCCACAGATCGTGCGGCCACCGGTCCACGACAGTCTGGGCGCCGTACCGGCCCCCGAGCCGTCCGCCCCCGCGTCCACCCCGGCGACCGGCAAAGCGCCGGACACCCGCCGCGCGGCGCACCGCGCACCGCAGGAAGGGAAGCACCCCGGCGCTGCACGGCCTCGGCCGCGTCAGGCCCCGCCCGCCATGACCGCGCCCGTCCCGGCCCCGCCGGCCCCCGTCACCGGGACGGACGTCTGCGCACTGGGACGGGGATACGGGCACTGGCCCGCAGGCAGCCCGCAGTCACGGATCTGCGAGAACGCCTACGGCCACTGACCCCGGTACGGGAGAGTCGAGCGGGTGGCCCGTCCACCGCGGACGGGCCACCCCTCACAGCTCCCGCAACCTCAGCTCCAGCCGCGCGATCGCCGCGCGGACACCTCCCCCGTATCCGTCGTCGGCCCCGTCGTCCGCGAGCACACCGGAGGCGGCACGCGCCCGGTCCAGATGGATCCGGGCCGCCTCGGGACGCTGGAGCTTCATATAGTCCGCCGCGAGGTTCAGATGGAGCGAGGGATAGAACGCCCGCACCGCCGGCGCATCGGAGTGCTGCGCCGCGCGCTCGTCGGTCAGGCTGCCGGCCGCGGTCAATGCCCGCAGGTCCCAGGCCAGCTCATCACCGGGGTCGTCCTGGGTGTCGGCCATGTAGTGGGCGAGAGTGCACCGGTGCAGGGCGTCCCCGTCCTCGCCGATCTCCGACCAGAGCACGCCGAAGCGATGGCGGGCCTCCTCCCGGTCGCCGCCGTGCAGCAGCATGATGGCCTGGCCGATCCTGGTCATGACGGCATCCTTCGATGCCTCCCGCTGCTCCGTCACTGCGGCCTCCCTGCGCACTCGTCCACCCGTTTCCGTTCGACGCTAGCCGCAGCCGCGGTCAATCCCGCTGAGGCTCCAGCGGGCGTCCCGCGCCGGTCCTCCGGGCCCGCCGCCGGCCCGGCCCAGAACTGCGGCGTCAGCCCAGGTCGGGGATGCGCCAGTCGATGGCCTCGTGTCCCTGCGCCGCCACGGCATCGTTGATCTGCGTGAACGGACGGGAGCCGAAGAACTTCTTGGCCGAGAGCGGTGACGGGTGCGCCCCCTTCACCACCGCATGGCGCTCCTCGTCGATCAGCGGAAGCTTCTTCTGGGCGTAGTTGCCCCAGAGCACGAAGACGGCCGGATCGGGCCGCGAGGCGACCGCGCGGATCACCGCGTCGGTGAACTTCTCCCAGCCCTTGCCCTTGTGCGAGTTGGCCTCGCCCGCCCGCACCGTCAGCACGGCGTTGAGCAGGAGCACGCCCTGCTCGGCCCACGGCATCAGATACCCGTTGTCCGGGACGGGCAGGCCGAGCTCCTCCTTCATCTCCTTGTAGATGTTCCGCAGGGAGGGCGGCGTCTTCACCCCCGGCCGCACGGAGAAGCACAGCCCGTGCCCCTGCCCCTCGCCGTGGTAGGGGTCCTGACCGAGGACGAGGACCTTCACCTTGTCGTAGGGCGTGGCGGCCAGGGCGGCGAACACCTGGTCGCGCGGCGGATAGACCGGCCCCTTGGCCCGCTCCTCCTCGACGAACTCGGTGAGCTCCTTGAAGTAAGGCTTCTGCAGCTCTTCGGCGAGAACGCCGCGCCAGGACTCGGGCAGCAGGTCGGTGTCGGTCACGTCAACAACCTCCGGTAGGTAATCATTTCTTCACCCGAGAACCTACCGGGGGCCACTGACAACAGACCTCGCGAGCCCTGCCGGGGCCTACCAGCTGGCCTTGCGGTACAGCTCCCACATCTGCATGACCGTCTGCGGGTCCAGAGCGCGTTCGCCGCCTCCGATGTCCTCGCCCGCGGCGACGTACAGCTTGCCCTGCCACAGCGGCAGCATCCGCACGTCGTCGACGAGGATCTGCTGGGCGCGTTCGAACTGCTCGCTGACCGCGCCCCGGTCGCTCTCCTTGCGGGTCTGCGGCAGCAGCTGCTCGGTGATCTCGCTCTTCATGTACGGCATCCCGGTGACGCTTTCCTTGCCCACGAAGGGGGCGATGAAGTTGTCGGGGTCCGGGAAGTCTGGGAACCAGCCGCGACCGAAGACGGGGTACTCGCCCTTGGTGAAGCCTTCCTGGAACTCCTTCCAGGGCTTGCTCTTCAGAGTGATCCTGAACAGCCCGGAGGCTTCCAGCTGACGCTTCAGCTCGTCGAACTCGGGGGCGGTGGAGGAGCCGTACCTGTCGGTCGTGAACCAGAAGGTCATCTCGACGGGCTCGGTGATTCCCGCCTTGACGAGGATCTGCTTCGCCTTGCCCTCGTCCGGGTCGCCGTAGGCGTCGAAGAAGCTGGTGGTGTGTCCGGCGATGCCCTTGGGAACCATGGAGTACAGCGGCTCGGCCGTGCCCTGGTAGACCTTGGCCACCAGCGCGTCACGGTCGACGAGCTGGGCGATGGCCCGCCGTACGGCCACGTTCCCGGCGGCCGTGTCCTCCGGGTTGAAGACCAGGAAGCGGATGTCCGCGCCGACCGTCTCGACCAGCTGCAGATCGCGGTTCTCGTCCTTGTTGTCTTCCAGGTTGTCTTCCAGGTTGACGACCTCCTCGGCGGTGAGGCCGCGGTAGATCGCGTCGATCTCGTTCTTCTTCAGTGCCGCGACCACGGGGGCGGAATCCTTGAAGTACCGGATGGTCACAGCGTCGTTCTTACGGTTGGCGAAACCCTTGTAGTCCGGGTTCTTCACCAGTTCGGCCCGATTTCCCGGCTTGTACGAATCGAGGAGGTAGGGGCCGGATCCGGTGACCCTTCCGTCGCTGCGGATCTTGTGCCTCGCATAGTCGCTGGGCGCCACCAGCGACATCGCGGGCGTGGCGAGGATGAACGGGAAGGTGGCGTCCGGCTTGGTGAGATGGAAGACGACGATGTCGTCCCCCTTGGTCTCGATCCGGTCGAGCGAGCCGAGCATGCCAACGGGGCCACCCTTGACGTTGATGGCCGTGATCCGGTCGATGGAGTACTTCACGGCCTCGGCGTCGAGCTTGTCCCCATTGGAGAATTTCAGACCCTCGCGGAGTTTGCACCGGTAGGCCGTGCTGGTGGTGTCGGTGAACTCGCACGATTCCGCAGCATCGGGCTCGGGGCTCGTGCTGCCGGTGGGAAAGCTCACCAGAGTCTGGAAGACATTCCGCATCATTTCCCAGGAGTTGTCCCACGCCGCCGCCGGATCGAGGGTGGAGAGCTCGCTGGTCGTACCGACGACTATCTCCTGTTCCGCTTTCGAGCCGCTGTCGGAGAAAAGTCCGCAGCCTGCCAGCAGAGAGAGGGAAGCAAGGACTGCAGCGGCCTGCAGACTGGCCCGGTAGAACACGTGAACGCTCCTCGATCAGCCATGGATCGGCAGACCATACCGCAGTGCCCCGTCGGGTCAATCCGCAGGCCCGACAGGGCACTTGAGTCAATCAGGGCTAAATCCGCTCAGGCTGTTCTCAGCGCACGCCCGCGTTCAGGAAGATCCCGCCGTCGACCACCAGGGTCTGCCCCGTGATCCAGTCGGACTGGCTCGACGTGAGGAACGCGGCGGCGCCGCCGATGTCCTCGGGGACGCCCAACCGGCCGAGCGGGTAGGCTGCGGCAGCCTCCGCCTCACGGCCCTCGTACAGCGCCTGGGCGAACTTCGTCTTCACGACCGCGGGGGCGATCGCGTTGACCCGGACGATCGGCGCGAACTCGTGCGCGAGCTGGAGGGTCAGATTGACCATGGCGGCCTTGCTCATGCCGTACGCGCCGATGAAGGGCGAGGCGGAGATACCGGCGACCGAGGCAATGTTGACGATCGCCCCACCGTTCTCCTTCTGCCACACCTTCCAGGTGTACTGGGCGAAGCCGAGCGCCGAGACCACATTGGTTTCGAAGACCTTGCGGGCGACATTGAGGTCGAGCTCCGCGATCGGGCCGAAGACCGGATTCGTACCCGCGTTGTTGATCAGGAAGTCGACACGACCGAACGCCTCCATGGTGCGCTCGACGGCCGCGGCCCGGTGCGCCTCGTCGTGCGCCTTGCCCGCCACGCCGATGACCCGGTCGGAGCCCAGCCGTTCGACGGCCTCCTTGAGCGCGTCCTCGCCGCGTCCGGTGATGCACACCCGGTCGCCGCGAGCCACGAGCGCCTCGGCGATGCCGTAGCCGATGCCGCGGCTCGCGCCCGTGATGAGCGCGACCTTCCCGCTGTCCTGCACAGTCATGATGCCCATAACCCTTCAGGTCAGTTGAGCGGTCCGCCGGCGACGTACATGACCTGGCCGGAGACGAAGCCGGCCTCGTCGCCCGTGAAGAAGGCGATGGCGTTGGCGATGTCCTCGGGGCGGCCGACGCGCTGCACCGGGATCTGGGTGGCGGCGGCAGCCTGGAACTCCTCGAAGCCCATGCCGACCCGCGCGGCGGTCTGCGCGGTCATCTCGGTGACGATGAAGCCGGGGGCGACGGCGTTGGCGGTGATGCCGAACTTGCCGAGCTCCTTGGCGAGGGTCTTGGTGAAGCCCTGCAGACCGGCCTTCACGGCGGAGTAGTTGGCCTGGCCACGATTGCCGAGCGCCGAGGAGGAGGAGAGCGAGACGATACGGCCGAACTCGGCGTCCACCATGTACTTCTGGACGGCCTTGGCCATCAGGAACGCGCCCTTGAGGTGCACGTTCATCACGGTGTCCCAGTCGGACTCGCTCATCTTGAAGAGCAGGTTGTCGCGGAGCACGCCCGCGTTGTTGACAAGGATCGTCGGGGCGCCGAGCTCGGTGGCGACCCGCGCGACGGCGGCTTCCACCTGGGCGCTGTCCGACACATCGCAGCCGACGGCGAGCGCGGTGCCCCCGGCGGCGGTGATCTTCTCGACGGTGTCCTTGCAGGCCGCCTCGTCGAGGTCGAGTACGGCGACGGCGCGGCCCTCGGCCGCCAGGCGTACCGCGGTGGCGGCGCCAATGCCACGCGCCGCTCCGGTCACGATGGCGACGCGCTGCTCGGTGGTGGACATGCTTGGTTCTCCTCGCCCTTGGATCGCGGCTCAGCGGACGTCGGGGCATCCCCGGCACGGAACCTTCGCGTGCGCGGAGCCTTCCCGATAACTGAGCAACCGCTTAGTACCTTCAGCAGACGAGACGCTAGAAGCCCTGACACTCGGTGTCAACGGCCCACGGCCGCAGGGGCATATGTCACACCCGGCGCCGCAGCCACCGCGGTGGCTGCGGTCGGCGCCGCGGGCGGCTGATCAGCGCACCAGCAGATCGAGCAGTCGTTCGACCTCGGCTTCCGGATCGGCCGTGAGGCCGCTGTGCACGGGGCTCGGCTGGACGACGGTGGAGCGGGGCGCGATCAGCCAGCGGAAGCGCCGACCTGCGTCGTCGCGGGCCGCCTGACCCGCGTCCGTACCGCCGCGGCACACGCCCTCGACGGCATGCAGGGCGGCCCGTACACCGACCACGTCGGCGGTCGGGTCCAGGGCCTTCAGCTTCGTCTCGTCGAGATGGGTACGGGCGGCGACGAAACCCCGCGCGCGGCAGTAGACGACCACGCCCGCGTTGAAGAACTCGCCGCGCTGCACGCGCGGCACCACGCGCAGCAGCGCGTACTCGAAAACATCGCGCTTGCTCACCGCTGGCCCTCCTTGTCGTTCTTCTTCTTGGCGGGGTGCGGCCACGGGGTGAGGTGTTCGGTGAGCCAGCCGGGGGCCTGGGACGGCTTGGGCTCGGTGGGGCCCTCCATCGTGATCCGCTCATGAATGCTCGCGGCGCGCGGCAGCAGCGCCTCCACATAGGCGCGGCGCAGCTCGTCCGTGGAGTCGAAGCCGGGCTCGTCCACCAGCCACTCGTCGGGGACGTCGGCCGCGACCTCGGTGAGCAGCTCCTCGGTGACCAGCGGGACCAGCTCGGCGGCCGCAGCCGCGATATCGGGGGCGAACGGGGCGAGCGCGTGGTCCGAGGCGTTGTACGGCTTGGCGGCGGAGGCCTGGGCGCCGGGCCAGTTGTGGTGCCAGATCATGGTGGCACCGTGATCGATGAGCCACAGGTCGCCGTGCCAGATCAGCATGTTCGGATTGCGCCAGGACCGGTCGACGTTGTTGATCAGCGCATCGAACCAGACGACGCGTCCTGCTTCCCGGGAGTCCACCTGGTAGGCGAGCGAGTCGAAGCCGATCGAGCCCGGCAGGAAGTCCATCCCGAGGTTGAGCCCGCCGCTGGCCTTCAGGAGCTCCTGCACTTCCTCGTCGGGCTCGGCAAGCCCGATGACCGGGTCGAGCTGGATCTGTACGAGGTCGGGGACGCGAAGCCCGAGCCTGCGGCCGAGCTGTCCGCAGATGACCTCCGCAACCAGTGTCTTACGGCCCTGTCCGGCGCCGGTGAATTTCATGACGTAGGTGCCGAGGTCGTCGGCTTCGACGATTCCGGGCAGCGATCCCCCCTCCCGCAGGGGCGTGACGTAGCGGGTCGCTGTGACTTCGGTGAGCATTTTCCCAGGCTATACGGCTCAGATCCCTGGAGATCCACGGACCGAGGTCAGGGCCGTACAGCCTGGGGAATCACCCCGATCAGCCCTGGGGAGAATCTGGGGAGTTTTGGCCGGCGACCCGTTTTCCGAGTCGCGGAGTCGGCGGGCCGACTTCGGCCGCTTCTTGCGGGCGAAGTACGTCGACGGCGGCAGCTCCAGCATCCGGGAGACGGGATCGACCCCGAGACCTTTGTCACGCAGGTGGTCGATCACTTGCTCGGCCCCGTCCGGGGCCGGTCGATCTCCTGGGAAAAACACCGAGGCGGCTTTGAGGATCTCGTTCGCCCGCCTCAACTCCGCCACTTCTTTGCCAGGTTGCCTGAGCTCGTCCTGCTCGGCGGTGGTCAGCCGGTCGTCGCGCTCGCCGCGGTCGGCCTCGGCCTCGCGGACCCAGCCGCGCAGGGCCTCCTTGTGAATGCCCAGGTCCTTTGCCACGTGGGCGATGGGGCGGCCGGTGGCGCGGACCTCACGGATCGCACGCTCGCGAAGCTCGTCGGAGTATGTACGGGGTGCTGCCATGGTGCTGGTGGTTCTCCTCCGCCAGGACGGTAACCCTGGCATCAGGGACTCCACACATTTCAGTACAGCTCAAAGCGGGCTGCACCGGCCTGCGCATCCTGCGCGCTGCCGTGACCCAGATGAGCGAGGCGTTCCAGGGATGCGCGTCGGTGCTGCTGACGCTGGCCGACGCGATCGGCGCCGCGCAGCGCAACGACGAGCGGGGCGTGGACAGTTGCTGGAGCAGAAGAAGATGCTCGGCGGCAAGGACGGTTTCTTCGACGACCTGCACGAGAACGACGAGGAGGAGTGGGACCGCGCGAACGCCGCCCACTTCGGCTCCTACGCGGTCGACCTGATGCACGACGCCGTCTCCGAGGCACAGGAGGCCACCCGCGTCGCGGCCCGGGACCTGAACAAGTGGGCCGCCGAGGCACGGGCCGGGAAGATGGAGACCAGCGAACTCACCGCCGTCGACAAGCTGATGCTCGCCGACACCGGCGTCGCGGGCGCCGACACCGAGCTGAACGAGATCCTCACCGCCGGCGACCTGGCGCGCGCGTCGACGCGGATGGACCTGCTGAGCCTCGACGACGAGACGGCCATGGAGCGGATGCTGGCGAAGTCGGACACCCCACAGGAGCGGGCCTACCTGATGAAGGCCCTGGCCGCCGGCCACAGCGTCGCCGAGATCGGCGCGTTCCAGGACAAAATCCACGGCAAGGACCCCGACTGGCTGCGCCGGCATCTCACTCCGGTGGTCACCGCCGCGGACAGCATGAACGACGAAGGCCTGGCGCCGGACGGCTCGAACAACAACAAGGACTACGTCACGTTCGACGGTCAGCGGTGGATCCAGGGCCGCGACGGCTCCGAGGGCACCTGCGTGGCCTCGTCCACCGTCACGTCCCGCGCCATGGTTGACCCCTTGTACGCGCTCGACCTCACCGGCGGCCCCGACGGGCAGCAGGACGACCCCGACGCCTTCAAGCAACGACTGGTGGCCGAACAGCACCGACTGCACACCGAAGGTGACGGCGGCGAGAACTGGGGCGGCATGGGGTCCGAGGGGCAGGAACGGATCAACGACGCCGCCGTCGGCAGTGCCACCGGCAGTGACTACGAGCGCCAGGACCTGGACAACGCCGCCGACCGCAGGGCGGTCCTCACCGAAGTCGAGAAGTCGGTGGCGCAGGGGCATCCGGTGCCGGTCGACGTCAAGGGCGAGAAGAGCGCCCACGCGATGACCATCATCGCCCAGGAGGGTGACATGCTTCAGGTGTACAACCCCTGGGGCTCGACCACCTGGGTCAGCGAGGACGACTTCATCAACGGCCACATGGGCAAGGCTTCCAACAGTGATCTCCCCAACGCGTACAGCGTCTATCTTCCGCGGTAGCAGGGGCGGTGCCGCGATCGCGGCGGCCGCGCTCCTCGCTCTCGCCACGGGCTGCGGCTCGGGCACCGACGAACCGGCCGGTGGCTCCACGAGCCGCCCGACGAGCCACCCGGTGAAAGACACCAGCATCACGGCCGAGCCGGGCGAGCGCTTCACGCTCACCGTCGACCAGAACGCCTCCACCAGCGAGTACTGGTACCTGGTCGACCCCGAGCCCGACAGCTCGGTGCTCGTCAGCCGCGGCCAGGACTACGCGTCGGACTCCGGCGACGAGCCGGTGGCCGGTGCCGGCGGCCGGCTCACCTTCATTTTCGAGGCCATGGGCAAGGGGACCACCCGGTTCACTCTGCTGCACTGCACCTTCACCACGTGCCAGGGCAACAACTCCACGCTGCCCCCCGAGACCACCGGACCCTCCGCCACCCCGAGCACGGGGGCGGGCTCCAACTCCAAGGCTCCCGAGCGCATCACCTACACCGTCACCGTCAACTGAGCCGCAGCGGACCAGTCAGACGAGACAAGACACCAGAGGTCCCGCCATGAACGACGACGCCCCGTACCCGCCGGACCGCACGGACGACGAGCTGGCCCGGCTCGACATCACCGTCCTGCTGCGTTACGGCCTCACCGCCGAGCCCGGCACCCGGCGCACCGCCCTGTTCGGCGACGGCGCCGCGGCCGCAGCTGTCATCCTCGACCGCCTCGACACCGAGCCGCGCTCGGTCGCCTTCCTCGCCGACACCGTGCGCGCCGGCGGGCTCGCCCACGCCGCGGAGCTGCCCGAGCCCCTGCCCCGCCGAGAGGCGGCCGTCGTGGTACGGGAGTGGCTGCGAGCCGGCACCGAACTCATGGGCGGAATCGCCGCCGACGACACCGCGGCCACCTGGCTGCGCGCCGTCGCGACCATTGTCGAACTGAAGCAGCTGACCCGGGCGCGGGACCGGAGTACGTGATCCGAGCTGCGTCACGAGCCGTCGGGTGGGTGCCGATCAAGCACCATGTCATCAGGTCCCAGGCGGCGATGGCGTTGTCGCTGCCACTGGTGAGGAGCACCAGCCGACCGTGCAGGCGGGCGACGGCGAGGGCCTCGATGCTTCCTGTGTGTCCGGCGCACGACATCTTCGGCGTCTCGGGGCGCGCCATGCTCGAAGCGCTGATCGCCGGTGAGCGCAGCGCACCTGCTCCCGACGGTGCGCAACGAGCGCCTCGGCCGAACCGCCGAGGCACGGGCCGGCCGGGGCGCGCCGCCCGGCGGCCACCACTACCTCCCCGGCGTGCTGCCTCGCACGACCGGCTCCGCGGGAAGCAGCAGCCCGCTCGCCGGGACGGCGGCGGGGTCCTCGACGGCGGTGATCAGCCGGTCGACGAGGACGTGGGCGAGGGCGGCCAGGGGCAGGCGCACGCTGGTGAGGGCGGGCTGGAGCAGCGTGCAGAGCGGGATGTCGTTGAAGCCGGTGACGGCGACGTCGCCGCCGACGGTGAGGTCTGCGGCGCGGACGGCCTGGTAGGCGGTCAGGGCGAGCCAGTCGCTTGCGCAGACCAGGGCGGTCGGGCGGTCGGGGCCGGTGAGCAGGCGCTGGACGGCGTGGGAGAGCGCGGCCGGGTCGTCGTCGGGGACGCCGACCTCGAAGGCGCCGTCGGGGGCGGCGGCCGCGGCCTGCAGGAAGCCGGCCCTGCGGTCGGCGAGCCAGGGCAGGGACGCGGCGGAGTTGAGGTAGCAGATCCGGCGGTGGCCCTGGTCGAGCAGGAGTCCGACCAGGGTGGCGGTGGCGGCGGTGGAGTCGATGTCCACCCAGTTCTGCGGGCGGCCGGGGGCCGTGCGGCCGAACGCTGCGAACGGGAAGCCGGCCTCCGTGAGCACGTCGACGCGGGGGTCGTCGTGGACGACGTCGGAGAGGACGAATCCGTCGACCTGGCGGGCCGCGATCAGGCCGTTGAAGGACTTGGCGACTGCTGCGACGCCCTGCTGAGGGCTGGAGCGGAACAGCAGGATGCGGTGGCCGACGGCGTCGGCGGCGGTCACCAGCGCCTGGAGGAAGCCGCCCATCAGGGGGTTGGGGTCGGCAGGGTTGTCAGCGGGGGCAGGATAGCCGATGACCTTACGAGTGCCGGTGCGCAGACTGCGGGCGGACTGGTCGGGCTGGTAACCGAGTTCGTCGATGGCGGCGGTGACCCGGGCGAGGGTGGTGGCGCGCAGCCGGTGGGGTGCGTTGAGGGCGTTCGAGACGGTCTGGCGGGAGACTCCGGCCGCGCGTGCGACGTCCTCGATGGTCACCTGTCGAGCGGTCATCGTTCCTCTGTGGTCGGCGGGCTGGGGGCGGCAGGTGGCCGCCCCCGGCCCCCGGTTGTCAGTGCTCGCGGGTCAGGGTGA
Organism: Streptomyces sp. NPDC002958; assembly: GCF_055563255.1. NCBI lineage: Bacteria > Bacillati > Actinomycetota > Actinomycetes > Kitasatosporales > Streptomycetaceae > Streptomyces > Streptomyces sp. NPDC002958. The sequence continues at coordinate 43,765 of NZ_JBVHDS010000028.1, read as the reverse complement.
GCAGGCCACCGGTCGGCACGGTCACCGGGTTCACCCCGGCGACGAGGTCGAGCACGATCTCTGACAGGATCTCACCACGGCAGTCCTGGACGCGGGCGAGGGCCCGTTCCGTTCGGGTGGCGGTCAGGAGCACCACGGGGTCGCCGTCCGCATTGGCGACGAGCAGGGTCTGCGGACCGTCCGCGGTGTGCCGGTCCGGGAGGGCGACGGGCAGCGGCGCGTAGCGTGCGACCACGGTGGTGTGGTGGTCGCGGGCGCGGACCAGGGGGTAGCCGAGGTCCGGTCGCACGGGTTCCAGGGCGCCGAGTTGGAGGACGTCGGCGTACCGGCGGAAGACACCGAGCCAGAAGCGCAGGGTGGCGAGCTGGTCGGGGCTCTGGGCGGCCAGGTCGACGGAGATCTGCGGCACCGAGAACAGGGCGTTGACGAGGTGGACGGCTACGGCCTCGGGCGTCTCGGCGGAGTTCCACATGATCATGTCGGCGTGGACGGCGAGCGGGCCCGCGGTGAGCCGGCAGTCGACGGTGCGCTGGCGGTTCTCGGCGGGGCTGAGCGGGCAGTCGGTGGCGCGGACCATGGTGGCGTACGGCCACAGCCCGGGGCTGACGTACGGCTGGCGGTGCTCGACGATCACGTCCGGCCGGGTGCGGCGCAGGCGGGCGTCGAGGTCGGCGAGCAGCTGGAGCACACCCTCGTGGACGGCGGTGCGGTCGGCACCGGCCGGGGCGGGCGGGGGGTCGGTGACGGCGAAGCGGTCGATGAAGTCGAGCTTCAGACCGTCCATGTCCCACTGCTCGACGGCGCGGGAGACCTTCTCGACCAGGTAGGCGCGGACCTCGGGGTGGCGGGGATCGAGCACGGCGGCGTCCAGGTGGGGCTCCTCGCGCAGGATCATGCCCTCGAAGCGGTCCCAGGCGTAGTTGCGTCGGCCGATGAACGGCAGTGCGTACCACAGGAGGTAGGCGAGGCCGAGCCGGTGGACCTCGGCGACGTGGGCCGCGGGGTCGGGGAAGGCCACCGGGTTGAGCTCCCAGTCGCCGCAGTGACCGTAGCCGCGGGCGCGGTCGGTGGTCTGCCAGCCGTCGTCGACGATGATGCTCTCGCAGCCGACTGCCGCGGCGAGGACGGCCTGGCGTTCGACGGCGGCGGTGTCGACGTTCTGGTGGAGGCTGTACCAGGTGGAGTAGGCGGGCATCCGGGCGGCGGGGGCGATGCCGGGGTGGTGCAGGCCCTCGGCCCACCAGGCGGTGACGGCCTGCAGCGTGGCGGCGAAGTGGCGGCCGCTGAGGTCGATCCGCAGCCGCAGCGGCGGCCTGTCCGGGGTGAGGTCCTGTTCGACGGTGAAGGCGAACTCGCCGCTCTCCTCCACCACTCCGGCGCCGACGCGCACAGGTGCGGAGGTCTCCCCGGCGGCGGCGGTGCACAGGGCGCGGTCGTCGGTGGCGACCAGGCTGGCGACGGGGGCGCCCAGGGCGAGCGAGACGGTCCGGGGGGCGATCCAGGACGGCGGCAGCCAGCGGGAGGCGTTGGTGTCCGGGGTCCAGTAGGCGGTGGCCCCGACGCAGGGGACCCGCCATTCGGCGCGGACGGTGGCCGCGGCCGCCGCCGTGACCTCGATCAGGGCCACGCCGTCGCCGACCGGTGTGACGGCGGTCTCCAGCCGGTCGCAGCCGAGCCCGGTGAGGTGGACGGTGAGCGGGGCGCCGGTGGAGTGGAGCAGGCCGGTGGCGAGCTGCCGGTGGCCGACGGTGTCGGGGGTGGCCCCGGCCGACGTGTTCGGGCGCCAGGCCGGGGCGGGCTGCTGCGGGGTGGCGTCCTGCGGGGCGGTGTCCGGCCCGGTGAGCGCCTGCGGGCTCTCGGTGCGCTCGCCGACGGGGCGTGGTTCGGTGGTCACGGTGGTCACTCCTTGGTGGCCCCGGCCAGCAGGCCCGAGATGAACTGGCGCTGCAGGACGAGGAAGAGAGCCATCACAGGGATGGCAGCGATGGCGGCGGCGAGCAGGACCTGCGCATAGTTGGTGGTCGACAGCCCCTGCAGGGTGGCGGTGGCCACGGGAAGCGTGTACATCTCGGGGCTGCGCAGGGCGATCAGCGGCCAGACGAACTGGTTCCAGCTACCGAGGAAGACGAACAGCGCGAGCGCCGCGATGACCGGCCGGTTGACCGGTATGACGATCCGCCACAGCACCCGCAGTTCGCCGGCGCCGTCGACGCGGGCCGCGTCCAGGAGTTCGTCGGGCATGGATCGCAGTGCCTGCCGCATCAAGAAGATGCCGAACGGGGTGACCAGACCGGGCAGGATGACGGACTGGTAGGAGTCGATCAGGCCCAGTTCCATCATCATCTGGGAGATCGGGATCAGCATCACTGTGTCGGGGATGACCAGGGTGCTGAGCAGCAGGACGAAGAACAGGTTGCGCCCGCGGAAGTCGAACTTGGCGAAGGCGTAGCCGGCCAGGACCGAGACGGCGACCGCGCCGACCGTCTGGACGCCCGCCACCAGCACGGTGTTGAGCAGGACGCGGGTGAGCCCGATGGACTCCTGGAGCCCGCGGAGGTTGTCCATGAGGTGGCCGCCGGGCAGCAGCTTCGGTGGCCAGGAGAACACGTCCTTGTCGTCCTGGGTGGCGGCGATGGCGAGCCAGTAGAACGGGCCGACGCAGAGCCCGAAGGCGCCCGCAAGCAGCAGGGTGAGCAGTGGGCCGCGCGAGGCCCTTGCCGCCCGAGGCGAGGCCGACGGTGATCTTGTCCCAGATGGCCGGGTTGCCGACGTCCTGGATGTCGACCTTGATGCCGGGGTTGTCCCGCTCGAAGGAGGGGACGACACCGCGCAGGGCCTCGGCCGCGGTGGTCCAGCTCCAGACGGTGATCTGACCGCTGTCGCCGTCGCCGCCGACGGCGTCGCTGCCCGATCCGTTGCTGCCGCAGGCGGCCAGGCCGAGTCCGGCGGCGGAGGCGGTGACGAGCTGGAGCAGCTGGCGGCGGCTCAGTTGGTGGGACATGTCGACTCCTGAGGGTGGGTCGAACGGTGGGTGAGGGTGTGCAGTGCCTCGGCAAGCAGGTCCGCTGCGGCGGCCGGGGTGGAGGTGTGGGGAGACAGCCGGATCCACTCGTCGCGCCGGGTGGTGATCAGGCCGGCCGCTTCGAGGGTGCGGTGGACGGTGGCGGGGTCGTGGCCGGGCAGGCGGAAGGTGCCGATACCGGCGCGCTCGTGGGGGCCGAGTCCGTCCAGCAGGACGTCGGCGCCGGCCCGCCGTGCGCGGTCGAGCAGGTCGGCGAGGGCGGTGCGGATACGGGCGCCGACGGCGGCCGGGCCGCCTTGGTCGAACAGGTCGTCGATGGCCGCGCCGATGGCCGCGGCGGCCGGGAAGTCCGGGTTGGTGGCGAGGTGGGCGGCGGCCCCGGGCAGCGGCGGCGCCGGATGCCGAGGCGCGAAGGGCTCCGCGACGCCGGCCCAGCCGCCGAGCCCGGGAGCCAGGCGCTCGGCGCACCGGTCGCGGATCAGCAGCAGCGCGGCTCCCCAGCCGGCCCGTAGCCACTTCTGGCCGCCGCTGACGAGGATGTCGGCGGCGTCCGCTTCGAGTGGTACGGCGCCCAGGCCCTGGATGGCGTCGACGATCAGGAGCCGGCCGGGCCCGAGGACCTCCTTGAGGGCGGCGAGCGGTGCCAGGTGGCCGGTGAGCGAGTCGACGGCGCTGACGGTGAGGGCGGTGACGTCGGGAGTGAGGTGGCGGCGCAGGAGGTCGGGGGTGATGTGCCGCTGCCCGGCCGGGTCGACGAGGCGGACGGCCGGGCCGCCGCGGCCGGCGAAGCGGAGCCAGGGGTAGAGGTTGGCGGGGAACTCACCGCGGGGTACCAGGACGGTACCGGGGCCGTCGAGTGCGGCAGCCACGGTGAACAGGCCGTTGCTGGTGGACGGGGCGAGGGCGATCTCGTGCGGACGGGCGTCGAGCAGCCGGGCCGCCGAGGTCCGGGCGGCGTCGCTGAGAGCGAACAGCCGGTCGAGGTCGGCGGGGTCGACGCGGGTGGCGAGCGCGGTGGCGGCGGCGAGCGCGGCGGCGGCCGGGTGGGAGAGCGGGCCGACCCTGGCGTAGTCGAGGTAGCCCACCATCGGACCGCGGGCGAGGGCCGGAACGGGGGCTGCTGGGGTGGCGGCTTCGGGTCCCCGGTATTCAATTTGATCGTTCAAAATTCGCCCTAACAGAGCCTGCTTTATGCACTTCCTGTGATTTGAAGGTTCACATTATGGAGATCAGGCCGACCCGGCAAGAGATTCGGCGCAACTGCTTTCCGGAGAGTCGGCTGGCCGGCCCCCGCGTGGGCGGGCGGGCGGCGAACGGGCAGCAGGCGGTTCGTCGGCCCGGGCTCCGCTTCGATGAGAGCCAAGCTCTGCCGTCCTGCGGGACTTCACTTCGATGACGCCGGATCGTCAGCCCGGGGGCGACCCCCAGCAGGGGCACGGCGACGGCGTACAGGAGCAATTGCGCGAGCTGTTGGTGGACGAGGTGTTCAGCAGCGACGAGGACGAGGAAAAACAGCTCGACCGAACGCTTCTCCTGGCCCGGTTGCGCAAGTGACAGCGGGTCTTCCGCGCAAACGACGCGGCTGCCCGCTGACCGCGCTTCATCACCGCACGGGGCAACCCGAAGACGCAACGGCTACGAGCGCAGCGCCGACAGGACTCGGCTGCGGAGAAGCTCATATTCCTCACGGAGCCGCATGATCTCCGCAGGACGTTCGATCACAACTCCGCCGACGACCATCTCGTCGGGGCCGAACTGCTCGCGTGTCAGGTCGACTTCGATCCCCATGCCCAGGCGGTTCCACCAGTGGTAGTCCACTCGTTCGCCGTTGACATGAACCTCGCCGCGGATCAACTCACCGCCCAGCAGATCGTGCACCACCAGTGCGGTGACACCGCACTGGTCGCGTGCCGGATTGTCCAGGGTCCAGTTCGGGCGGTGATTCGGCGTCGTGGTGTCCGCGCCCCAACCACCGCGAATGGCCTGCTCAAGGTCGTCGAAATTCCTCAGTGTCATGCCGCTCAGCCTCGCAGACACCTCTGACAATCACGCGCCTTGCACGGCTCCCCCGCAGCCTCACCCGAACCTGGACAGGGGACGGGCGATCCGGATTCCGCCTGTCATGGTGTCTCCATGACTCCCCCATGCGACTCCACGGCTGATGACGCCCTGAACAACACCCGACGATTTCCCCAGCAGTTCGCCCGCACACGCCGTTTCTCGCTCGGAGTGCCTCGACAGTTCACCATCTCACCGGACGGCGCCCGGGTGCTCTTCGTACGGAGCACGTCCGGTACGGATCAGGTGAGCCGGCTCTGGCTGTACGAGAACGGCGAGGAGCGGATGCTCGCCGATCCGCTCCGGACGGTCCACGGCGACGAGCCGTCCGGTGCGGTGCCATCGGAGGAGCTGGTCCGCCGCGAACGAGCCGGGGAGACCTCGTCGGGCGTCGTGTCCTACGCCACCGATGCACAGGTGCGGCTCGTCGCCTTCGCGCTGGGCGGCGAACTCTGGGTGGTACGAACGGACGGGGGCGCTCCGCGCCGAATCGTCACCGCCGGGCCGGTGGTCGATCCCCGGCCTTCGCCGGACGGCAATCTGATCGCGTACGTGTCCGGGGGCGCGCTGCGGATCGTGACGGCGGAGGGGAGGGACGACCGTGCGCTGGCCGCCCCGGACGGCGAGCAGGTGACCTACGGCCTGTCCGATCATGTATCGGCCGAGTCGATCGGACGCTCGCGCGGCCACTGGTGGTCGCCGCAGAACGATGCGCTTCTGGTGGCGCGGGTGGACACCTCGATGGTGCAGCGCCGGTACATCGGCGATCCGGCCCACCCGGAGCGACCGCCGCGCGAGATCGCATATCCGGCGGCGGGCACGGCGAACGCGGAAGTGTCGTTGCACCTCGTGCGGGTGTCCGGGGAACGGGTCGCGGTCCGGCTGCCCGCGGCAGCCGATGAGGAGCACCCCGAGGGGGTGTGGACGGACCGGTCGTTCGAGTACGTGGTGTCGGCGGCGTGGGACGGACACGGCCCGCTGGCCTCCGTACAGACGCGTGATCAGCGTTCGGTGCACGTCCTCGCTGTGGATCCCGCCACGGGAGAGGCACGAACCCTGAGCCGCGCCCATGACCGTGCGTGGGTTGCCCTGAGGCCGGGTACGCCGTTGCGGCTTTCGTCCGGGGCGCTCGTCGTTCCCGCGCAGCCGGGCGGCGACACCCAGGGGCTGAGTATCGACGACAGTCCGACACCACCGGGACTTGAGGTCCGTGAGGTGGTCGGCACCGCCGGTGACAGGGTGTTCTTCACCGCGAGCGAGGAACCGACCGAGATTCACGTCTGGTCCTGTGCGGCGGGCACCCTCGGGGACGGTCTGGACGGTCTCGTACGCGTCAGCGCGGCACCCGGTGTGCACACGGCGTCGGTCGGCGGCCCCACCGTGGTGCTGGACAGCAGGACCCCGGACGGTCATACGGTGACCGTGCTGCGCGACGGGGCACCGGTGGGACGGATCGCGGTCCTCGCCGAGACTCCGCTGGTCACCCCACGCCCCGCTGTGCTGAGCCTCGGGAAGCGTGAGCTGCGCGGCAGACTGTACCTGCCGTCGTGGCACCGGCCGGGCGACACCCCGCTGCCCGTACTGCTCAACCCGTACGCGGGCCATGGCATGCAGGTCGTCCTGAAGGTGCGTACCTGGTGGGTCGCGGTCGCCCAGTGGTTCGCCGAGCAAGGTTTCGCGGTGCTGGTCACAGATGGTCGCGGCACTCCGGGGCGTGGGGAGGCCTGGGAGAAATCGGTGTACGGAGACCGGCTGACGGCCGTTCTCGATGACCAGATCGACGCACTGCACTCGGCTGCCGCGCGGTATCCCGATCTGGACCTTGCGCGGGTCGCCATGCGCGGCTGGTCGTTCAGCGGGTATCTGGCGGCTGCCGCCGTTCTGCGTCACCCGGAGGTCTTCCACGCGGCGGTCGCCGGTGCTGCGCCGGCCGACCGACGGCTCTACGACACCCATTGGGAGGAACGGTTCCTCGGCCACCCGGAGGTACTTCCGGAGAACTACGAGCGCAGTTCACTGCTCTCGGAGGCATCCGGGCTGACGCGCCCGCTCATGCTGGTGCACGGACTTGCCGATGACAATGTGGCCGTCGCCCACATGCTGCGGTTCTCCGCCGCGCTCCTGGCCGCGGGCCGGTCGCACACGGTATTGCCGTTGTCCGGGTCCGGCCACCTGGTCACCCAGGAGGAGACGGCGAGCAATCTGTTGCTGCTGGAGCGGGACTTCCTCAAGAAGTCGCTGGGGTGTTGAACACGGGCCTCCCGCGTCACGTATACCCAGTCGGATACGGAACTCGAGAACACCGAAATCATGAACATCGAAGTCATGAACACAGCAGAAGGGAAAGCCGGTATGAGCGCATCGCAGGACCACGAGGTCCGTCCCGGGCGTCGGACCGTTGTCGCAGCGGTCGGGGCTGCCTCGGTGGCTGCCGTACTCACCGCGTGCGGCAACCAGAAGGAATCGGGCGGTTCGGATGCGGTCAAACCGGCCGATGGCGGAATGGCCGATGACAGAATGGACGGCGGCGGGGCCGCTCTGGCGAAGACCGCCGACATCCCGGTGGGCGGCGGGAAGGTCTTCGCCGACCAGGGCATCGTGGTGACGCAGCCCAAGGCCGGCGAGTTCAAGGCGTTCTCGTCGAAGTGCACCCACCAGGGATGCGCGGTGTCGAGCGTGTCGGACGGCGCCATCAACTGCCCGTGCCACGACAGCAAATTCGATGTGGCGACAGGAAGTGCGACAGTGGGTCCGGCCACTCAGCCGCTGCCCGCCATGCCGATCAAAGTCAAGGGCGACTCGATCACACTCGTGTCCTAGGGCCGACCCTGTTCCGCCGTACGGGCCCTGAACCGCCCTCGGCTCCGCCAGCAGCCGAGCACGTCATCGGTGGTCGTAATGGTGGCGACGAGGGCGAGTGTGTTGCGGATCATCGCGGGGGTGTAGTCGGCCGGCACCCCCGCGATGGCGTCGGACGGCACCACCGCCGTATAACCGAGATTCACCGCGTCGAATACGGCGTTGGGGATGGCGACATTGGCCGATACCCCGGTGACGACGAGCGTCCGGCAGCCGAGGTTGCGGAGCAGTGCGTCCACGTCCGTACCGGCAATGGGCGAGAGGCCGTGCAGCCTGCGCACGACGAGGTCCTCGTCCACCACCTCGATGGGCGCGGCGATGCGTACCGCCGTGGTGCCAGAGTGCTGTTGTACGGGCAACCGTCCGGCGGCCCGGAAGAGGCGGGCGTTGTTGTTGGCGCCCCGCCCGTCGGGGCGGCGTTCGGCCACCGCGTGCAGGACCTGGACCCCGGCCCCGTGGGCGGCTGCGACCAGCCGGGCGACGCGGTGGAGGGATCCGGAGGACCTGGCCTCCTCCGCCAGTTCGGGCAGCGCGCTGTCGAGGCCCACGACACCCTGCTGACATTCGACCGTCAAAAGCACGGTGGTGGTGGGATCGAGCTGCTCGGCAAGCTGTTCCTTCGACGGCACGGCTGCCCCCTTCGGCGGCGGATCGGGCGCGCGAGGTTAACCGCCATTGCATGACGAGGGAAGAGACCCCATGCTTTCTGACACAGCATCAGCTATCGGGAGGGGGCATCCCATGGCCGCCATTCAGCGACGGGGTCGTCGGATCATGATGACGGACGCGGAACGCGACACCTATCTCGCCGAGCAGCGCACCTGCCGGGTCGCCACCGTGTCCGCGGACGGCCGCCCGCACATCGGCGCCCTCTGGTTCACCTGGGACGGCACCTCGCTCTGGCTGTACTCGATCACCCGCAGCCTGCGCTGGTCCCAGCTGCGCAACGACCCGAGGATCGCGGTGGTCGTGGACGACGGGGTGGAGTACGCGGATCTGCGCGGCATCGAGCTGTCCGGCGAGGCCGCCCCTGTGGGCGAGGCGCCACGTACCGGTGAGCCCTGCCCCGAACTCGACCTGCCGGAACGACTGTTCGCGGCGAAGTACTTCGGGATGGACACCATGCCGCACGACGGCCGGCACGCCTGGCTTCGGCTCACCCCTCAGGCCATCACGTCCTGGGACTTCCGGAAGCTCGCAGGACCGTCCGCGCCCTGAGGACACTCTCTGCCCGTCCTACGCCGACGGCGCGTCCAGCTCCCGTCCGGCCATCCGCAGCGCCGCCACCGCCGCCCTGATCGACGGGCGCCGGTCCGCGTAAGTACGCCACACGGCATGGACGTGCCGCCGCATCTTCTGCCGTACGGGCACGAGCCGCACCCCGTCGGGCACCGGTCCTCGGCCCAGCCGAGGTGTAACACAGACCCCCATCCCTGCTGCGATCAGGGCGAGTTGGGTGTGATGCTCGCCCGCCAGATACGCAATGCGCGGTTCGATACCCTTCGAGCGCAGGGTAAACATCAGCCAGTCGTAGCAGAACTCACCCTCGGGCCAGGACACCCAGTCTTCGTCGGCGAACTCCTCCAGGTCCACCTCCGCCTGGTCGGCGAGCCGATGACCGGCCGGCATCGCGACGTCCGGTACGTCGTCCAGGAGTTCGGCCTTGGTCAGGCCGCCGGGCGCCGAGAGCCGCTTGTTGCTCCAGCCCGCAGGACGCTGGCGGGCGGCAGTTCCTCCACGCTCGCCCTGACCGGCAGCCAGCTCTTTCTCGGCACGGTGCAGATCGCCCTGGTGACCCCGCTGTTCACCTCGCCCCTGATGGATTCTCGCTGCTCCCGACCCTTGCCGTGGTCGCCCTGGGGGCGCTCGGCACGGGCCTCGCGGTGCTGATGCAGTACGGCCTGGTGGAGGAGGTCGGACCGACGACCGCGCAGATGGTCACCTACTTCATTCCGTTGATCGCCACCGCGGCCGGAGTCGTCGTGCTCGGTGAGCAGCTGAGCTGGAACACTCCGGTCGGCGCGCTCGTGGTCCTGGCAGGCGCCGCCCTCACCCAGAGCAGGGCGCGCAGCGGCAAGGCCAGGACCGAGACTCAGCCGTAGTTCAGCGGTTTCGCCGGTCCCGCCGCTGCCGCCACCGCATCTGCCAGCGGCCCGATATCGGCCCCCGTCAACGGCGAGACGGTGAGCCGGACCCCCTGGGGCGCGGTCATCCGGAACCGCGCCCCGGGCGCCACCGCCCAGCCCGCGTGCAGCAGCCGTGCCACCGCACCGGTCTCGTCACTGACCGGTACCCACACATTCATGCCACTGCGTCCGTGCGCCTCCACGCCCCGCTCCTCCAGCGCCTTCACGAGTGCGTCCCGCCGCTCTGCGTACGCCCCTGCCACCGCGCACGAATCGACGGCGCCCGAAGACCATAGGTGCACCACGGCCCGTTGCAGCAGTCTGCTGACCCAGCCGGGACCCAGCCGCTGCCGGCCCGACACCCGGTCGACCGTGACCGGGTCACCGGTCAGCACGGCGACCCGCAGATCCGGACCGTACGCCTTGGCCACGGACCGCACGAACGCCCACCGGTCCGTGGCGCCCGCCAGCGGGTAAAGCGGCAGATCGACGATGGCATGCCCGTGGTCGTCCTCGATCAGGAGGACGCCGCGGTGTCCGGCAAGAACGCCCCTCAGCTCGAAGGCACGCCCGGCGCTGATCGCGGCCCCGGTCGGATTCTGCGCGCGGTCGGTGACCACGAGCGCGCGGGCACCGGCGTTCAGCGCGTGCTCGACGGCATCGGGCAGCGGTCCCTCGTCGTCGAGCGCGACAGGCACTGGACGCAGCCCCAGCGCCGGTACGAGATCCAGCAAGCTGCCCCACCCCGGGTCCTCGATGGCCACCGCGTCACCGGGCTTGAGATGCGCGACCAGTACGCGCTCGATCGCATCCAGCGATCCGGAGGTCGCGACCACGGATCCGGCCGGCACTCCGTCGGCATCCAGCGCCGCGCGGGCGAGTGCGGCGAACTCCGCGTCCACCGGCGCCTGGCCGTACATTCCGGGCCGCTGCGCATACTCACCCGCGGCGGCCTCGAACGCCTCGCCCAACGCGGGCAGCAGCGCCGGATCGGGGTTCCCCTCCCCCAGATCCCGCACCCCGGGCGGCGCCTCGACCCGGAGCGAACCGCGCGCCGTACTCGCGGGCCGCGACCGCACCCTGCTGCCCCGGCGCCCGGCCGTTTCGATCACCCCGCGCTCGCGGAGCGTGCGGTAGGCAGCCGCCACCGTATTGGGATTCACCCCCAGCAGGTCCGCCAGCTCCCGCATGGGCGGCAGTACTTGTCCCGGCGCAAGCTCCCCCGAACCGACCCCGCGCTCCACACTGGCGGCAATTTCCGCTGCACGCCGCCCGATGATCCGATACTCTCCTAGCACAAACAAGATTATGCACTAGTGCAATGGAGTAGGCAATGTCGGACACCGTATCGCCGCAGACCACGGGCCCGGACGCCGCGGCCGGATACCAGCCGACCGAGCGCACCGTCCCGACCCGTTCCCGCGATCGCGCGGCGTACGACCGGGATCTGGTCCACTCGATACTCGATGAGGCGTACGTCTGCCATCTCGGCTTCGTCCGTGACGGCTCACCGGTCGTCCTGCCGACGCTCTTCGGCCGGGTCGGCGAGCGGCTCTACGTACACGGCTCGACCGGTTCCCGGCCGCTGCGGGAGGCCGGCCGGACCGATCCCGGCCTGCCCGTCTGCCTGACGGTGACGCATGTCGACGGGCTGGTGCTCGCCCGTTCCGCCTTCCACCATTCGATCAACTACCGCTCCGTGGTGGTCCACGGCATCGCGCGCACAGTCACCGACCCGCAGGAGCGACGGACCGCTCTCGACGCGATCGTCGACCACGTGGTGCCGGGCCGGTCCGCTGACGCGCGGCCCGCCGACGAGAAGGAGCTGGCCGCGACAGCGGTCATCCGCCTGGACCTCCAGGAGGTCTCCGCCAAGATCCGCACCGGCGGCCCCAACGACGACCCCCGCGACCTCGAGCTGCCCCACTGGGCGGGCGTCATCCCGCTCGCTCACGGCTATGCGGCGCCGCTCCCCTCGCACGACCTCGATCCCGCCATCGGGGTACCGGACTACATGGCCGCGCTCTGACCGTTCCTAACCAGCGTGCATGAGTGAGTCCTGGACCCACTGATGTGTTCTGGCCGCATCCCGAACGGTTTTGGATGCGCTGGGTTGCCGCTTTCTCGTCCCGTTCGGCGGCACGTCTCCGGGGGCGCGGTCCGTTGCGGGCGGGCGGGTTCTCTCTCGCCCCCGGTCACCTGGTCCGGCCTGGACGGTCCGATGCCCCGCACGATCACTCGGCAGCCCGGCCCGCGGACAACTCCCCCTCGGCAGCGACGCGGACTGTGCCCGGTCCCGCGACACGCCTCTCGCCCGCCCCTTCGACAGGCCCCTCACCCGATCCCGATGCGACGGGACCGGAGGGAGTCCGCGGCATTGTCGACTGGGCAATGAAGGCACCGATCAGCACCATGGAGCCGCCGATGAGCTGCGGCGCCGACAGGTGCTCGCCGAGCATCACCCAGGCGAGCACGGTGGCGATGACCGCCTCAAGACAGGCGACGACGCCCGCCACCGCAGGGGAGAGCAGCCGCACCGAGATCACCCCGGTGACATAGGCGACCACAGTCGCCATCAACACGACCCAGACGAGCAGCAGCCAGGCGGGTACCTCCGTACCGTCCATGCCCACGCTGCCGCCCAGGACCGACCAGTCCATGTTCCAGGGCCGTGCGACCACGGTGAGGACGACTGTGCCGATCAGCATCCCGTACGCGATGACACCGACCGGATGCGGCGGCTCGACGCCTTCCGCCCTGTCCGCGCTCCCCTGGTCCGACAGGACGAAGTAGCCGACCTGACAGCCGGCGGCACCGAGCGCGAGCAGCAGCCCGACCACGTCGAAGCTCAGCCCCGACCAGACCTCGACCACGCAAGCGAGTCCCCCGACGGCAAGGATCACACCGACCGCGGCCCTCCGGGAAACCGGTCGCCGCTGGACGAAGCTGACCCAGCCGAGGACGAGCGCGGGCGCCAGATACTCGACGAGGAGTGCGACACCGACGGGGATACGGGAGATCGCGGCGAAGTAGAAGGCCTGCACACCCGCAACGGCGAGCAGTCCGAACCCCAGCAGCAGGACCGGCCGACTGCGCACGAGGTCCCGGTGGCGCCAGGCGACGGGCAGCATGACCAGGGCGGCGCCCGCCACCCGTAGCCACACCACATGGAGCGGATCAAGTCCTGCCTCGATCAGTGGCTTGGCCGCCACCCCTGAACCACCGAATGCGAACGCCGAGACGAGGGCGAGTCCCAGGCTGGCGCTTCTCCCCTGAGACGCATACATCGGCACATCATGTCAGCTTCGGTCAGGAGCGTCACCCCGGTGACCCCTGACATGCACGGCGGGGCACTGCCGGAGGCCGACGCCCCAGGGGCGCGCGCCGCACCGCCATCACCACCCTGGCGGGCGTCACCATCGACCACCGGCGCCCGGGCCTCGACACCCTTCGCGACGCCCCCGCCGACCGCACCGGCACCCTGCTCCGCCCGACCTTCGAGGCCTGACCGAACCGCCGTGCTGAATCGGCTCCGGCACGTCAGGCCGTCAGCCCCCGGCACCTCGCCCCCCGGGGCCGGTCATCCCGACGATCCGGGCCGCAAGCCGCTCCGCGTCGACACCGGCCCGCTCCAGCACCTCGACAGCCCGGCACTCATGGTCCGAGGCCAGCGCCGCGAGCAGATCGAGCCCTCCGGCCCGCACGTCGCCGCGCAGATCCGCCCGCGCGCGGGCTTCGGCCATCGCCGAAGCGGCCGAGGGCGACCAACCCTCCGCCCCCGTGTCCCACACAGCGGAATCCGGGTCGCTGACGACCGGGACAGCGCCGGAGTCCTCCACCGAACCCTGCCAGCGGAGTCCGTATCCGATGCTGCGCTGGACGAGATAGCCGAGCACCTTGGCCAGTTGCGGTCCCCCCTCGAAGGCCGCCCGCACCTCAGGGTCCGACTCGACGAGGGAGTGCAGCAGATGCGCCGTGTCGATCTGCCGGTCGCCGTCGCGCAGTGCGCGCCTACGGGCACCCGTCACCACGGCGGCCAGCTCCACAGTGAGTCTGGCCTCGAACTCAGCACGGTTCGGTGCGGGCTGCCGAGGGATCCGTGGTGTCCTGTTTTGCACACCTCTTACCCCATCAGTCCCCCAGCGCCGGAGCATCCCCGGAGGGGCCCATTTAGGCATCCCACGCAAGTTGGGTGCACCAGAGCGATTTCTCCTCCCTACGGATGAGATCTCGCCATTGCGGGATCCGATCCGGAATAGCGGCGCGCGCCGCCTTGCGTCGCGCTCCCCGAGCAACCGGGAACCGCCACCCCGTATGTCCCACACCAGGCCACACCACCCATACGACAGCCGGAAGGAAGTCCGCGGACGTGTCCTGCTCGGTTGCCTTACCAGCGCTCGACGGGCGGGAGTACGTATACCGGGTCCACGCACCGGCGGACACACTGCGCGCCGACCTCTCCTGGGCCGCGTTCCACTGCCACGACGACGGCCCGCACCCGCGCACCTGCAACCCGTTCGACGCCGCACTGATCTGGCGGGCAGGCATTGCGCGCAGGTAGGCATAGAAGGAAACAGCCATCTGACGGTTCATCAGTATTGAATGTTCACGCCACTGCGGCTACGTTCCGCGACACCGTAACCCACCGAGAAGGGGTGGCCGCATGGCCGAAGTCAGTGCAGAAGCGCGCATCGAGGCACCAGCCGAGAAAGTCTGGGCCCAGCTGACGGACTTCACCGCGTACGGCCGGTGGAACGCCACCCACACCAGCTTCCCCAAGGGCGGCCCGGCAACACTCGAACTCGCGGCCACCTACGAGGAGAACATGAAGCTCATGGGTTTCCCCGCCGAGGTGACCTGGACGGTGGCGGAGCTGGAGACCGCGCGCCTGCTGGTCACCAAGGGCAAGGGACCGATGGGCGTCAACCTGGGCATGCGCTACTCGCTGACCCCCGACGGGGATGCGACCACGGTACGGATCGACGGGGAGTTCACCGGCGCCGCGGTCTCCCTGATGGCGGGCAAGCTGAAGGACTCGGCGACCGCCGCGCTCGTCGAGTCGCTGCGCAGACTGGGCGGGCTCGTCTCCTGACGGCCACCGGACCGACGGGAAGGGCCCCGCGGCTCGGCCGCGAGGCCCTTGGCACCCTGCCCACGAGCTCAGCGCTCGTCGGCAAGGATCAGATAGAGCTTCTTACGGGCGCCATTGATGACGGTGAGCGCCTTCTGACGCTGGTCGGCCGAGCCGGTCTTCCAGACCTGGCCGAACGCCTCCATCAGACCGAAGCCGGCCTGCCGGATCTCATTGACGCTCTCCCAGTCGACTCCGCGCCCGGCTTCCTCCCAGGGGGCGTCGGGACCCGACTCCGCCTCGGCGCGGCCGACGTCGGTGAGCGTGAACAGCTTCTTGCCGCCCTCGCTCGCGCTGACGATCAGGCCCTCGTCCTCAAGCAGTTGGAGGGTCGGGTAGACCGAGCCCGGACTGGGCCGCCAGGCCCCGCCGCTGCGCTCGCCGATCTCCTGAATCATCTCGTACCCATGCATCGGCCGGTCCTTCAGCAGCGCCAGGATCGACGCACGCACGTCACCGCGGCGCGCCCTCCCCCGGCCACCACCCCGGCCGCGGCCGCCGAACGGGCCGCCGCCGAACGGCGGACCGAACTGCCCGAAGGCCGCCCGCCGCCCCTCGAAGTCGCCCCGACCTTGATGACCGGGCCCGCAGTGCCCATGTCCGTGCCCGTGCTCATGGCCGTGTCCATGTGAACGCATCGCTACGCTCCTCGCATCGTTGATCTGTCGCGATGCATCAACGATATATCGGAACAGCTCGCTGGACAAACACCTTGGCCGGCCGCTGTTGACCCGTGCCAGGGAACGTTGATCGACTGCCAGCGAAGGGTGATCGACTAACTTCCGTGTCAGTCAGGGATGACTACATGCTGGTCTGTGTCAGTGGAGGGTGACTGTTCGCCGTCATTCAATCGAGGCGTTTGACAGCGAACCCAGTCGTTCAGGCTTCCTTGTCAGCGAACCTGGTCGCTCTGCGGCTCGATGCCTTTGATCCTGGTCGGAGTTCCGTCCGGGGCGAACGAATGGTGGAAGGTGAAGGCGTGCGGTGCGGAACCGTGGTCGTGGAGGTGCTCCAGCCTGGAAACCCCGTCCTGCCAGGTGGGAAGCATCACCAGCTTGGCTTCGCTCTCCAGATGTGCACAGTGCGGTACGTGGGGACGTTCCTGGGCGAGGACCCGCTGGATGTGCCGTGGCCTGTGGTCGAGCACCTGGCCGAGCAGTTGGGTATCGAGGACCCGTCGTGTGTGAAGCGGTACACGGAGCGGCGGCAGACGGTGTACGACCACGCGTGGGAGATCCGCGACGCGTACGGCTACCACCCGTACGAGGACCATGAGATGGGGCGGAAGTTTAGGGCGTTCCTGCACGGGCGGGCATGGACGGCGCACGCGGAGGGGCCGAAGGCCCTGTTCGACCACGCGGTGGGTTGGCTGCGCCGGAACCGGGTGCTGCTGCCGGGTGTCTCGGTGCTGGCGCGGGAGGTGGCGGAGGTCCGCGGAACCGCGGAGAAGCGGCTGCACACCACGGTCGCGAAGGCCGCTTGGCGGGCTGACCCGTCCCTGGCAGGGGACCTGGTGGCGCTGCTGAAGACGCCGGAGGGAAAGCGGTACTCGTACCTGGAGCAGCTGCGCCAGCCGCCGACGCGGACCACGGGCACCGCGATGAAGAACGCGCTCCAGCGGGTGGATGAGATCGCCGCGTACCGGCTGGGGCGGGTGAAGCTGAACAAGGTCCCGCCGAACCGGCTGTCGGCGCTGGCCCGGTACGGGTTGGGCACGAAGGCGGCGAAGCTGGAGCGGGCCTCGGAGCCGAAGCACACGGCGATGCTCACCGCGGTGATGCGGCACCTGGAGGCCAAGGCGATCGACGACGCGCTGGACCTGTTCGAGATCCTGATGGCGACCAGGCTGATCAGCACGACGAAGCGGGCCACGGACAAGGAACGCCTGTCCACGCTGCCGCAGCTGGAGAAGGCGGCCAGGATCACGGCCAGGCTCTCGAAGGTGGTCATCGAGGAGCTGGAGGTGCTGGAGGAGACCGGCTGCGATCCGGATCGTGCCGCGCTGTGGCGGGCGCCCTGGAGGAGATCGCGCCGCGGGCGTGCTGTCCAGTGCGGCGGCCACGGTGGTGAGCCTGGTCCCGGAGGATGACGACTCGGCGGAGATCGCCTTGCGTAACGCGCTGGCGCTGCGCTACAACGCCGTCAAGCCGTTCCTGGCCCTGCTTGGCGGAACCTCGGCGCTGGGGGCCGCGGCTGGCGGCAAGCGGGTGCTGGCGGGGGTGAAGCGGCTGCCCGCCCTGGCGAGGCGCCGGGTGTCGGAGAAGCCGCTGCTGCCGCGCGAGATCGACGACAAGCTGGTGCCGCCGGTGTGGCGCAAGGCGGTGTTCGCCAACGCCGAGCTGCCGGAGGGGGCGGTGGACCGCGACGCGTACGTGGTGTGCGTGCTGGAGCAGCTCTTCCGCGCCCTGAAGCGCCGGGACATCTTCGCCTCCCCCTCGCACCGCTGGTCCAACCCGCGCGCCCGGCTGCTGGACGGCAAGGAGTGGGAGGCCGTACGCGACAACGTCCTGGCGGGCCTGAGCCTGGACGCGGACGCCGAGCAGCACCTGAAGGGCCTGGTCGCCGTGCTGGACGCCGCGTGGATGCAGATGGCCGAGCGCCTGGAGGAGGCCGGCACAGACGCGAAGATCAGCATTGAGGTGCAGCCCAACGGGCGGGCGAAGCTGAACGTCGAGAAGCTCCACGCGCTCGGTGAGCCGAAGTCGCTTGCCTGGCTGCGCAAGCGGGTCGAGAAGATGCTCCCGAAGATCGACCTGCCGGACCTGCTGTTCGAGGTGCACGCCTGGACCGGCTTCCTGGACGCCTTCGTGCACCTGGGCGACGGCAAGACCCGCATGAAGGACCTGGCGACCTCAGTGGTGGCCCTGCTCGTGAGCGAGAGCTGCAACATCGGGATGACCCCGGACATACCGCGAAGCCTGTCTGGCAGGCCCAGGTCAACCCGGGGATCGAGGCGCTCACCCGCTCCCGCCTGGTCCACGTCGACCAGTACTACCTGCGCGCGGACACCATCGCCGCGGCCAACGCGGCGCTGATCGAGGCCCAGGCGAAGGTGCCGATCGTCAAGTTCTGGGGCAACGGACTGCTTGCCTCCGTCGAAGGCCTGCGCTTCGTCGTCCCCGTCCGTACCATCAACGCCGCGCCCTCGCCGAAGTACTTCGCAAAGAAGAAGGGCATCACCTGGCTCAACGCCATCAATGACCAGGTGATCGGGATCGGGCAGATGGTGGTGCCCGGTACCCCGCGCGACTCGCTGTTCATTCTGGACGCGCTGCTGAACCTGGACGGCGGGGTGAAGCCGGAGATGGTCGCCACGGACAACGCCTCCTATTCGGACATGGTGTTCGGCATCTTCAAGATGCTCGGTTACGGCTTCTCCCCGCGTTTCAAGGACCTCGAAGACCAGCGGTTCTGGAAGGCCCAGATGCCCGGCGGCGAAGCCCTGGGCAACTACGGGCCGCTGGAGGCCATCGCCCGCAACAGGGTGAACGTGAAGAAGGTGCTCACCGCGTGGCCGGACATGCTGCGGGTGGCCGGCTCCCTGGTCACCAACCAGGTCCGGGCGTATGACCTGCTGCGGATGTTCGGCCGTGAGGGCCACCCCACCCCGCTGGGTCAGGCGTTCGCCGAGTACGGACGCATCGCCAAGACCCTGCACCTGCTCGCCGTCGTCGACCCCATGGACGACACCTACCGCCGCCAGATGCACAGGCAGCTCACCGTCCAGGAGTCCCGGCACAAGCTCGCCCGCGACATCTGCCACGGCAGGCCCCGGCCCTCGTTTGTCATCCGCACCTCATCCTCGACGGACACCCGGTAGTACGCCCTACTTCGGCGGCTGGAAGCCGCCGATCTTGTGCTCGAGCAGTTCGGCCAGCCGCAGCGGGGTGCGGTCCTCGAACATCGGGCCGATGAGCTGCACTCCCACCGGCAGGCCCTCGGGGGACCGGCCCGCTGGTATGGCGGTGGCGGGCAGGCCGGGCATGGTGGCCAGACCGGCCCAGACGAGCTGGTCGAAGTACGGGTACTCGACGCCGTCGATGTCGATCCGGCGTTCCAGCGGATTGGGGTTGTGGTCGTGCGGGAACGCGGGAGTCGGCGTGATTGGACACACCACGGCGTCGAACTCGGCGAAGAGCTGCCGCCAGCCGTGACGGTGGAGCTCGCGACGGCTGTTCGCCTCGATCCAGTCGCGGTGGCTCAACACCATCCCGCGCAGCAGCGCCGCATCCAGACTCTGGTCGTCTGCGCTCAGTCCGGCGGCGCGGTTCCGCAGCTGCTCGTAGGAGTCGACGGGAAAACGTGCGACAGAGCCCGAAAACAGCGACTGCCTGTAAAGCATGGCGGCTTCGGTCAGATCGGGCAGCAGCGGAGTGTGCCGTTCGACGCGGGCGCCGCCGTCGGCAAGCGAGTCGACCACCCGGTTCACGCCCGCCCGCACGGCGGACCCGGTCGGAATGAGCGGATGCTCCTCGAGCACCAAGACCCGGAAGTCGCCGAGCCGCTCGTGGCGCGCGGGCGGCAGCGTCACGTCGTACGCCACACCGTGCGTCAGCGGGTCCGGTCCGGCCATGACATCGAGCAGGAGCGTGAGGTCGCGGGCGGTGCGCGCCATCGGACCGACGACGGCAAGGTCGAGGTCGACCGGCAATGGCGGTGCCGGCGGCGCGACCATGCCGCGGGTTGCCGCCAGTCCGAGTGTCGGCTTGTGCGCGTAGATGCCGCAGAAATGCGCGGGGGTACGCAACGAGCCGGCGAGGTCGGAGCCGATGGACAGCGCGCCGAACCCGGAAGCCAGGGCCGCCGCTGATCCGCCCGAGGACCCACCCGACGTGCGACCGTGATCCCACGGGTTGTTGGTGGTGCCGTAGATCTCGTTGAAGCTCTGGATATCTTGCAGCCCCACCGGCACATTGGTCTTACCGAGCACCACCGCGCCCGCGGCCTTGAGCCGCGACACCTGGACCGCGTCCTCGGTCGGCATAAAGTTCGCCTGCGGCGGCATGCCCCAGGTCGTGGGCAGCCCGGCGATGTTGTAGGACTCTTTGACCGTCACCGGAATACCCAGCAGCGGCCGGTCCTCGCCGCGGGCGCGCGCCTGGTCGGCACGGCGCGCGGCGGCCCGCGCACGGTCGAAGTCCGGCACGCAGATCGCGTTGATCACCTTGTCGTCCCGCTCGATACGAGCGATTGCCTCGTCGGTCAGCTCCACCGATGTCACTTCACCGGCACGCAAGGCGGCCGCGAGTTCTTCTGCAGTCTGAAAGTTCCACTCCATGAATCCGACCGTACTGACCTCTGCTAGAGGTCATAGAATGCCGATTCGCACAACGGGATAGATGTCTCAACTCATCATGTTGCTCTCTGGCCACTGAAAATTCGCCCGACCGCTGGCCATGGCGACGCGCGGCGGCCTGGCGCACCTACGGAGATGGTCA
Source organism: Streptomyces sp. NPDC002958 (assembly GCF_055563255.1). Classification (NCBI taxonomy): domain Bacteria; kingdom Bacillati; phylum Actinomycetota; class Actinomycetes; order Kitasatosporales; family Streptomycetaceae; genus Streptomyces; species Streptomyces sp. NPDC002958. Next base: position 23,131 of record NZ_JBVHDS010000028.1, on the reverse strand, counting down.
CGCCGGAGGCGCCTCAGCGCCCCGATCGATGGCGATATGACACGGGCACCCGCCCCGACCAACGATTGCCGCGCACCATGATTCTCATAAACGACCAAATGAGAAGCCGCCACCGCACCCCCGGACCGTGTCCGGTTCGTCCGGCCTCCTGGTTCTCAATTGGGTTCTTGGAATGCTTTCTTGAAACCTCCTCACACCGGTAGCTTTCGAGGCATGACTGACGAGTAGTTCGACGCCCCCGTCGCCATCGAGCGCCACCTCTGCCCGACCTGTGACGTCCCGGCCGGGTCAGCGTGCCGCACCGGTGCCGGGAAGACAGCGGTGAAGTACCACCCCCGCCGCCTCCAGCTCGTGCCCCGGGTCGCCGAGGAACTCCCCGTCCTCACCCCGTCCGACCGAGGCCCCGGCAAGCGCTGAGCGCTCGGCCCCGAACCCGACGGGGCCGAGCCCACCGAGCCCGCGCCGCTGGCGGCGGGGATCACTGCGGTCCGCATCGGCTACGCCCGCTGCAGTACCGCTACTCAAGAACTCCAGTCCCAGCTCGACGCGCTGGAGCCTGTCTGCTTCGAGGTGTTCCACGAGAAGGTCTCCACCCGCGTCAAGGTCTGGCCCGAGTACGAGAAGGCCGTCGCGATGGCCCGCCGCTTCAAACGGCTGCACCCAGAAGTCCAGGTCATCCTGACCGTCCACGAGTTCCGCCGTCTCGGCCGCGGCACCGACCTTCTCGTCACCGTCGAGGACCTGCGCAAGGCCGGCATCGCCCTGGAGTTCCTGAGCGGCCCCATCACCGGCCTGTACGACCCCGGCGACCGTGGCCGAAGATCTACGGGCGCGATCAGCTCTGTGCGGAGGTGAGGCGCATGGCACGGGCGGTGAGATGGCGTCGTTCCGGTGCGCTGGTGGTGCGTCGGGCGGCGTCGAAGTAGGCGTCCGCCGCGGCGTGGTGCTCGCCTAACAGCTCGAGGAAGTGGGCGCGGGTGGCGAGGAGCCGGTGATGGCGTGCCATCCGCCGGTCGGACTCCAGGGCGGCAAGCAGCTCCAACCCGGCGGCGGGGCCGTGCACCATGGCGACGGCGACCGCGCGGTTGAGGGTGACCACCGGGTCGGCGTGACCTGTTCCAAAAGTCCGTACAGCGCCAGGATCTGCGGCCAGTCCGTAGAGTCGACATGCTCGGCCTCGTCATGGACAGCGGCAATCGCGGCCTGCAGCTGATACGGGCCGACCCGACCCTGGGGCAGGGTCCGGCTGATCAGGTCGACTCCCTCGGCGATGAGCCGACGATCCCACTGGCCGCGGTCCTGCTCGGCCAGCGGCACCAGGTCGCCGCCGGGCCCGGTGCGGGCGGGGCGGCGCGCTTCGGTGAGCAGCATCAGCGCCAGCAGCCCGGCCGCTTCGCCGTCGTCGGGCAGCAGGCGGTGCAGCAGCCGGGTGAGCCGGAGTGCCTCGGCCGACAGTGCCGGCGCGGTCAGGTCGGCGCCGTCCGTGGTGGTGTACCCCTCGTTGAAGATCAACTCCGGCATGCGGAGCTGCATACCGGAGGCCTTGATGGTCTGCTTGGCCCGGCTGATGCGCTGGGCCATGGTCGCCTCGGGGACCAGGAAAGCCGTCGCGATCTGGGCGGTCGTCAGCCCGCCGACCGCGCGCAGCGTCAGCGCGATCCGGCTGGGCTCGGACAGCGCCGGGTGGCAGCAGAGGAACAGCAGCGCGAGGGAGTCATCCCGATCCGTGCCTGATGCGGCATCCGCGGCATGGCTGAGCAGCTCCGCCTGAGGGTGGCCAGGGCGATCCGGCCCTCGCGACGCCGCCGGGCATGCTCGCTTCGCACTGGACACTCCCGTGCAGCTACGGAAGATCCGTATACGGCCCTCGGCCCCCACGGGACGCACTGGCCTGGGCATGCCCCGCACCGAGTGGACAACCGGCACCTCACACAGGCCCTGCCGCTACGTCAACCCCCGAAGGACTTCCGGAGCCGACCACTAAGCCGTACAGGCGACCGACCGCGGGCCGGTCCACGGACCTGGGATGCCGGCCCGGCCGAGTCACGGCGCATCTGGCAGACCTGGGAGTGTCCGCATTCGGCATCGGCCTGTCCCCGAGGATGATCGAGCCGGCCCGGCGGGCCTGTCCGAGCCTGAACCTCACAGTGGGGTCGATGACCGCGCCGGCAATCCGGGACAACGAGCCCGACGGCATCCTGGCCTATTACTCCGCCCACCACACGCCGCCGGAGTTGTTGCCGATCGTGTTCGCCGAATTCCATCGCATGCTCGCGCCCGGCGGCCATCTGATGCGGCCGGCTACGTGGGAGACAACGAGCATCTACGTCCGATGCAGGCGCCGGCCGGGCTTTTCGGTCCAGCGACACGGAATGGGCCTTGGCCTGCCGCTTCCCACCGCACGTACGGTCACGTCATGAGGATCCGAATCGTCGATACGTTCACCGACCGCCCCTTCACCGGCAACCCGGCGGGAGTCCTGCTGCTGGACTCCGACGCCTTTCCCGATGACGCACAGCTCCAGCGGATCGCCATGGAACTGAACCTCTCCGAGACCGCCTTCGCCCACCCGTTGCCGCCGGGCGGCGAGGCGGACTGGGCGCTGCGCTGGTTCACCCCGACCACCGAGGTCGACATGTGCGGGCATGCCACTCTCGCGACCGCGCACATCCTGCACACCACCCAGGCCGCCGGCGGCACGATGCGTTTCGCGGCGCGGTGTGGAATCCTCACCGCGACCGCACACCCGGACGGCACGGTCACGCTCGATTTCCCCACAGCCCCGCTGACGCCGGAGACCGCTTCTGCCGGGCTGGCCGTCGCCCTGGGCGCGGAGCCGCTCTCCGTCCACAACACCGGCCCGCACATCGGCGACCTGGTCGTCGAAGTGGCCGACGAGGCGACCGTACGAGGACTGACCCCGGACCTCACCGCACTGGCCCGCCTCTCCCGGCGGGGCATCATCGCCACGGCCGCCGCCGAGGACCCCGCCAGCGGCTACGACTTCGTCTCCCGCGGTTTCTTCCCACGCGTCGGAATCGACGAGGACCCGGTGACCGGCAGCGCCCACACCGCTTTGGCCCCCTTCTGGTCGGCCCGCTTCGGCCGTGCCGAGCTGACCGGGCTACAGGTCTCCGCCCGTTCCGGTCTGGTCCGCACCTCGCTGCGCGGCGACCGCACCCTGCTGACCGGCAACGCCGTGACGGTCATCGACGGTGAACTGCTCACGGCGCTCTGATCCGTCCGGCGACCGCGCAGAGGGCGCACGGACCGCTCCCGTGCGCGACCTCTGCGCGGAGCACCGTCCGCGGACCACTCTGTACGCCTCCAGTGCCGGAAACCATCCAAGGACCACTTCCATACGTCCCCGGCGACGCCAACCACCCACCGACGGCCGCCCACCCCACTCACGGCGTAGGCAGCCACCCCACCTTCCCCGCCAGCAGGGCGTATCCGACGAACGCCCCTATGTCGAGCAGCGCATGCGCCGCAACCAGCGGCCCGACCCGCCCCCAGCGCCGGTACAGCAGCACGAAGACCACGCCCATCACCATGTTGCCGATGAAGCCGCCGATCCCCTGATACAGGTGGTACGAACCGCGCAGTACCGAACTCGCCACCAGGGCGGCCATCGGTGTCCACCCCAACTGCCCGAGTCTGCGCAGCAGGTACCCGACGACGATCACTTCCTCCACCACAGAATTCTGAACTGCGGACAGGATCAGGACCGGAAATTTCCACCACACATCGGGCAGTGATTCCGGGACCACTGTCAGATTGAAACCGGCTGCCCGCGCCACCAGATAGAAGGCGAGCCCGGCGCTTCCGATGCCCGCCGCCACCATCGTGCCGCGTCCCAGGTCCGGCCAGGGCCTGGTCCAGTCGAAGCCGATGACACGCAGGCCGGCACCCTCCCTGATCAACAGATGCGCGACGAGGGCGACGGGAACCAGAGCCGTCGCGATACCGAAGAGCTGCCAGGCGAGATCCAGCCATGGACGCCCCGGAGCGTACGAACCGTTGAGCGTCGCGGCCTGTTCCTTCAAACCCCCTGGTTTCGTCAGTGATCCGATAAAGCTGATCAGGGAAGACACACCGCTGGCTCCCAATGAGAGAGCCAGCACCAGCAACGTTTCGGACCGCAATATCCGCCGCGACACAGCCTCTTGCGGAAAAGAATCAGTCACGCGCCCCGCCTCCACCTGTACACCTGCCTCGAGTTGTGCGTTCACGCCCCATCCCGCTCCCCGCCCCGCTAGGGTCTCGAATGCAGGTACGAAGATCATGCGCGACAGGCCGGGGGACAATCACCATTGGCGATGGTGTGGTCCCCCTTTTCCTTGTTCATCCTCAAGGAGGGGCACCACCGACATGGGACGTAACAGCTTGCCCGACGACTACGCGGCCGATAAAAGCGGGGACAGCCCTCCGCCCACCCGTCGGCGCACCGTCGCGATCGCGACCACGCTCGTCCTCGCGGTGGCGGCGGGCACGGCAGTCGCGGCGCAGGGCGGCCTGCTGTCGTTCTCGAAGTCCTCCTGCGAGGAGTCCGCCCTACGTCTTTCCATGGTGGCCTCACCCGACATCGCCCCCGCCGTGCGCGCCGTCGCCGACAAGGCGCGCGAGGACGATCTGAGGTCCGACGGCCGCTGTCTGTACGTACGGGTGGTCGCCCGTGACTCCTACAAGGTCGCCCGTGCTCTCTCCGCCGGCACCGGCAGCCCGGACTACCAGATCTGGCTGCCCGACTCCGACCTCTGGCTCGACCGGGCCAAGGGCTCCGGTGACGGCGTCCCCATCACACCGGGCGATTCCGTCGCCTCCTCCCCAGTCACCCTGGCCATGGTGCCGTCGGCGGCCAGGAAGCTCGGCTGGCCGAAAAAGAAGTACTCCTGGACCGAGTTGACGGCCGCGGCCATGGACGTTGGCAAGGTGCGCCTCGGCGCCGCCGATCCGGCACGCAGTGCCACCGGCCTCCTCGCGCTCTCCAGCATCGGCGCGTCCTCCGACAAGCAGGGTGGCGACAGCGACACCAGGGTCGCGGCGACGGCCAAACTGCTCGCCCAGCGCGTGTCGGACGGCGACACCCAGGTACTGGAAACACTGGCGCAGAGCGATTCGGGTGCCGAACAGGGCGATCCGGAGCGCAACCAGGCGGTGCTCGTCTCCGAGCAGGCAGCGTTCGCCCACAACACGGAGTCGACCGGCGGCGGAAGGCTCGACCTCTTCTACCCCAGGGACGGCACCCCGCTGCTCAACTATCCGTACACGCTGGTCGACGAGACCAGGATGAGCACTTCCGAGGGCCGGGCGGCGCTGCGCTTCATGACGCTGCTGAACGAGCCGGGTGCGCAAGCCACCCTGAGGAAGCACGGGTTCAGGAACGTCGACGGAGCGGCCGGGGAGTCGGTGGCCGCGTCGGCGGGCGGCAGGAAGCCTCAGCCGTACGCCACCGCGGCCGCCGCGGCACCGTCCGCCGAGGCGCTCCAGGAGACCCTCGGCTTGTGGACAATCACCGTGCAGAGCGCGCGGCTGACGACGGTCGTCGATGCCTCGGGTTCGATGGCCACGATCGTGCCGGGGCGCAACCAGTCCCGGATGGACGTCACCAAGGCGTCCCTGATCCAGGCCCTCGACCAGTTCACCCCGAACGACGAGATCGGACTCTGGGAGTTCGCCACCACGCTCGACGGCGACAAGGACTACCGCAGGCTGGTGCCGACCCGCCGGCTCGGCGACCCGGCGAAGGGTGGCGGCACCCACCGCGAGAGGCTCACCGCGGCCTTCTCCGCCCTGCAACCGGTGCCGGGCGGCGCCACCGGTCTGTACGACACCACTCTGGCCGCGTACAAGGAAGCCCAGGCGACGTATGTGAAGGGCAAGTTCAACGCTGTGTTGATCCTCACCGACGGGTCGAACCAGGACAACTTCTCCATCTCCCGCAGCGCGCTGATCGCGGAACTGAAGCGGATCGCCGACCCGGAACGCCCGGTGCCGCTCCTCGCCATCGCGGTCGGCCCCGAAGCCGACCGCGATGAGGTGAACGAGATAGCGAAGGTGACCGGCGGCGGGGGGTACCAGCTCACCGACCCGGCCGACATCGAGGCCGTGATTCTGCAGGCTGTCATGACGGCCGGGCAGGGCAGCCACGCCTCTCAGTAGCGCTCCGCGCAGTCGGGAACGGCGGCTGGCGCCTGCTGACGCCGCGACGGGGTCACGGCGCGGGGACACCCGTCGGCCAGCTGTGCACAGGTTCGCCGCTGTGCATCAGTTCGGCGTACCGGCGGGTGGTCACGGCCAGTGCCGCATGCCGTTCGAACCCGGCCTCCCGTGCCCGGTGGTAGGTGTCCGCCTGCCAGGACGCCCCGTTCACCCGCCTTCTGCAACGCTCCTCGATGACCCCGAGGTAGCGGTCGCGGTCCGTGGGCTCGATGTTCCAGGCATCGAGCCCCGCAGCGGCCAGCGGCAGCAGTTCGTCCCGTACGAGCTTGACGGCCGGCACCCGGGTCAGCCCACCCGAACGCCCTGGACGGGGCCAGATCAGTTCCGCGTCGATGCCGTGGCGGCAGGCGGTGTCAAAGTTCTCGGCCGCTGCGGCGAATGGAAGCCTGGTCCACACCGGACGGGATTCCTCGGCAAGCGCCCGCACGAGCCCGTAGTAGAGCGCGGCATTGGCGATCACATCGGTGACAGTGGGGCCGGCGGGCAGAACCCGGTTCTCCACCCGCAGATGGGGTACGCCGTCGGCCAGCCCGTACACGGGCCGGTTCCAGCGGTAGATCGTACCGTTGTGGAGCACGAGCTCCTGAAGTTGCGGCACCCCGCCCTCGTCGAGCACCCGCAGCGGGTCCTCCTCGTCACAGATCGGCAGCAGTGGGGGGAAATAGCGCAGATTCTCCTCGAAGAGCTCATACGCCGAATCGACCCACCGCTCGCCGAACCAGGTCCGGGGCCGCACCCCCTGGTTCTGGAGTTCGGGCGGTCTGGTGTCCGTGGCCTGCTGGAAGAGCGGCGGCCGCGATTCCCGCCACAGCTCCCTGCCGAACAGGAAGGGGGAGTTGGCACCGAGCGCGATCTGGACCCCGGCGACGGCCTGGGCCGCGTTCCATACGGCCGCGAAGCGCGCCGGTGTCACCTGCAGATGCAGCTGAACGGATGTGCAGGCGGCCTCCGGGGTGATCGAGGAGGAGGTGGAGACCAATCGCTCCACGCCTTGGATGTCGAGGAAGAAATCCTCGCCCCGCGCGGCCACCATCTGATCGTTCAACAGTGTGTAGCGGTCCGCCTCCGAGAGGTTCGCCGCAACGAGGTCTCTGCGGCCCAGGGTGGGCAGAATTCCGATCATCATGATCCCGGCATCGACCTCGCTCGCCTTCCGATGGGCATATCCGAGGCCGGTCCTGAGCTCTTCGGCCAGCTGATCAAAAACGCGTCCGTCCAGATGGTGCGGGACTATGTTCACCTCCAAATTGAACATCCCGAGTTCGGTCTGGAAATCACGGCTCGCGATGCGCGGGAGCACCTCCCCATTCATCATCTTCGGCATGCCGTCGGAGCCTGCCAGATTCAGCTCGATCTCCATGCCCATGAGGTTGCGGGGGCGGTCGAACCTCCGCTCTGCCAGGAGCCTCTCCAGCCCCTCCAGGCACTGGTGGAGCTTCCTCCGGCACCTCTGCCGATCGGACAGGTCAAAGGCGCCCGCCACGACCTTTTCCCCCATCGAAGCATCCCTCCCTCGAGTGGGCGGCCCGCGGCCCAGGCCGCTCGCGTCACGATCGATAATGCCCAGGCCCGGTGATCCATAACGCCCTCGTGAACGCCGCACGCAGTAATCTGAGGTTCGTCCGGGGCACATTCCATCGGCATGATGCAGTACGCAGTTTCCCCCGTCCGGTGCGTAGTGAAAACGCCGACGCGTTTCGGCCGACCGCACCCAGGGAAAAATCCCTGGCGGTGACTGCGCCGCTGACGACGAATCAGCAGAATCTCCGCATAATAAAGTCTTGATACCACCTTGTCGGCAATAGCTGTGACGGCTAGTGGAATCACTGCGTGAACACGTGTCGTATAAACTTTGCGGACGAGGCAGAGAGTTGACGCACCGGCCCGGTCACCGGCCCCCTCTGGCCCCGCACGCCGACAGCGCCGTCTGCACCCGCCCACGCATCACCGTGTCTCCGAAGTGAGAGGCGACCCACTATGCCGCTGCATGTTCCCCCGGCTCCCGCGCCCGCTCTGCGCAGTGTTCTCGCGGCACTCGGTTCACCCACCGCAGTCCGCGAGGCCCGCACGCCCGCCCTCCGATCCGCTCAGGGACCACTGAGCCCCGAACTCCCGCTCCCTGTCCATGTACTGGACCGGATCGGTCCGAGCGGGCTGGCACCCGCCACCCGGCTTGCCGCGTGGCGGTTCGTGATCCGCAGCTCGGAGCAGGCCGTCGCCGCGGCGGACACCATGCTCACTCCGGACGGCTGGGCCTTCTCACACTTCTTCGAGGGCCCGTACATCGCCTCGACCGAACTCGCCCTGCGCCAGGCCGAGACGGTGACACCGCACTACCAGCCACGGCTGCTGTCCATCCCGGAGCTCTACATGCTGGCGCTGTGGCTGCACGGCGACACCGAGGTCGACGCCTCCGGCGGGACACTCGCCCCTGCCGATCTCCTGGTACCGCTGGCTCCCGCACCTCCGGGAATCGCGGCGCATCGCCCGCACCGGGTCGCCGATCTGCTTCGCGTGATGACGCTGCGCATCACCCCGGGCCCCGGCCCCCTGCTCGGATCACCGGCCTGACCACGGCCGCACCCCATCCCACAGCGCTGTGCCCCGCCACCATCTCCGGTGCCGGGGCACAGTGCTGTGGGGCGCGCATCCCGCCCATCCGGACTAGCCCGGTTGGACCACCCCGAACCACCCGAAGTGACAGTGCAGTTGCGGTGAACCGTCCGGGCGGGTGACGCGTCATCGGGGTAAGGAGAAGTGCTGCTGCGAAATCCCTGCGGATTGACGCCCGTAGGGCAACACTGGGACCGGACCGATCGATACGGGGGGCGGCCATGAACACCTCATCGAGCCGCAGGACATTCACTACAACGCAGCGAAAGAACCCATCCATGTGCCAGCACCAGCCACCATGTCCGACCGCCGACTCAGCCGACCGGGAAGCCGCCCGCCTGACGGCACACCACCCGGAACAGGGCTGGAGCCTGCTGTGCAACGGCGTCCTGCTCTTCGAGGACACCGGTGAGCTGCTTCCGGACGGGCAGATCATCGCCCCGCACCGGCCCCTGGGGACCGGCCGGGTGATGAACGCCGCCTGACCCCGGCCGGGTATGAACCGGGGCCGGCCCGGAGAATTCTCCGCACCGGCCCCGACACATGTCCGCGTCACGCCCTACCGCTCATGCCTCAGTTGTCGTACGCGTCCAGCGGCGGGCAGGAGCAGACAAGGTTACGGTCACCGAAGGCACCGTCGATCCGGCGCACCGGCGGCCAGTACTTGTCGGCGGCCGAGACTCCGGCCGGGAAGACCGCCACCTCACGGCTGTAGCCGTGCTTCCACTCCCCGCCCAGCATCGCCGCGGTGTGCGGAGCGTTGCTCAGCGGGTTGTCGTCCGCGCTCCACTCGCCGGAGCCCACCTTCTCGACCTCGCCACGAATGGCGATCATCGTGTCGCAGAAGCGGTCGAGCTCCGCGAGGTTCTCGCTCTCGGTCGGCTCGATCATCAGCGTCCCGGCGACCGGGAACGACATGGTCGGCGAGTGGAAGCCGTAGTCGATCAGACGCTTGGCGATGTCGTCGACGCTGACGCCGGTGGCCTTGGAGATCGGCCGCAGATCCACGATGCACTCGTGCGCGACCAGCCCGGCCGGGCCGTTGTACAGGATCGGGTAGTGCGGTTCGAGGCGCTTGGCGATGTAGTTGGCGGAGAGTACGGCGACCTGCGTCGCGCGCTTCAGGCCCTCCCCACCCATCAGGCGTACGTATGCCCAGGAGATGGGGAGAATGCCGGCCGAGCCCCACGGAGCAGCCGAGATCGGTCCGACACCCGTCTCGGGGCCCGCTGCGGGCTGCAGCGGGTGGTTCGGCAGGTACGGTGCGAGGTGCGCGCGCACTCCGACCGGACCGACGCCGGGGCCGCCGCCGCCGTGCGGGATGCAGAAGGTCTTGTGCAGGTTCAGGTGCGAGACGTCGCCGCCGAACCGGCCCGGCTTGGCGAGACCGACCAAAGCGTTGAGGTTGGCGCCGTCGACGTACACCTGACCGCCGGCGTCGTGCACCTCGGCGCAGATGTCGGCGACGTGCTCCTCGAACACACCGTGCGTCGACGGGTACGTGATCATGAGCACGGCGAGCTCGTCGCGGTACTTCTCGATCTTGGCGCGGAGGTCCTCGATATCGACCTCGCCGTCGTCAGCGGTCTTCACCACGACGACCTTCATGCCGGCCATCACGGCGCTGGCGGCGTTGGTGCCGTGAGCGGAGGACGGGATGAGGCAGATGGTCCGCCGGTCGTCGCCGTTGGCCCGGTGGTACGCCCGTACGGCCAGGAGGCCGGCGAACTCGCCCTGCGATCCGGCGTTCGGCTGGATCGAGACCGCGTCGTACCCGGTGACCTCGGCGAGGCGCTCCTCCAGCTCACGGATGAGGGTGAGGAAGCCCTGTGCCTGCTCGGCCGGCGCGAAGGGGTGCAGTGCGCCGAACTCGGGCCAGGTGATCGACTCCATCTCGGTGGTCGCGTTCAACTTCATGGTGCAGGAGCCGAGCGGAATCATGCCGCGGTCCAGGGCGTAGTCCCGGTCGGCGAGCTTGCGCAGGTAGCGCAGCATCGCGGTCTCGGAACGGTGCTGGTGGAAGACCGGGTGGCTGAGGATCTCGTCGGTGCGCAGGAGCCCCTCGGGAAGCGCGTCGGCAGCTGCGGCGTCCAGTGCCTCGATGTCCCCGTCGGCGCCGAAAGCGGCCCAGACAGCGGTGATCTGCGTACGCGTGGTGGTCTCGTCGCAGGCGAAGGAGACCAGGTCGGCGTCGACCTGCCGCAGGTTGACGCCGCGCTCGCGGGCGCCGGCCACGACATCGGCTGCCTTCCCCGGGACACGCACGGTGAGGGTGTCGAAGTAGGCGCCGGTCACGATGTCGACGCCAAAGGCGCGCAGGCCCTCGGCCAGGATCGTCGCGTAGCGGTGGGTGCGCTGGGCGATCGTCCGCAGCCCGTCCGGGCCGTGGTAGACGGCGTACATCCCGGCCATGACGGCGAGCAGTACCTGAGCGGTACAGATGTTGCTGGTGGCCTTCTCGCGGCGGATGTGCTGCTCACGGGTCTGCAGGGCCAGCCGGTAGGCCTTGTTGCCGTCCGCGTCGACGGAGACGCCGACGAGGCGGCCGGGCAGGCTGCGGGCGAACTTCTCGCGTACGGCCATGAAGCCGGCGTGCGGTCCGCCGAAGCCCATCGGTACACCGAAACGCTGCGTGGTGCCGACCGCGATGTCCGCGCCCAGGTCGCCCGGTGAGGTGAGCAGGGTCAGGGCCAGCAGGTCGGCGGCGACAGTGACGATCGCACCGAGCTCGTGGGCCTGCTCGATGACGGGCCGGATGTTCCGAACCGCTCCGGAGGCGCCGGGGTACTGCACCAGGACACCGAAGACACCGCGCTCGGCGATCTCTGCCGGGATGCCGTCGGAGAGGTCGGCGACGACGACCTCGACGCCGGTCGGCTCGGCACGGGTCTCTATGACGGCGATCGTCTGCGGCAAGGCATCGGCGTCGACCAGGAAGACACCGTTCTTGACCTTGCCGACGCGCCGCGAGAGCGCCATGGCCTCGGCGGCCGCGGTGCCCTCGTCGAGCAGGGAGGCGCCGGAGGTGGGCAGCCCGGTCAGCTCGGCGACCATCGTCTGGAAGTTGAGGAGCGCCTCCAGGCGGCCCTGCGAGATCTCCGGCTGGTACGGCGTGTAGGCCGTGTACCAGGCGGGGTTCTCCATGACGTTGCGGAGGATCACCGGCGGGGTGAAGGTGCCGTAGTAGCCGAGCCCGATCATCGGGGCCAGCACCTGGTTGCGGTCGGCGAGGGCGCGCAGCTCGGCGAGGACCTCTGCCTCGGTGCGGGCGGCAGGCAGCTGGAGTGCCTCCGCGCTCTTGATGACGTCGGGCACCGCAGCCGCGGTCAGCTCGTCCAGCGAGCCGTAACCGACCTGGGCGAGCATCTTCGACTGCGCCTCGGCATCGGGCCCGATATGGCGCTGCTCGAAGGGAATGCCCTGCTCCAGCTGGGAGAGCGGGGTGCGACGGGGGGTCATGGTGGAGGCCTCCTGGTCTGTCACGACCTGCGAGGGGCACCACGGCGCGGGTGCCCGAACGGCCTCCCCCTCTGTCATCTCGACCTGAGAGCTTCACCGGCGCGCCCTGCGGCGTACCGGCTTTCACCGTCGGTGAGGAAGGGAACCGTGCCGGCACTCGGCCGCACGGAACCCGCCCTGCTTTCCAGAGTGACCTCGTCCGTGCGGTACGGGGGCCTGAGAGATTCCGGGGAGGATTTGCTCCTTCGGCGCCTTCGGATTCGCTCCGGAGGACTCTCCCGCACGGGGTCAGCAGCCATGACCAGACTACCAGCGGGGTTCCCTGCGGAATTCTCGAGTGGCCAACCCCCCGGATCTGCACTTTTGTAGTGGAGTAGCCGCGACCAGTGGGAGGGACCGTGCAGAGCGACATCGATCCGCGCCGCCTGATCGGCCGCAAGGCATTCGACCGCAAGGGCACCAAGATCGGAACCGTGGACGAGGTGTACCTCGACGACGCGACCGGTGTGCCCGAGTGGGCGGCAGTACGCACCGGACTCTTCAGCCGGGACGCTTTCGTCCCGCTGGAACCCAGCGAATTCGTGGAGGATTCGCTCCGCATCCCCTTCGACCGTGCGCTGATCAAGGACGCACCCGACTTCGGTGTCGGCCGCCATCTCTCACCGGAACAGGAGCTCCAGCTCTACCGGCACTACGGTCTGGACTCCCCGCCCGCGGAGACCGGCCCGGACAGGGACTTCGGCAACCTGACCGGCCAGGACGAGTAGTCCACCGGGTTCCGCACCAGCGGCAGCGGATCGGCCGACTGCAGCTCCGGATCGTCGATCCGGAACGTACGCACCCGGCCGGGCGCCGACTCGGGTTCCTCGAACCGCACCGTGACTCGACCGATACCGCTACCTTGCACCCAGCCATGGCCGTATGTGTCGTGGCGTACGTCGTGTCCGGCGGGCCAGCGCCGTGCGGCGAGCTGCTCGGCGGTCTCCCGCGGCTCCTCGTGCGCACCGCCCACCGGCTCGCCCCCGTTGTCCCCCGCCTTCGCTTCTTCCTCCTCCTCGGTCGATTCCCCGGACGCGGCCTGCTCACCGGCAGCCTGGGCGAAGAGGTCCTCCTGCGTATAGTCGGCAAGCCCCGTGACGCCCACGCCCAGGAGCCGTACGCCTCCGGTGGTGTCCACGGACTCCAGGAGCCGTGCGGCGGCCTCCCGGACCACTGTGGGGTCGTCCGTGGGCCCACGCAGCGTCTCGGACCTCGTGAGCGTGGAGAAGTCGTACCGCCGCACTTTCAGCACCACCGTCCGCCCGGACCGCCCCGCGCCCCGCAGCCGCTGGACGCATCGGTCGGCCAGCCGCTCCACCTCCGTCCTGACCCGCACCCGGTCGTGCAGGTCCGCGTCGAAGGTGTCCTCGACCGACACCGATTTCGCGTCCCTCTCGGCGACCACCGGCCGGTCGTCGTACCCGAACGCCATGCGGTGGAGCGAGCCGCCGTGCGCCTTCCCCAGCAGGCGTACGAGCTCCGCCTCACCTGCCTCGACCAGGTCATTGACCGTCGTCATCCCGGCGCGGCGCAGATGGTCCGCCGTCGCGGGCCCGACGCCGGGGAGGATCCGTACCGACATGGGCGCGAGCAGCTCCCGTTCCGTGCCCGGCTCGATGAGCAGCAGCCCGTTCGGTTTCGCCTCCTCCGAGGCTATCTTGGCCAGCATCTTGGAACCGGCCAGCCCGACCGAGCCGGTGAGTCCGGTGACCGCCTTGATGGCTGTGCGCAGCTGCTCACCGATCTCCAGCGCGGAAGCCGTGTCATCTGCCGTCCCACCGGCTTCGAGGTCCACAAAGGCCTCGTCCAGGCTGAGCGGCTCCACCAGCGGGGAAAGCCGCCCGAGCAGCTCCATCACCTGGTCGCTGACCGTCCGGTACAGCAGGAAGCGGGGCACCAGATAGGCCGCGTTGGGAGCCAGCCGCCGCGCCTGCGCCATGGGCATCGCCGAGTGCACCCCGAAGCGCCGTGCCTCGTACGACGCGGTGGCGACGACTCCACGCGGCCCGAGCCCGCCCACCACGACCGGCTTGCCGCGCAGACTGGGCTTCGCCGCCTGCTCGGCAGAGGCGTAGAAGGCATCCATGTCCAGATGCAGGATGGTGGGCGCGGCTCTCACATCAACCGATGCTGCCTTACGGCACTGACAATCGCCGCGCCCGATTCCCCGGCCGGGTCAGCCGGCGCGGTTGCGCCGCCGCGCGAGCTCATCAGTGGGGTTGTTCCCGATCAGTGTCTCGCCGGTGTCCACCCGCTCACCGTGCAGCTGTGACAGCGCGGCGTCGACGTCCTGCCACACCACACCCACGGCGATACCGAAGATCCCCTGGCCGCCCTGGAGGAGATCGACGACCTCGTCGGGCGAGGAGCACTCGTAGACCGTCGCCCCATCACTCATCAGCGTCATCCGCTCAAGATCCTGGAATCCGCGTGCCCGCAGATGCTGGACCGTGGTACGGATGTTCTGCAGGGCGACGCCCGTGTCCAGGAAGCGCTTCACAATCTTCAGCAGGACGACGTCCCGGAAGCTGTAGAGCCGCTGTGTGCCCGAACCGTACGCCGGACGCACGCTCGGCTCGACCAGCCCCGTGCGCGCCCAGTAGTCGAGCTGCCGATAGGTGATGCCCGCAGCCGCGCAAGCTGTCGGCCCGCGATAGCCGATGTCGCTGGCCGATGCCACGCCGCCCCCCGCCACCGCCGCCGGCTGAACCGGTTGCCTGATGGTGTGGCCGGCTGTACTCCCCTGCTGCGAATACGGCCCACCCGCTGCCATACCGTCGCCGCTGCTTCTCACGCCGACCTCCGTCCTTGACCTGCCATCTCGAAGGTAGGCAGTCGCTCGGGGTGCGTCAACGATCGCCACACTCGGCACGCCGAGTGATAATCACCCTGAGGGTGGTTTCCCGTGTCTCGCGAACGGGAAAGGCTTGTCGGATGCGCTGACGGCGACCCCGTCGAACGGTCACTGACTGTTGGTACCGAAGTCCTCCGGTGAGATCTGGTCGAGGAACTCGCGGAACTTCTCCACCTCGTCCTCCTGCTCGTCCGGGATGGCGATACCGGCGTCGTCGAGCACCCCGTCACTGCCGTAGATCGGCGTTCCGGTGCGCAGCGCGAGCGCTATGGCGTCGGACGGCCGCGCACTCACCTCGACCCCGCTGGCAAAGACCAGCTCCGCGTAGAAGACCCCTTCCCGCAGGTCCGTGATACGGACCTCGGTGAGCTCCTGGCCGACGGCCTCGAGCACATCCTTGAAGAGATCATGGGTCAGCGGCCTGGCCGGAGCCATGCCCTGCTGGGCAAAGGCGATCGCGGTCGCCTCACCAGGACCGATCCAAATAGGGAGGTACCGGTCGCCTCCCACTTCACGCAGGAGCACGATCGGTTGGTTGGAGGGCATTTCCACCCGGACACCCACAACGTCGAGCTCGTTCACACAGCAACCCTAGGACGTGCTCGGCAGGTTTGGGTAGTCGGGCACTGACGTGAGTCAGTGGAGCCGAACCCTCAGAGCGGTTTGCACAAGGGCCGAATGAAGCCGTACGGACAGCTCCGCAAGCTCCCTCGCGGTGGCCTCCGCATGTGCTCTGGTCTGCGGATTCCGGTGCCTGCGCATCGGGGCGACAACCTGCTCGATGAGTCCCGCCTCGCGGTCCGCGGCCGCCCGCATGGCGCGCAGATGACGCGGCTCCAGACCGAATCGACCCAGATCCGCCACAAGCTTGGCCACCGTGACCATCTCGGCGTCGTAACCGCCCTCGGCGGTGGGAGCGACCAGGCCGTACGACTCCCACTCATCCAGGTCGTTCTCGGCAACCTCGGCGGCCGCGAGCAGCTCGGCACGCCCGATACGGGCCGCGGTGGCCCGTCCGGACTCCGCGTCCCAGCCGCCGTCGGTCAGATCCCGCGGGCCGCCCGCGGACGGCAGGGCCGACTGTTCGCCACGGGCGAGGGCGTCGAGATGCTCTCGGATGACCTTCAGCGGGAGATAGTGGTCCCGCTGCATGCGCAACACCTGAGCCAGCCGCTCCACGTCGGCCCCACGGAACTTGCGATAGCCGGAGGGGGTCCGCTGCGGCTCGACGAGCCCTTCGGCCTCCAGGAAGCGAATCTTGGAGATCGTGACTTCGGGAAACTCGTCCCGCAATTGCAGGAGCACCGTGCCGATGCTCATCGGGCGGTCGTCGGCGGGGGCGGTGCCGTGACCGGCACCGCCCGTCGGTGTTCTCAGCATGGACCTTCCCTGACGGGTCAGATGCCCCGCTGGCTCGCGTAGAAGACCAGCCGGTACTTGCCGATCTGCACTTCGTCGCCGTTGGACAGGGCAACGGAGTCGATGCGCTCACGGTTCACGTAGGTGCCGTTCAGGCTGCCCACGTCCCCAACCGTGAAGCTGCCGTCGGGACTCCTGCGGAACTCCACATGCCGCCGCGACACCGTCACGTCGTCGAGGAAGATGTCGCTCTGCGGGTGGCGGCCGGCCGTGGTCAGCTCACCGTCCAGCAGGAAGCGGCTGCCGGAGTTCGGACCACGTCGCACCACCAGGAGCGCCGAGCCGAGCGGAAGAGCATCGACAGCTGCCTGTGCCTCCGGCGAGAGGGACGGCAAGGGCGTCTGCCCGGTGGCCTCCGCCTCGTACGCCTCGAGACCGGAGATGGAGATGGTCGAGGTCGTCTCCGAGGCACGCTCGGGAACTCCACCCCTCAGCGGCGCGCCGCAGTTGGAGCAGAATCGACTGGCCTCGGCGTTGCGATGCCCGCACCTCGTACAGACCGGCATGGATGAACCCTCCTGCCTCGGAGTAAACCCTCCACCCGTACTTGAGGTTGACGGTTCTCCGAAACCTATGCGGTCGGCACCGGCAGGGTCAACAGACGACGCGCCGGAAGCGCCCGAATTATCACTGCCCGAACCAGACACCTGATCGCGGAAGAGCGGGCGCTCCGAGCCCTGCTCATCTGCCTGGCCATGGCGCGGTGCGCGATGGCGGGCAGCCTCATCGCGAGCGCTCTTGCCGAACAACTTCCCAAACAACTTCACGGGCGATTCCCCTTGACCGAAATAGACCCGCCCGTGGGGCAGGACGAACCCTGAACGAACACACCTGCCGACCCGGACATGTTCACAACGTCCGTATCCACTCGACAGTTTCCACCACGCACCACCATTACGATGCGGCGACCCCCCGCAACCTCCTGCCCGTGACCCTCGACCCCTCTGTGCGGCGGCCTCACGAGGATGACGACCGAGCGTAGCCAGGCCGCTTCGCCGGTCGCAAGACGTTGACGACGATGTCGTCGGCCTGCGCCACATGCACGGTGGCCTGCTCCTTCTCCAGTGTCTGCACCACACCGCCAGGAATATTCAGCGCCGGCTCCAGGTCCTGGGGCTTGCCGATCACCTTGAACACATACGGCGCGGTGATCTTACGGTCGTCAACCTTGACGTTGCCGCCGTCACCGGAGAAGTACGTATTGGCCACCACCCTCACCCCGTTGACCTCGATCGCCTCGGCGCCCGCCGCACGCAGCTCCTGGAGCGCGTCGAGCAGCATGTCCGCCTTCACCCCGTTTCCCGGGTCATTGATGGTGAGCGTGATCCCGGGCCCGTGTGCCGCCACGGTACCCGCGAGAATACCGAGTTGCCGTTCCTTCTCCACCGTCTGCTTACGAGCCTCCTCAGCCTGATCGGAGCTGTTCTCCAGCTCAGTGCGCTGAGCGTCGAGGCGCTGCTTCTCGTCCTCCAGACGCTGTGTGCGGTCGTCCAGCTCATCGAGAATGCGGACCAGGTCCTCCTGGCGGGCACCCCGCAGTGCGCTGTTGTCACTGTTCGAGCGAACCTGAATGGCCAGCCCGAGACCGAGGCCGAACAGCAGCATTGCGACAACGAGTTGGGCCCGCGTCACCCGTGGCGGCCACAACCCGGCGATCAGCCGCTGACGCCCAGTCAGTTCCTTGGCGGCCCCGGCCGACTGCTCGCCGGTGCGCTCCTTGTCGCTGGGAAGTTCTTCATTGCTCATCAGCTCGTTGCTCATCGGCCTCAGGCCCGGAAGACGTGCCGACGGATGGCCGCGGCATTGGAGAAGATCCGGATGCCGAGCACGACCACCACACCGGTGGAGAGCTGCGCTCCGACGCCCAGCTTGTCGCCCAGGAACACGATCAGTGCAGCCACCACGACGTTCGACAGGAACGACACCACGAACACCTTGTCGACAAAGATTCCGTCGAGCATGGCCCGCAGACCCCCGAAGACCGCGTCGAGGGCAGCCACGACGGCGATCGGAAGGTAGGGCTCGACCACCGCCGGCACCTCGGGCCGGACCAACAGTCCGACCACGACTCCCACGACGAGGCCCAGTACGGCGATCACGATGTGCCCTTCCCTGTGTCTGCCGCACCACTGCCGGTGTCTGCGGCCTTATGAGGCTCTGCTGTTCGTACGATCAGGCTCGGCGCCACCGGAAGGCTCACCCGCTCCTGGACGGAGATACTCGTCCGGATGTCGAAGGTGTCCTTGAGCGCCTGCAGATACTGGCCGTCAGCGCTGTCCTGGAATGCGGTGCTGAGCGGCTTCCCGTCCCCCACCGCAAGCACCGTGTACGGCGGCACGAGCGGTCTGTTGTCGACCAGTATGGCGTCGCCGGCCGCGCGGATCGCCGACAGGGCCGTCAGACGCTGCCCGTTGATCGCGATGGCTTCTGCACCGGACTGCCACAGGCCGTTGACAACCCGCTGCAGGTCCCGGTCTCGCACCCGCCCCGTGTCGGCGAATCCGGCGGTCTCCCTCGGCCCGCCACCGCCCTGGTCGGAGTCCCTTGCATCGTCGACGACGAGTTTCACACCGGGGCCCTCCACCGGCGTCGCACCGGCGAGGAGGGCCACCAGCTCCCCCTGGTCCCCGCCGTGCTTCTCCAACGCCTTGCGCTGCCGCCTGCCCACATCGTCCCGGAGCTTGTCGACCTGCGACTCAAGGGTGTCGGCCGCCGCCGTCTCCCCGTCGATACGGTCGATCAGTTCCTCGCGCTCCTTGGCGAGGACCGGCGCGGAGACGCGTGCCTGCGCGGCCCCGAGCGTGACGACAAGGGCAGCAAGCACCAGACATGCGGCGAGGCCGAGTTTCGACTTGAGCGTGCGGGGCATACCCGCGCTCCCGTCGGCCTTGCGACGCGCCGCCGCTTCGGCGTATCCGTCGTCCAGGCTGTGGTCCATCACATTGGTCAGCAGCGACATGGACGCGTCGGGGCGCGCAGGCGGCGAGGCGGTACTCCGATCGGGGGGCTGCTGCGACATGCCGCACATCGTCGCACGTCGCCGCCGCTACCGCCGAATGGCCCCACCGGTGTGCCCAAGGGCGCCTCCGGACACCGCCGGGCACACCGGCGGAACCCTCAGTGACCTGCGCTGTCCACGACCGCCGCCCATTCGTCCAGCAGTGCCTGCGCGGAGGCGTCGTCCGGTCCCTCGGCCCACAAATGGGTGACTGCTTCGGCCGGGTCCGGCAGCACCATCACCCATCGCCCGTCGGCCTCGACGACCCGCACACCGTCCGTCGTATCGACGCTGCGGTCCCCTGCGGCCTCCACGACCCGACGCATGACCAAGCCCTTGACGGCCCAGGGTGTAGCCAGATCACGGCGCAGGACATGGGCGCGCGGAATGCGGGCATCGATCTGGCTGAGGGTGAGCTGGGTCCTGGCGACGAGCCCAAGGAGTCTCACGAAGGCAGCAGATCCGTCGAAGACGCTGCTGAATTCGGGAACGATGAAGCCACCGCGGCCGTCTCCACCGAAGATGGTGCCTTCCTCGCGTCCCACCCGCGTCAGGTCGTCGGGCGATGTCGTCGTCCATTCGACCTGCGTGCCGTGGTAGGCCGCGACCTGCTCGGCGACCCGTGTCGTGGTCACCGGCAGCGCCACCCGCCCGCTGCGCCGCTCGGCTGCCACGAGGTCGAGCATCACCAGGAGCGCCCGGTCGTCCTCCACGATCCTGCCCCGTTCATCAACCAGGGAGAGTCGCTCGCCGACCGGATCGAACCGCACACCGAACGCGGCCCCTGCCGAAGAGACGATCTCGCCCAGCCGCACCAGTCCCGAACGCCGGGTGTCGGCGGATTCGGTGGGGCGTGATTCATCGAGGCCGGGGTTGATGGTCAATGAGTCCACGCCGAGCCGCCCCAACAGGCTGGGCAGGACCAGTCCCGCGCTGCCGTTGGAGGCGTCGACGACAACTTTGAGACCCGCGTCGGCAATTCCCGCGGTGTCCACATTCCGCAGCAACGATCCGGTGTACGAGTCGAAGACGCTGGACGGGAAGTGCAGGTCTCCGATCTCCCCCGGGAAGGCGCGGCGGTATTCCTGTCGTGCGTAGACCCGGTCCAGCTTCCGCTGTCGTGCCTGGGAGAGATCCGCGCCCCGTTCGTCGAAGAACATGATGTCGACCGAGTCGGGCACGCCGGGAGACGTACGGATCATGATCCCGCCGGCGCTGCCCCGTGCGGTCTGCTGGCGTGCGACGGGCAGCGGTACGTTTTCCAGGTCGCGGACGTCGATGGCGCTGGCCTGAAGCGCCGAGATCACCGCTCGCTTCAGTGCACGGGCGCCGCGGGAGTGGTCGCGTGCGGTGGTGACCGTCGAGCCCTTCTTGAGAGTCGTGGCATACGCTCCGGCGAGCCGGACCGCAAGTTCCGGCGTGATCTCGACGTTCAGAATCCCGGACACACCACGGGCCCCGAAGAGATGGGCCTGTCCGCGCGATTCCCAGATTACCGAGGTATTGACGAAGGCGCCTGCCTCGATGGTCTTGAACGGGTAGACGCGGACATTGCCCTGAATAATCGATTCCTCACCGACCAGACACTCGTCCCCGATGACCGCGCCGTCCTCGATGCGGGCGGCCCGCATGACGTCGGTGTTCTTACCGATCACGCATCCGCGCAGATTGCTGTGCTGGCCGATGTAGACGTTGTCGTGCACCACGGCCTTGTGCAGGAAGGCGCCGCTCTTGACGACGACGTTCGACCCGATGACCGTGTGCTCGCGAATTTCCACACCGGCTTCAACCTTTGCATAGTCCCCGATATAGACGGGTCCCCGCAGCACCGCGTCGGGATGTACTTCCGCGCCTTCCGCGACCCATACCCCTGGCGAGATCTCGAAGCCGTCGATCTCGACGTCGACCTTGCGCTCAAGGACGTCGGCCTGCGCCTTCACATAACTCTCGTGGGTACCGACGTCCTCCCAGTAACCCTCGGCGACATAGCCGTAGATGGGCTTGCCCTCCTTCATGAGCTGAGGGAAGACATCACCGGACCAGTCCACCGAGACGTCGGCGTCGACGTAGTCGAAGACTTCGGGCTCCATGACGTAGATGCCCGTATTGACGGTGTCCGAGAAGACCTGACCCCAGGTGGGCTTCTCCAGGAATCGCTCGACCTGGCCCGCCTCGTCCACAATGGTGATGCCGAATTCCAGAGGATTCGGCACGCGGGTGAGGCACACCGTCACCAGCCCGCCTTTTTCCTTGTGGAAGGCGATGAGGTCGGTGAGATCGAAGTCGGTGAGCGCGTCACCGGAAATGACGAGGAAAGTGTCGTCCTTCAGCGCTTCCTCGGCATTCTTCACGCTTCCAGCGGTGCCGAGCGGTTTCTCCTCGTTGGCGTAGCTGAGCTCCATCCCGAGCTCTTCGCCGTCCCCGAAGTAGTTCTTGACCAACGAGGCGAGAAACTGGACCGTTACGACGGTCTCGTTGAGCCCGTGCCGCTTGAGCAACCGAAGCACATGCTCCATGATCGGCCGATTGGCGACGGGCAGAAGCGGCTTGGGCATGCTTGAGGTCATGGGACGAAGACGAGTGCCTTCGCCACCAGCCATCACGACGGCCTTCATGTCGGAAACGTCCTCCTAAAAGAGACGACGGTCTAGCCGACTTCGCCCGTCAGGGCACCATGTGGGTCATCAGCGGCGGGCCGGCCACACTGCGCGGCACCGCATCAACGAGCTCAATCGGCTACTACATCCGCCCTGACGAGCCGGCGGACCTGAACCACGTAGAGGATCCCTGCCCACCAATAGAGCGTTGTACCCCAACCTGCGAACGCCCATCCGAAAATAGCGGCCAGCGATGCAAGCCAACCACTTCCGTCGCTGAGCAGCAACAAGGGGAACGCGTACATCAGGTTGAACGTGGCAGCCTTCCCCAGAAAGTTCACCTGGGGCGGCGGATAGCCGTGACGGCGAAGGATTCCCACCATCACGAGGAGCATCAGCTCGCGGGCCAGAAGTGCCGCGGTGAGCCAGAGCGGCAGGATCTCCCGCCAGGTCAGGCCGACGAGGGTCGAAAGGATGTAGAGGCGGTCTGCAGCAGGGTCCAGGAGCCGACCGAGGCTGCTGATCTGGTTCCACCGGCGGGCGAGCATACCGTCGAGGTAGTCGCTGATCCCGCTGAGCATCAGCACCAGCAGCGCCCAGCCATCGCTCTTGGGCCCGCCGAACTCGGGGCGAAGAATCAGCCACAGGAAGAGCGGTACCCCGACGAGGCGAGCCATGCTGAGGATGTTGGGGATGGTGAGGACCCGGTCCGTTTGAACCCGAGTCTCCTGGACCTCCACCCGGGGGCCTCCTGTGAAGAACGTGCCAATGATGCCCCCCTGACCTTACCCTCAGCCACTTCGGGCAGGTGCACAGGGGTAACGCAAGTCCTCGCGAACGCAGAAAAGCCCCGTGCCACAAGGGCACGGGGCTTTCCCGTAAAAGGAGTTCGGCGGCGTCCTACTCTCCCACAGGGTCCCCCCTGCAGTA